>DATFRS010000325.1:0-13963 GCA_035263065.1 Rhodanobacteraceae bacterium
GATGCGGAAGAAGCGGCGGATCGCGAAGCCCTGCACGGGCGCCGCGCTGTCGGCGCGGATGCTGAACGGCACGACGAAGCCGCTGATGAGGAAAAACACGACGACGCCGATGCGGCCGATGTCGATCGTCGAGACGAAGTCGTTGAGCCAGCGCACGTGCGCGGCGGTCTCGGGGCTCAGCGTGCGGTAGTAGTTCGCGACGTGGAGCCACAGCACGAGCAGCGCCGCGATGCCGCGCAGCGCATCGATGTAGCGCAGCCGCGCGCCAGCGTTCGTGGCGCTCCGCGCCGGCGAATGATCGACCTGCTCCTGCATGCTCGCGAGACGTCCCCAACCAGCCGGGCATGTTCGCGGATCGACGCGCGGTTCCGCAAGGGCCGGACTGTTACGCGCGCGTTATGACGTCGAGGCTGCGGCCGTGTCTTGTCCTGCGCCGCGGCGCCGCAGCACGCGCTCCTGCCACGTCGTAGCGAGGCGATGGCCGAGCCGAATGCCGGGCCTTTCGACCAGCCGGTAGCTGAGGCTGGCGATGACGAGCACCGCCGCGAGCCCGACGGCCGCATAGACGCCGAGATGCTGCGTGCGCCACGTCGATCCGGCGGGCTGCTTCAGGAGCCACCACTCGATCGCGGTGAACACGATCACGTGGAAGAGATAGATCGAGTAGCTGATGCGCCCGAGCCAGTCGCTGACGCGCGTCTCGATGCGAACGGCGCGCGCGCCGAGCATGAAGATCGCGAAGCCGATCGCATAGGTCAGCGGCATGTTGTGCTGCGGACCGAACACCAGCCACGCGCCGATCGGGAGCACGAGCACGTAAGTCACGATGAGCCCGCCGAGCAGCAGGTCGGCGATCCGGTCGCGCCGGCCGACGGTGTCGTCCCAGCGGCTTCGCAACAGCGCACCCGTGAACATCACCGAGAGATTGAGGAACCAGTACGGCACGCTCGACGTGATGTAGAGATGCCGCACCCAGTGGCTCGCCTGCACGGCGACGTAGACCAGCCCGAGCACCGCGGCGACGAGTGCGACGCGGCGCACGTCGAAAAGGCTCCGCGTGACGAGCAACACGATGCAGAGCGCGTAGAACACGAGCTCGACGAGCAGCGTCCAGTAGACGCCCTCGGCGGCGCGCACGCCGAAGACGTCCTGCAGCAACGTGAGGTTGATGAGCAGCTCGCGCGTGCTGAACGCCGTGCCCCAGATCCAGAACACCACCAGCGCCGCGAGCGGCACGGACACCCAGTACGCGGGGTAGATGCGGAAGAAGCGCTTGATCGCGAACGCGCCGACCGGCGCCGCACGGTCCGGCAGGATGCTGAACGGGATGACGAAGCCCGAGATCAGGAAGAACACGACGACGCCGACGTGGCCGACGTCGACGTTCGCGACGACCGCGCGGAACCAGCCGCCGGTCGCCTGCGTCTCGGGGCTGACGCGCCCGAACGCCGCGATAGTGTGCAGCCAGACGACGAGCAGCGCCGCGATCGCGCGGAGCGCGTCGACGTAGCGCAGGCGCTCGGCGCGCGGTGCGGGCAGCGGAATCTCGGTCACCGCCCGATATTGCCAGCTATCGGCCGGCAATATCGGGCGTGATCAGGTTCAGTCGCGATCCCAGGGCGCGTGCGCCTCGTTTTCCTCTTCGGAGCGCACGCCCGCGTCGGCGGTCGCCGCCTTGCTCGCGTCGGGCACGGCGATCTCCGGCAGGTTCTTCGCCTTGAGCGCGGCGTTCGCCTTCGGGAGGTCCTTCTCGCGCAGGCCCGCGAACTCCTTCTTGACGTCGTCGAGCTCGCGGCCGAGCGCGTCGATGCGCGCGATCTGGTAATCGGACGGCTTGCCGTCGTAGGACATGATCGCGCCGTACAGCGTGTCCATGTGCTCGCGCAGGCGCTCCTCGCCGGTGATCGCGCCGCCTTCCTTCGTCGCGACGATCTTCTTGCGGATCTCGTCGGCCTTCGACGAGAGCGAGGCGAGCTCCTTCTTCGCGGCATCGTTCGCCGGCAGCTTGGCGCCCGTCGCGTCGGCCTGCATGCGCACGGCGTTGATCTGGTCGACGAGGCCGCTCATGTCGCCGAACAGCGCGCGCACACGCATCGCGGCGTCGTACTGCGCGCGGCGGTCGGCGGCCGAGAACGCGACGCGGCGGTCGAGCCCGACGTCGATCTTCGTCTCGTAGGTCTCCTTGCCCTTGGTCAGGCGCACCGTGTACGTGCCGGGCGGCACGCGCGGGCCCTGCGTCGAGTTGAACGCAATCTGCGCCGCCGGCGGCACGCGCGGCGGCTTGACGCGCATCGACCACGTCACGCGGTTGATGCCGCGGCGCACGCTCGCCGGAATCGTGTCGATGACCTCGCCCTTGTCGTCGAGGATGTCCATCTTGAGCTTGCCGAACAGGTGGCGGCCCTTCTGGTAGTACGTGATCTCGGCGCCGTTCGGCGGGTTCGGCCCGGAGAATGCCGCGTCGCCCTCGGCCCAGCCGCCGAACGCGTTGATGCGCTGCTGGATCGGGCGCGTCGCGAGGAACGCGGCTTCGCTGTCGAGCGTCTTCGCGTCGAGCGCGCGCAGCGGCGTCAGGTCGTCGATGACCCAGATGCCGCGGCCGTGCGTGGCGAGCGCGAGCGAGGCGTCGCGATCCTGGAACGCCAGGTCGCGCACGGCGACCTTCGGGAAGTCGCCGCCCTTGAACTCGGCCCATTCCTTGCCACCGTCGACCGTGATCCAGAGACCGAGCTCGGTGCCGGCATAGAGGAGATCCGGCTTCTTGGTGTCCTGCTTGATCACGTGCGCGTAGCCGCGGACGCCCTTCGCGTCCTTCGGCGACAAGAGCGCGGTCCAGGTCTTGCCGTAGTCGGTCGTCTTGTAGACGTACGGCGCCATGTCGCCGAACGTGTGGCGGTCGAACGCGACGAACGCGGTGCCGGCATCGAAGCTGCCGGCCTGTACCCAAGACACCCACGCGTGCTCGGGGACGCCCTTGACGTTCTTGACGACGTTCGACCAGCTCTTGCCGCCGTCGCGCGTGACCTGCACGTTGCCGTCGTCGGTGCCGACCCAGATGAGCCCGGCCTCTTTGGGCGATTCCGAGATCGAGTAGATCGTCGTGTGCATCTCGGCCGCGGAGTTGTCGACGGTGACGCCGCCGGACTCCTCCTGCTTCTGCTTCATCTTGTCGTTGGTCGAGAGATCCGGCGAGATGCGGTCCCAGCTCTGGCCGTGGTCGCGCGAGCGGAACAGGAACTGCGCGCCGATGTAGATCGTGCCCTTCTCGTTGGGCGACAGCGCGATCGGCGTGTTCCAGTTGTAGCGGAGCTTCTCGTTGTAGTCCGGCAGCGGCTGGATCGCGCGCAGCTCGTGCGTGGCCCGGTTCACGCGCCCGATGTTGCCGCCCTGGTACTCGGCGTAGATGTAGTTGGGATCGGCCGGGTCCTCGAACATCCAGAAGCCGTCGCCGCCGTACATGTTCTCCCAGCGCGAATTGGTGATGCCGCCGGGATACTGGCTGTCGCCGACCCAGGAGCTGTTGTCCTGGAGGCCGCCGTAGACGCGGAACGGATCGGCCTGGTCGATCGACACGTGATAGAACTGCGACACCGGCAGGTTGTTCTGCTTCCACCACTTGTTGCCGCCGTCGTACGACTGCCAGAGGCCGCCGTCGTCGCCGGTGACGACGTGCTTGGTGTCGGTCGGATCGATCCAGATGTCGTGATGGTCGCCATGCGTGCCGTTGCTGACGTTGGCGAAGCTCTTGCCGCCGTCGAGGCTCTGGATCAGGTTGAAGTCCGGCTTGAACAGGCGATCCGGATTCGTCGGATCGACCACGAGGTTCGCGAAGTAGAACGGACGCCAGACCATCGACTGGCTCTTGTCGCGCTTGTCCCAGGTCTTGCCGCCGTCGTCCGAGCGGAACAGCGCCGACTCGTTCGATTCGACGAACGCGTAGACGACGTTCGACGCGGACGGCGCGACCGCGACCGCGATGCGGCCGTAGGGCTTCTTCGGAAAGCCCTTGTTCGCCGTGTCGGTGACCTCGGTCCACGAATGCCCGCCGTCGGCCGAGCGGAACAGGCCGCTCGCGGACGGCGACGTCGGCGTCTCGCCGCCCGAGCGGAACGTCCAGCCCTTGCGGCGGAAATCCCACAGCGCGGCGAAGATGACGTTCGGATCCTTCGCGTCGAGGCTGATGCCCGAGCAGCCGGTCGAGAGGTTCTTGCCCTTCAGCACGACCGACCAGCTCCTGCCGCCGTCGGTCGTCTTGTAGAGGCCGCGGTCGGCCGAATCGCTCCAGAGCTTGCCCGGCACGCAGGCATAGACCGTGTTGCCGTCGCGCGGATCGACGATGATCTTCGCGATGCGCTCGGAATCCTTGAGGCCCATGTTCGTCCAGGTGTCGCCGCCGTCGGTCGACTTGTAGATGCCGTCGCCGACCGACACGGAGTTGCGCGTCCACGACTCGCCGGTGCCGACCCAGATCGTGTCGTGGTTCGTGGGATCGATCGCGATCGAGCCGATCGACTGCACGCTCTGCTTGTCGAACACGGGTTTGAACGTCGTGCCGCCGTCGGTCGACTTCCAGACTCCGCCGGACGCCGCGCCGATCAGCATCGTTGTCTTGCCGTCCTTCGCCGGCACCGCGGCGACCGCCGCGATGCGGCCGCTCATCGCGGCGGAGCCGATGTTGCGCGCGCCGAGGCCCGAGATGACGCCGGCGTCGAAGCGCGGCTCGTTCTTCTTTCCGGCCGTGTCGGCCGCGCTCGCGCCGAGCGCGACGCCGCAACAGGCGATGGCGAGCGCCGCGAGCACGCTCTTGCGGAGGTTCGAGGTCATGCGGATCTGCGTGCTCATGGGTTCGCTCCCGTCTTCGGCGCGGGGAACGCGAACAGCGAATCTTCGAGCGGCGCGTTTGCTTCCGCGTGCTCGATCGTCGTCTGCGAGCGGTTGCCGTCGGCCTTGCTCTCGGTCGCGAGCGAGAACGGGAAATAGACGCCGTTGACTTCCTCGTAGTCGCCGTAGTCGGTCGTGCTCTCGACCTGCGTGCCGCGCACGCTGCGCTGCGCGACGGTGCGGATCTCGAGGAAATGGTCGGGATCGAGGTAGACGTACTCGACGTCGCCGTTTTTCAGCGTCACCTTGAGCTTGTGCGCGTCGGTGCCGTCGACGTCCTCGGTGCCGAGGTAGTCGATCTTCGCGCCGCGCTCCTTCGCGCCGATGAGCGCGCCGGCGATCGGCGCGTCGTCGGCGAGCGCCTTGGCGTCGTCGCTCGTCATCTTTTCCGGATCCTTGCGGCCCTGGAACGGCGAGATCTGCCAGGCGTCCTTGCCGTCCCACGCCTGCACGGCGGTAAGGCCCTGGATGCTGGCTTCGTTGCGCACCGAATCCGGCGCCTTCTGGAACACGGTCAGCGCGAGCTCGAACTGGCCGCCGAAGAGGATCCTGCCCTCGAGCTTCAGTGTCCTGATCGCGGCGACCTTGTCGGCGCCGCCGCGCGCTTCGAGATTCTTGGCGAGAAGTTCGTCGACCGTGACCGCGTGCGCGAGCGGCGCGGCGGATACGGCGACGGCGAGGAATACGGCCCATCGAGTGCGCATGAAGACGCCTCCGTTGCGTGCACGCGCGGCGACGGACGGCCCCAACGGCACGGCCGGGCGCGAGCGAAGTCGCCAGAGATTAGCGACGGCGGGTCATCCTAGCGATGGACAGAAGTCATGCCAAGGAATGAGACCGCTGCGCCGGACAGCGGAATGCGGCGCTCAGAGATCGACGCGGCGCCGCAGGATGTCCCAGAACATCGCCCAGTCGCCGGCGAAGCTGTAGAGCGGATGCGTGAAGGTCGCCGGCCGGTTCTTCTCGAAGAAATAATGACCGGCCCACGCGAATCCGTAGCCCGCGACCGGCGCGAGCCAGAGCCAGCGCGCATCGCCGCTCGCGATCGCGACGAGCACGACCGCGATGACGAGCCACGAGCCGACGAAATGCATGCGCCGGCACGCCTTGGTCGCGTGCTCGGCGAGGTAGAAAGGATAGAACTCGCGGAAGTTCGCAAACTGCGCCACGCGCTCAGCGCTCCGGCAGCGGGATGAACTCGGTCTCGCCCGGCACCTGGCCGAAGCGCTGCTCCGCCCAGGTCGCCTTCGCGCTCTCGATGCGCTCATGGCTCGACGCGACGAAGTTCCACCACAGCACGCGCTCGCCGTCGAGCGCCGCGCCGCCGCAGATCAGCGCGCGCGCCGGGTACGCGGCGGCGATCTCGACGTCGCCGCCCGACAGCACGTGCATGTGGCCCGCCGCGAGCGGCCGGCCGCCGACCGTGATGTCGCCTTCGATCGGATACACGGCGCGCTCCTCGTGCTCGGTCGAGAGCACGAGGCGGCTCCCGGCGTCGAACGTCGCGTCGACGTACAGCGTCGGCGAATAGACGCGCACCGGCGACGCAAGGCCGAACGCGTGGCCGGCGACGATGCGCAGGCGCACGCCGCCCCGCTCGGTCTCCGGCAGCGAGGACGCGTCGTGATGATGGAACGAGGGCGCGGCGTCCTCGCTCGCGAGCGGCAGCGCGAGCCAGGTCTGCACGCCATGCAGCTTGTGCCCGCTGGCGCGCTCGGCGTCGGGCGTGCGCTCCGAATGCACGATGCCGCGGCCCGCGGTCATCCAGTTGACGTCGCCGGGACGGATCACCTGGTCGGACGCGAGGCTGTCGCGATGGCGGATCGCGCCTTCGTAGAGATAGGTCAGCGTCGAGAGGCCGACGTGCGGATGCGGCCGCACGTCCATGCCGCGACCCGCAGCGAGCTCGACCGGGCCGAAATGATCGAAGAACACGAACGGCCCGACGTGCCGGCGCAGGCGGAACGGCAGGAGGCGCCGCACGACGAAGCCGTCGCCGAGATCGTGCAGGCGCGGCTCGACGATGAGCTCGGGTTCGCGGGTCATGGGAGCGCCTTGGGAGGTCGCTTCATGATGCCACGTCGAATCGGAGGCGTAAGGTCGGGCGCTTTGCGCCCTCGTCAGGTCGGCGGCTTCGCCGCCTCGTCAGGAGTCGGTAGAGCAAGCGCGTCGTCCTGACTTCCTGGCGAGTGAGCCCGAAGGGCGAACGACCTCACGAGGCGCGGCGCAGCCGTGCCGCCCTGACGGCTCTGAAAAGAAAAAGGCCGCGGCGGTTGCCGCGGCCTTGCGAAAATTCTTTCAGGGGAATTTGATCAGGCTGCGGTCACGTCTTCCGCCTGCAGGCCCTTCTGGCCCTGCACGACACGGAAGCTGACCTTCTGGCCTTCCTGCAGCGTACGGAAACCGGTGCCACTGATCGCACGGAAATGCACGAACACGTCCGGTCCGTTCTCACGGCTGATGAAGCCGAAGCCCTTGCTCTCGTTGAACCACTTGACGGTACCGATCTGACGATCCGACATGGAACTCTCCACAGATTTTGAACTTGGTTGAACTGCTCACGCCAGCAAGGCGTGTCGAACACTGGGTGTGCAGGTGTACGTGAAGCGACGTAGCGGATCGTTGATCGGCGCTGCATCGGGTCAAAGAGCCGGTGACCGTGCAAACACAGCGGCGCGAGTGTACCTGAACGTTTGCCAACAGGCGACAGGGTCGGGGCGCCCTGTCAAGTGCCCTTCGGGACGCGCTCCGGCAGCCGTCAATACGTCCGGATCTGGGCCGCCGGATCGCGCAGGAACGCCGTCCAGTCGGCCGTGAGCGCGGCGAGGCCGCCCGGGTAATAGGTATCCAGGAGGGTTTCGACCGGCACCGGCACGCAGGGGTCCGCCCGCTGCCGGGCGAGGACTTCGTGAAGGGCCGCCGTGCCCTCGGCGCCCCGCATCAGCACGGCGACCAGCGCGTAGGCGCGGACGTAGCGTCGATCGCGATCCTCGGCGTAGAACTCGGGCCCGGCGTGCGCGAGGAGCTCGACCAGCGCATCGCTGCCGTCGCCCTCCGGCGCCGAGCCGAGCAGCGCGGCGCGATCGGCCGCGACGTCGATCTCGCCGCCCATGCCGGCGACGCGGTAGCGCCGGAAGTATTCGGCGAGCCCTTCGTTGAGCGGCACCGGCAGGTTGCCGACTTCCTCGTGGATCAGCGCGTGCGTGATCTCGTGGCGCAGGATCGAGAACGCGAGCTCGTCGTCGCCCTGCATGCGCACGTAGATCGTGTGCAGCGGCGGCACGTATGCGCCGGTCGACGCGCCGAGCACGCCGCCGCCGACGAGCTTCGAATACGCGCCGGCATCACCGACGAACACGATCCTGAGCTTCATATCGGCCGGCGCGTCGATGCCGAGCGCCTCGTGGAACACGCGCTGCACCGCGAGCGCGTCGACGATCGCGCGCTGCTCGAGCCCGGACGGCAGGCTGACGTCGTAGCCGCTCGCCTCGACCTCGACCGGCGGCACGCCCTTCACTTCGAGCACGCGATGGCCGCTGACGGCCGACGTCGGCGCCTGGTCCGAGTAGTGCGTGATGCCGGCGGCGTCGACCCAGCGGTGGACTTCGGTCGCGCGCACGCCGCCGGTGCCGGCGGTTTTCGCAAGGCACGCGGCTGACGTTTTCGACGCGTGCGATTCCGCGACCGGCGCATGTTCTTCGACGGGAGGCGCCGCGGGAATCACGGGCTTCGCGACCGGCGATGGCGGGGGCGGTGTCGGCGTCGGCGCCAGTTGCACGGCCGCCGGTGCCGGCGCGGGCGGCGGCGGCTTGTCGCAGCCGGGCGTCGCGATCAGCGCCGACCACAGCAGAGCCCAGCGCAGCGCCGTCACGACGGCGGTGCCACGGGCACGTGCTCGGCGGCGAGTTGCAGGCGCAGCAGCCGCACGAGGTAGACGACGATCGCGATGTTGACGATCAACCCGCCGAGCTTCATCGGCGTGAAGTGGCGCGCCATCTCGTAGATCTCGATCGGGATGAACAGCGAGGTCGAGATCACGGTGAGATATTCCGCCCAGCGCGCGTTGCGCCAGAGGCCGAAGCCTTCGATCGCGTAGAGGATCGCATAGGCCAGCGCGACGATCGCAAGGAAGCCGATCGTATGCGGGCTCATGCCGAGGAACTCGTGCAGCGCGTGCGCGACGAACTCGTGGCCGGTCGCGACCGGCAGCGCGGTCAGCCACGCGGCGAACTCGGCGCCGGCTTCGGGACGGGTCAGGCGGAACAAGAGGGTCGCCAGCACGACGAGCAGCGTCGACTTGACGAACTTGAACGCGGCGATGAGCGCGAGCGCGCGCGGACCGGAATGCGGATGCATGCGCCGACGATAACCGATGCCCGGGGACGCGTGCGGAAACGCCACCTAACGCGCGATTTAACGGCGATGCGTGCCGGCCCGGAGGGTTTGGTTCCGGTTAATCGCGCGCGGTTAGTTTGCGGGTTGACGGGGCAGAACGACCCCGCTGACGAGGAAACTGCCATGCTCACCCGCATCCTGCCCGCGCTTGCCGCCGTCCTTCTTCTCTCGTTCGGCGTGGAGGCGCAGACCACCGATCAGTCGCGCGCGACGTACCCGACGCCGGAAGGCTCGCTCACCGTGCACACCGGCCAGCCCGGCCCGCGTGCCTATGGCCCGCCGCCGCCGTTCGCACAGCTTTCGGGCGGCAAGCCGTACATCTCGCAGGCCGACGCCGATGCCGGCTACGACCTGCTCGCGAACGACTTCATCCACGCCGACGACAACCGCGACGGGCGCATCTCGCAGGCCGAGTACGAGCGCTGGGCGCGCTCGCGCAACTGACGCGGCCTCGTCGGAATCGAAAAGGCGCGGCGATCGTTCCCGATCGCCGCGCCGCGATTCCTCAGCGGCGCCAGTAACCGACGTGGAAGCGCCACGCCGGCCCGTAGTGCACCCAGCGCGCCGGCACGTATCGATAGCCCGCCCGCGCCGGCGCCCAGTAGCCGCCGGCCCAGTAATAGCGCACGCCGTTCCAGCGCCAGTAGCCGGGAATCCAGGCGTAACCTGGCCTGACGACCACGCGCTCGACGCGCGGCGGCGGCGGCGCGAAGCCGACCGAAACGCCGACGACCGCATGCGCGGACGCCGGCTCGACGAACGCGGCGCCGCAGGCGATGGCGAGCGCCATGAGGGGACGGATCAGGGATTTCATGAACGGCTCCTCGCGGATCGCACGCTGCGATCCTCGAACGCGGAAAACGCGGGAGCGCCGCGCGCGTTGACCGCGAAGCTGGCTGCACGCTGAGCGGAACGGGCGGCACCCGCGCTTTACACGCATCCTCCCCGCGCGCCGCGCGCACGATCCGCTATGCTTCCGCGCCCGTATCCCAGGAGGACGTTCGTGATGTTCCAGAGTCGCGTTGTTTTCGCCGTGCTGGCCGCGCTGTCGATCCCGGCGATCGCCCAGGCGCAGGCGCAACCCAAGCCGGCGACGCCGCCCGCCGCACCGATGGTCATGAAGCCGGGCACGCCCGCGACGCCGCCGACCGCGCCGGCGCAGCCGTCGCGCTTCGACGAAATCGACACCAATCACGACGGCTTCATCTCGCGCGACGAGTTCATGGCCGCCGAGAAGAAGCGTTTCGACGAGTTCGACACGAACCACGACGGCAAGATCGACGCCAAGGAGATCGCGAGCTCGCCGCCGCTCATGGAGCGCAACCTCAAGACCGCCGAGCGCATGGTCAAGCAGTGGGACACCAACGGCGACGGCGTCGTCAGCGCGGACGAGTACCAGAAGTTCTCCGAGCAGCGCTTCAAGGCGCAGGACAAGGAAGGCACCGGCAAGATCGCCAAGCGCGCGCCGATGGCGCCGATGATGCCGCCGGGCAAGCCGGGGCAGACGCCGATCCAGCCGGTTCCGCCGGCGGCGAAGCCGACGCCGACGAAACCCTGAGCGAAGATGTCGCAAGCTCCCGGCACGCAAGGTGCCGGGAGAAGCACAATGGATCCCGGCTTTCGCCGGGATGACGAGGATCCCTTAGCGGGTGCGCACCATCGACGGCGCCGGGTGCGAGCTGTGGCTCCAGGACGTCGAATGACCCCAGTTGCCGCCGTGACCGTGGCCGCTCCAGTTGCCGTGGTGATGGTGGCCGTAGTCGCTGTAGTAGATGCCTAGGCCGAACGACGGGTAGTACGGATAGTAGTACGACGGGTAGTAGTACCCCGCTCCGTAGCCGCCGTAATAACCGCCGTAGTAGCCCCCGCCACCGTAGTAGTCCGTGCCGTAGTAGGCGTCGCCGTAATAGCCGTCGGAGCGCACGTAGCCATACGGATCGTAGTAGCAGCCGGCCAGCATCAGCACGGCGGCGACGAAACTCGTTTTCAGCATGGTTTTCATGATCGCACTCTTGCACCGGTAACAGCGATTTTCAAGGTACGCCGAGCCGGTGAATCCGTGCTGAGCCGGACGCGCGAAACGGATTGTTTTTCGCGTTTAGCCGACGGACGGCCTAGTCCCGAGCAGCGCGTTCAGCCGGCCGTCCCTTTCGTCCTTCTTCAAACGCGCAAGCTCGCGCACGGCAGTGTAGAACGCGCTCCACTCGTTGCCGGCCTGCGCGAACAGGCGCGCGAACGCCGGCACCCAGCGATCGTACAGGCCGAACGGCACCAGCTTCGCGTTGTTGAGCGGCCCGCCGGCCCAGCGGTCGTAACGATGATCGCCCTGCCAAGCCTCCCGGGCGACGCGATAGCGCTCGCGGAACGCGGCGATCTCCCGGTCCTTGCCGGCGTGCTTCTCGGCGTCGGTTTCGCCCGACGCGTACAGCGCGCGCAACCGGTCGCGCAGATCGAGCACCAGCGCCGTGAACGCCGCGTCGTGCGCAGCCTCCGCGGGATCCGGCGGCGGCAGCCCGCGCGACGCGCGCCACTGGCGCACGCCCTCTTCCTGCACGAACGACGCGAACGACTCGTTGAACGCCGTGTCGTCCTTGACGTACACGAGCTGGTGCGAGAGCTCGTGGAAGATCACGCCGTCGAGCTCGTCGTCGCTCCAGCGCAGCATCGAGCTCAGGATCGGATCGGAGAACCAGCCGAGCGTCGAATACGCCGCCGCGCCTTCGATCGCGGTGTCGTTCCCTTCGGCGCCGAGGCGTGCGGCCTCCTTCTCGGCTTTCGCCTTGTCGAAGAAACCGAGGTAGGCGACGCATCCCGCGAACGGAAAGCAGTGCGTGACCGGATCGACCGACAGCGCCGGCGTCGCGAAGACGTTCCAAGTGACGTACGGCCGCCCGAGATCGACGTAGCTCGTGTAGCTCGCGTTGCGCGGGAGGCCGAGCGTGTCGGAAGCGAAGCGCCGCGCGTCTTCGGTTCGCGCAAGCCGCTCGCGGAGCTTCGCGTCGACGTTCTCGTCGGCGACGACCCTGGCGATCGGCTCGCGGTGCGACAGGAGCTTCGCCTGCCCGTTCGCGACGTGCGCATAGTAGCCGAGCGTGCTGCAGCCCGACATCGTCAGCGAGAACGCGAGCGCCGCGATGAATCTCAGAGACTGCGCCCGTCGAACGACCGGACCGTCAGCGACTTCGGATCGACGCCCTCGAGGCAGCGCACGTTGATCGCCGCCATTTCGTTGCCCTTCGGATCGGTGCCGAGGCCGAACGGGCCGACGCCGCAGGTCGGACAGAACGTGTGCCGGATGTTGTGCTTGTTGAACGTGTAGCTCGCGAGACTCGCTTCCGGCGTGCGCAGGTGCAGCTTCGCCCGCGGCACGAACCAGAGCAGGTGCGCGCGCTTGCTGCAGATCGAGCAGTTGCACTCGGTGACCGGGCCGATCTCGCCTTCGACGTCGTACGCGATCCTGCCGCAGTGACAGCTTCCCTGGTAAGTCATGTCGCCGACTCCCGCCGAGCGAAGGGAGGCGAAGTATGCGCTACTTCGTTTCGAGGCGCGTGGCGTGACTCGCAGCGATCTTCCAGCCGTCCTTGCGCTTGACGTAGGTATCGGTGAAGCGCGCTTCGAGGGCGAAAGGCTTGCCGGACGCCGTGCCCTTCACCGTCGTGATGCCGAGCCGGATCGCCGCGTCGCCGTAGAGCCGCATCGTCGTGTCGTGGTTGCGGAACTCGGTGTACCGGATCTCGCCCTTCTTCGCGTCGGCGATGTCGTCGGCGCGCGTCGTGACCTCGCCGCGCGTGTTGGTCAGCGTGTAGGTCTCGTCTTCGAGCCGCTCGATCGCGGCGGCGTCGCCGCTTCGGATCGCGTCGCACAGCGCCTGCTCGACGCGCTCGATCTCGCGCGCGTCGTCGGCCGGCGCCGCAGCGGCGAGTTGCGTGGCGATGAGGGCGGCAAGAACGCAGCAGGCGGATTTCATGGCGTCTCCCAGGGAAAAGTGGCGGTACCTAGCCCGCGCCGAAGCGCGGATGCATGAGCTGATCGAGGAAGTGTCCGAGTACGCGCGGCTCGAGCGCGATCGTGAACAGGATGCCGAAGATCGCGCCCCAGAGGTGTGCGCTGTGGTTGATGCGATCGGTCTGGCGGCGGTCCATGTAGATCGTGTAGCCGAGATAGACGAGCGCGAACACGATCGCCGGCACCGGGAACGCGAAGATCAGGATCATCGACCACGGCTTCAGCAGGATGTACGCGAAGAGCACCGCGGACACCGCGCCGGACGCGCCGAGGCTCCGGTAGTTCGCATCGTCGCGGTGCTTCAGGTAGCTCGGCACCGCCGATACGACGACGCCCGCCGCATAGAACAGCGCATAGCCGAGCGCGCCGATGCGCGGCGTGAACACCTGCTCCATGAACGAGCCGAACGAGAAGAACGTGAACATGTTGAAGAGCAGATGCCCGAAATCGCCGTGCACGAAGCCGCAGGTCAGCAGTCGGTCGTACTGGTGCGAGCGGCTGATCGCCGGCGGCCAGAGCAGCAGCCGGTCGAGCAGGCGGACATTCTTGAACGCGACGAACGAGACGACGCAGGTGACGGCGAGGATGATCAGGGTGACGGGCGCTGCAACCGGCATCGCGGCTCCACGCGGCGGATCGGAGACCCGAACGATACGTTGCCGCGCCGCGCGGCGACAAGCGT
>DATFRS010000326.1:0-16634 GCA_035263065.1 Rhodanobacteraceae bacterium
GTCCACCACCTCATAGATCTGCACCTTTGTGGGGAAGGTCATCCTCCCATCACTCGCCATCGCGGGCGAATCGACGGTGATGCGGAGACTCCACCCGCTTGCGCTCCGCTTCTCCTCGAAATTCAGCTCCAACCCAGCGCCAAATTTGCCTTTGATTGTTGCAGTCGGCTTCGACACACCGTCGGCCGTGAATTTCAGGACTGCGGCATACGCCGCACTTGCATGCGATTCATCGGCGAATACCGGGCCTTGCAGGGGTGGGAAGAAGCAGACGCCTATGAGGACTAGCAGCAGCCACGCTCTCATGAGTTCTTCTCCGTTCTTATCGAGGACGAGTCGCCTCGAATCCACACTAGATAGTTGGATTTTTGGGAACAACGGAGATTCTTGCGCGGAGATTTGGCTTTTGTTTCGCGCTTACAAGATGGAGCAGTATTAGGAAACCCTGGGCACGGCCTTAACCTCAGCGACTGAGCGACGCGCGGCGACCGGCAGCATGGGCCGAGTCGCGCTGTGGCACGTCGTCAGTCTTGCTATGCCCGTAAGGGTCACGATCTCGAAACCGAAGTACCGTGGCACCTAGTGTCACGTTGAAGCGGCGAGCTCCGAGCGTTCCCGACTCCTGTGCGTCGGCTTCGGGAGCACGAAATCGCGGTACAGCGCAGGATCGCCGCTCTTGCCGGCTTCGGCCGCCTTGATGATGTTGTACATCTCGCGCGCCGTCACGTAGTGCAGCACGTAGCGGCGCCCGTCGTTGTAGACGCGCTCGAGATGCGCGTGCATCGCTTCGACCGGCGCGCCGAGCAGCGTATCCATGTCGTGCTCCTGCGTGCCGTGCGTGTGCACCTTGACGAACACCCACTCGGGCCGGCCTTCGACGTGGATGCCGGTCCTGACCCACGCGTCGACGCGCGCCGGTGCCGGCGGGCACGAGCGGCGCACGTCGGAGTTCTCGATGCGCGGCATCACGCCCATGCGGCGCTCGCGCCAGTTGAGGCCGAGCGGACCCTGCACGATCATGAGATCGCCGGTCGGCGCGCCGCCGACGCGCACCGGCACGCCGGTGTCGTGCGACTTCGGCTTCGCGGGATCGTCGGTCGCGTAGTAGATCGCGTTGACGGTGCGGGTTTGCGTGTCGCTCGGCGCCGACGGCAGCGTGAAATCGGCGTAGCAGCCGAGCTCGCGCAGCAGGATCAGCTCGTTGTTGAGCCCGCACCAGCGGCCGTCGGCGCGCGAGTTGTCGAGGCTCCAGTTGCCGTGGATGAACGCGAAGCGGAGCTCGCCGGTCGCGGGATCGCGCGGCAGCGCGCCGTGGCGCTCGTGCAGCACCTTGCAGAAGCGCGCGATCGACGTCCGGAAGTTCGCTTCGGTGTCGTTGTCGTGGTGCAGGTGGATCTCGATCTCGCCGTAGCCGTCGGCGCAGAGGTCGGCGATCTTGTCGAGATACTCCTCGACGTATTCCTCTTCGGGATAGAAGAAGCTGTGCTGCGGCGGACGGCCGTCCGCGTCGCGGTGCTTCGAGGCGAGCGCGCGGTAGTCGCGGCACCAGCGGTCGACTCGCGCGCGCTGCGTCGCCTCGTCGGCCTGGTTCCACATCGGCTCGAAGTGGTCGACGAACGCGAACATGACGTGCACGGGTCCGTCGACATGCGGGCGTGCGCGGCGGCGCAGGTAGCTGCCGATCCAGATCTGCATGTTGCGCGAGCGCAGCGCCAGCCAGACGACGAGCGCGCCGCCCGCGAGCAGCACGAGCAGAATCAGGATCGCGCCGGCCGTCGCGCTCATGCCGCTTCCGCCGGCAGCGCGGGCAACGCGAAGCCGGCCGCGCGCCACTCGGGAATCAGCTCCTCGAGCGCGTGCACGATCTCGTCGTCGTCGTCGTGCATCAGCACGATGTCGCCCGGCGTCGGCGGGAAGCCGCGCAGGCGTTCGAGCAGCATGTCCTTCTTGTCGCGGCGGTAGTCCATGCTGTCGTACGACCAGTACGCGATGCGGCGGCGCTTGCGCACGCACTGCATCACGAGCGACATCGGCAGCGCGCCGCTCGGCGGGCGGAACGGATGCCGCGCGAGGCCGTCGAACTGCGCGAGGATGCGATCGGTGCGGTCGATCTCGTCGGCCTGCTCGCCCGGCGCGATCTTCGCGAACGCGGGATGGCTGTACGAATGATTGCCGAGCAGGTGGCCCTCGGCGACGATGCGCCGCACGACCTCGGGATACTTCTCGGCTTTCCGGCCGATCAGGAAAAAGGTGGCCCGCGCGCCGTGCTTCTTCAGGAGATCGAGGAGCCGCGGCGTGTGCTCCGGATGCGGGCCGTCGTCGAAGCTCAGATACAGCGCGCGCTCCTTCGCCGAGCATTCGGTCAGCACCAGCCAGCGCGGCAGGTGACGCAGGAGGTGCAGCTTTCTCGGCCTCGGATTCACGTCGGTGCAAACGCAGTGCTTGCGGCGGTGCCGCATGTTCGCACGCCGCGTACGACCGTGGTAGCCGTCACGGCACGGCCCCGTTGCGGCCCTCGTACAGCGCCTGGTAGCGCGCGATCATCGTCTCGACGCTGCCGTAGCTTCGCACCCAGTCGTAGCCGGCGCGGCCCATCGCGCGGGCGCGGTCGATGTCGGCGAGCACGTCGTCGAGCGCGGCGGCGAACTTCACCGGGTCCTTCGGCGCCACGATGTGACCGTTGACGCCGTCGCGGACGATCTCGGCGTTGCCGCCGACGTCGGTCGCGACGATCGGCAGCGCGCTTGCGCAGGCTTCGAGGAGCGCGATCGAGTAGCCTTCGGACACCGACGACATCGCGAGCACGTCGAGGCCCTGCAGGAGGTCGCGCACGTCGCCGCGGTCGCCGAGGAAGTGCACGGCGTCGGCGACGCCCTCGGTTTCGGCGAGCTGCGTCAGCTCGCCGCGCAGGCTCCCGTCGCCGATCAGCACGAGCGCGCTGTCGGGCTGGCTCGGGCGCAGGAACTTGAACGCGCGGATCATCGTCGGGATGTCCTTCGCCCAGTTGAGGCGCCCGACCGAGCCGATGAGCCGCGTGCCTTCGCGTACGCCGAGCAGCATCGCGAGACGGCGATGCGCCTCGGGCGACGCCGGCCGGAAGCGCTCGACGTGGATGCCGTTCGGCACGACGACGATCTTCTTCTCGGCGATGCCGTCGTGCTCCATGAGGTTCTTCTTCGCCGCATGGCAGACGCCGACGACGTGGTCGGTCCAGCGCATGCAGCGCACGTACATCCAGCGCCGGCCGACGCCGGGCGGCGCGATGCCGCGGCCGTGACGCGTGTTGACGAGCATGCGCGTGCCGAGGCCGAGCGAGGCGAGCGCCGCGTAGTCGTGCGCGATGATGTTGTGCGTGTGCAGGATCTCGGTGCGGTGCTCGCGCAGCATGCGCCGCACGGCGAGGAGCGCGCGGAAATCCATGCCGGAGCGCTTCTCGCAGGCGTCGACGGCGACGCCGTGCTCGGTCAGCTCGGGCGCGAGCGAGCCCGCCTCGTACAGGCAGATCACCCGGCACTCGTGTCCGGCCGCGTGCTGGGCACGCACCAGGTTGATGACTACACGCTCGAGGCCGCCGCGATTGAGGTTTTCGACGAGATGCGTGATCTTCACGGCATGCCCTGGCCGTTCTCCGTGAGCTCGGAAATGGTCACGCGGAATTTTCCGTTCGCGGACGTCTTGATTTCGTCAACGAACGCGAACTCGACGGCGGTCGCGTCGCCGAGCACCTTGCCGATCTCGCGCCGCGCGTAGTCGAGGCCTTCCGGCTTGAAATCCGCGGTCGCCACGAGCGCGATGTCGATGCGGTCGAGCGAGCGCTGCACGACCTGGAAGCGGCGCAGGCCCGGGATGTCCTTCAGCATGTGCGGGAAGAACTCGCCCGGCAGGATGTGGCCGTCGCGCGTGCGGATCGCGTCGAGCTTGCGTCCGTCGACGCGCTCGATCAGCGGCAGGCCGCGGCCGCAGCTGCACGTGCGCGTGGCGGGCGTCGCGAGATCGCCGTTGAGATAGCGGATGAACGGCATGCCGAAGTTCGAAAGATCCGTGATGCAGACGTCGCCGGCGGCGCCGTTGCCGCCGCCGACCGTCTCGACGACGAGGTGATCGGCGTTGACGTGCAGGCCGTCGCGACGCTCGCATTCGGACGCGATCAGCATGAATTCGCGGCAGCCGTAGGTGTTGAACGCCGGCGCGCCGAACGCGCGCCGGATGATGTCGCGCTGGTACTCGAGCAATGCCTCGGCGCCGCCGAGCAGCGCCTCGGGCGCGTGCACCCTGCGGCCCGTCGCGAGCAGCCATTCGGCGAGGCGCACGAGCGGTCCGACGTAGGCGACGATGATCTCGGGTTTGTACGCGTCGATCGCATCGGCATATTCGCTCATGTTCGATTCGCTCATCGGGAACGAATCGAGCATGCGGCGGCCGAACGCGGCGTGGTACATGCGGTCCTTGAAGAGCTGCGCGCGCCCCGGATTGCCGACCGCGCCGCCCCAGAGGTACAGCGTGCGCCGGCCCATGCGCGCGCCGGCCCAGCCGTAGCCGCGCCACATGACGGCGGTGCGGCGCTCGTTGCTCTCGCGCGTGTAGCCGAAGCGGAGCGGCTCGCCGGTCGAGCCGCCGGTCGCCTTGTAGAGCATGCGATCGCGCCACGACGTCGCGACGAGATCGTCGAAGTTCGCGCGGATGTCGGCCTTGGTCAGCGTCGGCAGGCGCGCGTAATCGGCGAGCGTCTGGATGTCGTCCGCCCTGATGCCGAGCGCATCCCACGTGCGCCCGTAGTACGGCACGTCGCGGTAGCAGTGCTCGACGAGCCGCTTCAGCTTGCTCCACTGCAGCGCCGCGATTTCGTCGGGCGTGAGCCACTGGTTCCGCTCGTACTCGTCGAAGTAGCGCAGCGTGCCGCGCCGGCGCAGGCCCGATTCGTAGAACGGGAACAGCACGCGCCGGAACAGCGTCTCGTACGCGCTCACGTGTAGTCCTTCGCCGCGCGCGTGCCCGCCCACGTGAGGAGGCTCGCGAGCGCCTGCGGACGTTCGCGCGCGATGCGCCGGTGCAGCGACTTGAGATATTCGACGTCGGCGCGGCTCCAGCAGCCGAGCACCAGCGTCAGCACGCCGTACGCGACGCTGAGTATCAGGCCGCCGACGACGACCGAGATCGCCGGCCGGTTGACCTCGCGCAACGGCAGCGCGAGCGCGCAGGCGAGCGCGATCGCGAGCGCGATGCGGCCGATGCGGCGCCAGTCGAGCTGCGCGCCGCTGACCTTGAAGCCGAGCGCCAGCGTGAGGAGGCAGTCGGCGAGCGTCGCCGTCGTGTACGCGACGACCGCGCCCATGAGGCCGAACGTGCGGATCAGCACGATGTCGAGCACGAGCTTGAGCGCGCCCGTCGCCGTCACGCGGATCAGGATGCTGTGCTGGTGGTCGGCGCTGAGAAGAATGCTCTGCGCGCCCTGCGCGACCTTGCCGATCGAGATCGCGAACAGCGTGCCTGCGAGCACCGGACCCGCGGCCGCGTAGGCGTTGCCGTAAAGAAGGCGGATCGTCGGATCGGAGAACACGAAGCCGAAGCCGATCAGCGGCGCGGCGAGCATCGCAAGGTACGTCGTCGACGCGGCGAGGCGCCGCGCCGCGAGCTCGCGGCTTTCGGTCAGCGCCTTCGCCATCATCGGCAGCAGCACCGCCGAGAACATGCCGGGCACGAGCAGCGCCGCGCCGACGGCGAGCTGGTAGGCGACCTTGAATTCGCCGGCCGCCGACGCCGAGTCGAGGAGGTTCAGGAACAGGACTTCGGTCTCGCTCGCCGTGCAGTACGTGATTGTGACCGTGAGCGCGACGAGCTTCATGTGCCGGCGCACGCGGCGCAGGAGCTCGTCCGGCAGGCGCGCGTTCCTGTCGCCGGGCGGGATCAGGCGGCGTGTCTGCCAGGACGACGCGGCGAAGAACACGACGCTCGAAATCGCGAAGATCGCGAGGAATCCTTCGACCGGCGCGTCGACGTACCAGGCGACGATGACCATGCCGAGGTTGAGCGGCGTCGCCAGCATCGCGACCGACGCCGTCGCGCCGAAGTTCTCGAAGCCCTTGGCGAGGCTGATGTTGAACATGTAGTTCGCGCGCAGCGTCACCGAGAAGACGAGCAGCGCGAGCAGGATCAGGTGGTCGAAGCCCGGCGCGAGCTTGTCGCCGGCGAAGATCAGCACGGCGGCGCCGATCGCGAGCACGATGACGAGGAACACGCGCTGCGCGCGGCGCAGGTAGCCGACCATCGGCGCGATCAGGTCCTCGCGCCCGGCGCCGCGCAGCTCCGCCACGAACTTGATCACGGCAGTCGTCGTGCCGGAATTCGTCGACATCACGCCGATCGCGACCAGCCAGACGATCAGGCTGTACGTGCCGAAATCGCTCGGGCCGAGGTGCCGCGCGATGATGATCGACACCAGCATGCCGAGGAAGTACTCGGTGTAGATGCCGGCCGAGGACAGCAGCGTGTTGCGCATCGTCTGCGCGCGGTTGCTCACAGCAGCACCCGCGTGATGACGAACAGCGCGACCACGCCGCCGGCGGCGATGACGAACCAGCGGCCGGCGTCCTGCGTCAGGCGAAACACCGGCAGGCCGGCGAAGCGGCGCGACGCGCCGGCGTACTCGGCGACGACCAGCGCGGCGATGAAGTAGAGGATGATCACGTACGTGCGGCTCAGGAAGAACGCCGCCGTGAAGAAGCCGACGAGGCTCATGAGCAGGGTCAGCGCGAGCGCGCGCTCGGTGGTCCAGCTCGCGGTCGCGGCGGCGTCGGCGAGCTCGGGCTTGTGGCGGTAAAGGACGAGCATCATGCGGAAGCAGTAGCCGACGAAGGCGAGCCAGATCGCGAAGCCGATGAATCCGGTCTCCGCCAGCGCCAGCACGAACGAATTGTGGGCGGTGAGATAGTTGTGCTCCGTGAAATTTCCGGCGCCGACGCCGAACAGCGGCTGCGAGACGAACATCTGGATGCCTTCGTACCAGGCGTCGACGCGGCCCGCGGCCGACGATTCGCTGGCGTCGAGCTCCTGCAGCCGCGAGGGCAGCATCATCATGCCGGCGAGCCCGGCCCCGCCAATCACGACCGCGGTGACGAGGCCGCGTTTCTGCCAGAGCCACGCGCCGAGGAGCGCGCCGACCGCGAGCAGCGCACCGCGCGAGTTCGTGAGGTAGATGCCGTAAAGGAGCAGCGCCGCCGCGGCGAGCCAGAACAGGCGCAGGAGGCCGAGCAGGCCGCCGCGGCTCGACAGGTAAAGCGCCATCGGCAGCACCGCGACGAACAGGAGCCCGAGATCGTTCGGGTCGCTGAAGATGCCGACGTACTGGATGCGCCCGTCCTGGACGAGCGGCATGCCGGTCCAGCCGATGCCGGCCGCCTTCTGCTCGACGCCGTGCACCGCAAGCACGCACGAGCACAGCACGAACACCGCCATCACGACCATGACGCGGCGCTGCGTCGTCGCCGTGTTGGCGATGATCACGAACGCGGCGACCGCGGGCCCGAACTGAATGAACTGCTGCAGCGCGCCGCCGGACCAGCCGTTGACGACCTGCGAGAACATCATCACGAGGAGGAACGCGCCGATCAGCGGGAACTGCGGCTCCGCGAAGTTCTTGCGGCCGGCGATGAGCCAGGCGAGCAGCGCCAGCACGAGCGCAATCGGCAGGATCGGCAGCTGCATCTCCGCGACGCCCGGATACTCCTGCGGGCGCACGATGACGAGCACGATGTAAATCAGGATGAAAAGCATGAACGCCTGCGCTGCGCGGCCCGGACGGTCCTACGCGTGCCCATGGTCCGGCCTGTCCCTGCTCGTCATGCGCTCCCTCCCCCTTCGGGACTTCCGATGGTACCCGATCCTTGGACCCGCCAAGATGTCAGCCGATGCCGACGCGGCGTGTCCTATTCGTCCTCGTCGGCCGGCGAGAGATGGATCGAACCCGTGCGCGCCGCCTCGGGCACGCGCGGGCTCCACGCGCCGACGATCGGCCGGCGGCTGCGCGGCATGAAGCGGGCCGCGCGCCAGGTCGAGAGCGCGCCGTTCGTGCTCGCCGACTCGACCGAGATCACCGCGTAGCCCGCGGCGCGCCCGGCGCGGATCAGCGCGTGGATCGCCTTGCGCGAGAGGCCGGTGGTCGCGTCGGCCGACCAGAAATCGCGCACGTGCAGCGTCGCGCCGTCGCCCTGGCAGGCGAACCAGGCCGTCAGCGGGCCGCCGCGGACTGCGCCGACTTCGAGGAAGCGCGCGTGGTTGAACGCGGCCTGCGTGAAGCGCCAGCCGAGCGTCTCGTTGTCGCGCACGGACGCGAGGCCCCTGGCAGGCCGGGTCCGGTTCCAGAGCTCCTGCATGCGCGGCGTGACGTCGTTGCTCCACGACGACACGAGGCGGCTGCCGGCGAGCCAGCGCCATGCCTCGCCGCAACGGTCGGCGAGATCGAGCGCGAAGCCCGCGATGCGCGCCAGCGGGCGCGGCAGCATGCGCTGCAGGTACGGCGCGTGGCGCAGCACGCGCGAGGCGCGCACGATGTCGGGGAAGCTCGCGTAGCCGACGCGCTTGACGACCGGCAGCGCCTTCGGATTCGGGAAGCCGTAGATGAGATCGAACTCGGCGAGCGCGCGCTCGAAGATCGCGTGCTGCAGCATCAGCGCCGGACCGAGCGAGCGATGCTTCGAATCGACGAGGAGGTCGACGAGCTCGCCGGCGCGGATTTCCCTGCCGTCGAGCAGCATGCGGCGCGGGCCGATCGCGGCGACGCCGACCCAGTCGGCGTCCGTGCCGTGGCAAACCGCTTCGAGCAGCGGCGCGCCCCACGGGCAGCCCAGATAGAACCAGTCGTACTTGGCGTCGAAGCGGTCGACGGCGCCGCGGAAATTGTTGCGGCACACGTCCATGAACTTGCCGCGGTCGCCCCGCACGTCGCCCGCGACGACGAAGTACTCCACGGGCTTCGCGCTCGTCATCGCGTTCATGCCTGCAGCGCCGCGCCGGCGTCGTCGGCGACGAGCACCGGTGCGAGATGCTGGTAGCGCGTGGTGCGGCGCTTGTTGCGGATGTCGGCGTACACCGCTTCGGCGCGCGGCACGTCGATGCCGAGGACGTGCGCGAGCTCGGCCGCCGGCACGTCGTGATTCAGCGCCCACAGCGCGAGATCCATCGACTTGTACGGCAGCGCGAAGTAGAACTCGTCCTGGCCCTGGTCGAGGCTGTACGTGTCGGTCGTCGGCTGCGCGTCGACGAGGCGCTGCGGCAGCCCGAGATGGCGCGCCATGCCGTAGACCTGCGTCTTGTAGAGGTGCGCGATCGGCTTCACGTCCGCCGAGCCGTCGCCGTTCTTGACGAAGAAGCCCTGGTCGTACTCGAGCCGGTTCGGCGTGCCGAGCACGGCGTAGTTGAGACGATCGGCGTGGAAGTATTCGACGGTCTTGCGGATGCGCTGCTTGAAGTTCGTCGCGGCGACGATCGTGAGGTATTCGGGGAGGCCGAGCTCGCGCTCGTGCAGCGCGCCGTCCGGCGATTGCGCGACGACCTTGAAGCGGTTGATGCCGCCCTCGGCGCCGCCGCCGATGACGAGCTTCATCTTCCAGCGCGCGTCGTAGTCCGGCAGCACCACGCGCACGGCTGCGTCGCGCGCCGAGTAGCAGCCGATCGTCTCGAGCGTCGGCGCAATGTCGAACGTCTCGACGCGAAGGCCGAGATGCTGCACGAGGAGCTCGGCACGCGCCGCGCTGTCGGTGTCCGAATCGTGCTCGGGCAGGATCAGGCAGTACACGCGCGCCGCGCCGAGCGCACGCACCGCGAGCGCCGCGCTGACGGAGCTGTCGATGCCGCCCGAGATC
Source organism: Rhodanobacteraceae bacterium (assembly GCA_035263065.1). GTDB lineage: Bacteria > Pseudomonadota > Gammaproteobacteria > Xanthomonadales > Rhodanobacteraceae > Dokdonella_A. Next base: position 9,858 of record DATFRS010000326.1, read on the forward strand.
GCGACGATGAGCCCGCGCCGGTGCAGCGTGCGCGCCGTGATCTCGCGCAGCTCAGTCGCGATGCGCTCGGCCTCGCGGGCGTAGTCGATGTCCAGAACGTGCCAGCCGAATCCGCTCACTCGATTCCCTCACCCTTCGCGACGGCGCGCGGCCACGGCCCGCACGTCGCCTCTATCATCGGTCAGTTCGCGCACGTCGCGATAGGCGTCCGACGCCTTGAGCCGCCGCACCAGCGCCGGCCCCTGGCCGAGGCCGACCTCGAACGCGAGCGCGCCGCTCGGCTTGAGGAACCTCGGCGCTTCCTGCAGGAGCCGCATCAGGATCGTGACCCCGAGCGGCCCGCCGTCGAACGCGAGCCGCGGCTCGTGAAGTGCGATTTCCTCGGCCATCTGGCCGACCTTGCCGCTCGAGATGTAGGGCGGATTGCAGGTCAGGACGTCGACGTTGCCGAGGAAGTCGGCGCCGTCGAACGGCGCGAGCAGATCGCCGGTGCGAAACCCGGCGCGCCCGTCGAGACCGAGCCATTCCGCGTTGCGGCACGCGAGCGCGATCGCCTCCTCGCTGATGTCCGCGCCGAACACGCGCGCCGACGGCACCGCGCGGGCGACCGCCAGCGCGACGTTGCCGCAACCCGTGCAGACGTCGACGAACGTCGCCGGGCCGGCCACTTCCTGCATCAGCGCGACAGCGGTGCGCGCGAGGAGCTCGGTCTCCTTGCGCGGCACCAGCGCGCCGGGGCCGGCGATCATTTCGAGGCCCATGAAATGCTGCCGCCCGGTCAGGTGCGCGAGCGGGGTGCCGGCAAGGCGCTCGCCGATCAGCGCGTCGAGCCGCGCGGCGCCGCAAGCGTCGAGCGCGGGCAACTCGCCGCCGCCCGCCGCGACGGCCGACTTCGGCTGCCCGGCCGCGGCGTACCAGAGCGCGCGCAGCGTCGTGTCCGGCGTTTCCTCCGGCTTGTCCGGCAAAAAGCTCGCGGCGCTGAGCCGCTCGCGAAGGCGCGCGTAGTCGGCGTTCATCGTCAGGCCGGCGGCTGCTCGAGCAGGAGCTTCTTCGAGACCTTGCCGGTCGTCGTGCGCGGCAGGTCGGCGCAGAGCACGATGTCGCGCGGCACCATGAAGTTCTCGAGATGCGACGCGCAGTAGGCGCGGATCTGGCGGTCGGTCAGCGTCGCACCGGGCTTCAGCACGACGAATGCGCGGATCGCCTGGCCGAGCAGCTCGTCCGGCACGCCGACGACGGCCGCTTCGCGCACGCCGTCGATCGCGTGCAGCATGTTCTCGACCTCGACGGGGCTCACCTTCTCGCCGCGCGTCTTGATGATGTCGTCGGTGCGGCCGACGAAGTAGAGGAAACCTTCCGCGTCCATGCGGAAATGATCCTGCGTGCACAGTACGCGCTCGCCCGGCAGACGGCCCGGCTTGAGCATCAGCGCGGTGAGGTCGGGCCGGTTCCAGTAGCCGAGCATCACGTGCGGGCCACGCACGTGCAGGATGCCGGTCTCGCCGGGCGGCACGTCGTGGCCCTCGGCCGACAGGAGATACACCTCGGTGCCCGGGATCGCCTTGCCGACCGAGCCCGGCTTCGCGTCGACGAGCTCGGGCTCGAGATACGAGACGCGCTTGCACTCGGTGAGCCCGTACATCTTGTAGATCAGCGCGTTCGGGAACACCTCGCGCAGGCGCACGGCGAAATCGTCCGGCAGCGCCGCCGCGGTGTTCGTCACGCGCGTGACGTCGGGAAACAGCAGCGGCTCGCGCCCGTGCGCGGCGAGCAGCATCGCGAACACGGTCGGCACGCCCGGAAACACGGTGACGCGCGTCTCGCGCATGCGCGCGAACACCTGCGCTGGGAACGTGAACGAGCGCTCGAGCACGAGCGTCGCGCCGAGGCGCACGCTCATCAGGAGCTGATACAGCCCGTAGTCGAACGCGAGCGGCAGCGCGCAGAGGATGCGGTCGGACGCGCCGAGCCGGATGTACTCGACGAGGCTCCCCGCCGCGAACGTCATCGACTGGTGCGTCTGCATGACGCCCTTCGGATTGCCGGTCGAGCCCGAGGTGTAGATCAGCGCCGCGAGGTCGAGCGGGATCGTCGCCGCGCGCCCGGCGAGCGGCGCGGCCGCCGCGACGACCGCGTCGAAGGACTCGGCGCCGTCCGCCGCGTCGCCCGAGACGATCGTCGCCGGACGCTGCTGCGCCTGCGCGAGCGCCGCGCCGTATTCCTTGGCGAGATGCGCGTCGCTCAGGAGGAACTTCGCGCCGCTGTCGTCGAGGATGAAGGCGAGCTTGTCGGCCTTCGTCTGCGGATTGACGATCAGGAACACGCCGCCCGCGATCAGCGTCGCGAAGATCGAGACGACGCACGGCCACGTGTTGTCCATGTAGATCGCGACGCGGTCGCCGCGCCCGAGCCCGCGCGCGCGAAGCGCCGCGGCGAGACGCAGCGCGTGGTCGACGAGCTCGGCGTACGTGTACGGCCGGCCCTCGACGATCACGGCCGTCTTCGCCAGGCGCGCGGGATCGTCCGTTGCGGCGAGGAGGCTGTCGTGCAGGAGGCGCAGCTCGCGCATCACTTCGCGTCCACGGTGCGGGCGACGAAGCGCGCGATGCTGTCCACGCGGTCGAAATTCTCGGGCAGCATGTCGCTGTCCTTGACCTTGATGCCGAACGTCTCCTCGAGATACATGACGATTTCGAGCACGCCGGTCGAATCGATGATGCCGCGCTCGAGCAGCGAGACGTCGTCCGGGAGCTGCGAGGCGTCGTCGGTGAAAAGAAGGTTCTGCAGGATGTAGCCACGCACCTTGTCGCGGATGTGGCCCAGATCGCTCGGCATGCTCAGCTCCGGTGGAAATTCGGTGTTCTTGTTACGTGGAAAGGCTTTCGGCAGGCTGTCGCTCGCGCCGGCGGACGAGCAATTCGTCCAGTAGCATCGTCGAGAGGATGCCCACGAACGCCTGATTGTCGGCGAAGCCGGTCGCGCGGCCGGCGCGGCATTTCTCGAACAGGCGCGAAACCGCCGCCGCGTCGAAATAGCCCGCGGCGCGCACGCGCCCGGCGGAGAGGAGATCGGCGACGAAATCGAGCGGCTCGCCGCCGGCGAAGAAGCTCTGCGCGTCGGGCGCACGGTACGGCTGCTTGGTCCGCGTGACGATGTCGTCCGGCAGGAGGCCGTGCAGCGCGCGGCGCAGGATGTGCTTCTCGGTGAGGCCGCGGATCTTCCACTGCGGCGGCAGGCGGTTCGCGAACTCGATCAGGCGGTGGTCGAGATACGGGAAGCGGCCCTCGATCGAGTTCGCCATCGCGACGCGATCGCCCTGCGACGAGAGCAGGTACGCCGCCATCAGCGACTTCGCCTCGACGTACTGGTCGCGCGCGAGCGGCGTCCAGCGCAGGATGTCCTGCGGCAGGCGCGCTTCGTAGAACGCGAGCGGATCCCACGGGCCGACGGCGGCCTTGAGCTCCGGCGACAGGAACGCGAGCGCACGCTGCGACGTCGTCCAGCGCGGCACGTGCGCGAAGATCGCGCGATCGATGTGCTCGCGGCCCTGGCCGAAGAACGCGCGGGCGAACGCGGCGTTCTCGACCGGCGAATGCTCCAGATAGCCGTAAAGGCGGCCGAGCAGCTTCGGCCGCCACGTCGACTCCGGCTGCCGCGCCCAGAACCGGCGCACCTTCGCTTCCTTGAAGAGATCGTAGCCGGCGAACACCTCGTCGGCGCCCTCGCCGGTCAGCACGACCTTGTAGCCCGCCGCACGCACCGCCCGCGAGAGCAGCATCAGCGGCGCCGGCGCCGTGCGCAGCACGGGCGCTTCGGTGTGGCGGATCAGCGTCGGAAACGCCTCGCCGATGTCGCGCTTCGCGCACAGCACCGTCGTGTGATCGGTGCCGAGATGGCGCACCATCGCCTGCTGGTGCGCGCTTTCGTCGAACTCGGCGTCCTCGAAGGCGATCGAGAACGTGCGCACCGGCGTCTTCGTGAAGCCGCGGATCAGCGCGACGATGCCGGACGAATCGAGGCCGCCGGAGAGGTACGCGCCGACCGGCACGTCCGCGCGAAGCTGCAGGCGCACCGCGTCGACGAGAAGGTTGCGAAGCTCCGCCGTCGCATCCTCGATCGAATCGAACGGCCGCGCGCTGCCCTGCTCGGGAAACGTCCAGTCCCAGTAGCGCGTCAGCGTGCGCCGGCCGTCGGCTTCGATCGCGAGCAGGTGCCCCGGCGGCAGGCTTTCGACGCCGCGGAACACCGAGTCGGGATCGACCGGCCCCCAGAACGTGAACGTCTCGACGAGCCCGCGCGGATCGAGCGCGCCGAGCGAGGGCGCCGCGGCGAGCAAGGCCTTGATCTCGGACGCGAACCAGAGCCGGCCATCGGCCGTCGCGTGGTAGAGCGGCCGGATCCCGGCGCGGTCGCGCGCGAGTACGAAACGCCGGCGCTTCGAGTCCCAGAGCGCGATCGCGAACTGCCCGTTGAGATGCTCGACGAAGCGGTCGCCGTGCCGCTCGTAGAGGTGCACGATGACTTCGGTGTCGGACGCGGTATGGAACCGGTGGCCGAGGCGGCGGAGCTCTTCGCGGAGCTCGACGTAGTTGAAGATCTCGCCATTGAAGACCGTGCAGACGGTGCCGTCGGGCGTGAAGATCGGCTGGTCGCCGGTCGCGAGGTCGATGATCGAGAGCCGCGCGTGCCCGAGCCCGATGCCGGCGTCGAGATGGAAGCCCCGGCCGTCCGGGCCGCGGTGCGACAACGTGCCGATCATCCGCTCGAGGGTCGCGCGATCCTCTACGGTGCGTCCCGGCACCCCGACGAAACCCGCGATTGCGCACACTGTGGCAAGGCCCCCGCCCGGCAAGGCCGCAGAACTTACCTGAAATCGCCGCCGTGCGCGTGGTGCCGGCGCGAAAAAATGCGCGCTTCGTGTGCCTTACGGATCGGCCGCGGCGGCGCCGGCCGGCGTGACGCGCGCGGCCCAGGTCAGGAGGCCCGCGATCAGCTCGCGCTGGGTCGCGATCTCGGTGAAGACATGGTCGGCGTGGCCCATGACGCGCACGCTGAGCCCGCGATCGAGGCCGTACGGCCGGAACGTCGCGAACACCTGGCCCGGCGCGTTCAGCCAGCGCGAGCAGCTGGCCGTGTAGATCATCAGGATCTGCACGCCGATCCCGGCGAGGCGCGCGAGGTTCGCCGCGTACTCCTCGAGCGGCGGATGCGTGCGCACGTAGTCGTTGACCGGCAGGCGGCGACCGTTCGCGGCCTCGGTCTTGCGCAGGCCGAGCGCGCCGAGGAGGGCCAGCGTCTTGCGGCGCGCGAAGTTGAACCAGCGCGCCGGCTCGGCCGCGCGCCGCAGCAGGTAGCGCGCGTGCGCCACGGAGCTCGGGTAGGCAAAGGGATCGAGCAGGCCGAGCCCGCGCAGCCGGTCGTCGACGATCGCGGTCGCGTAGATGTTGTCGGCACCGGAGCACACGCCGATCGCGATCGCGTGCGAGCAGCCGGCCTCGCGCGCGAGGCAGTCGATCGCGGCGCGGATGTCGCGGACGTTCTGCGCCTCCCAGCCTTCGCTCGACCGCGCCGGGCGGCTGTCGCCGAGGCCGCTCATGTCGAAGCGCAGCACCGGATAGCCGTTCCGCGCGAAGTCGCGCGCGATCTTCACGTTGAGCCGGTTCGCGCCGATGTGATGGATGATGCCGGCGTTGAGCAGCAAAAGGCCCGGCAGCTCCGGACGCAGCGCGGACTGCACGGTCGTCAGCACGCCGACCAGCGCCTGCCCTTCGCCGAAGTGGACGATGCGCTCCTTCACCGCCAGCTCTCCACGCGCGCGACGATCGCATCGAGCGTGATGCGCGGCACGACGAACGCGTTCATCGCCTGCTCGGAATTCCAGGCGTCGTCGGCCGCGGTGTCGATGCTGTCGGATTCCGCGCCGAGCGTCGCGAGATGCGCCATCAGCTCGGCCGTCACGGCCGGCTGCTCGCCGCCGACCACGAACACGCGCTTCGCCGAGAGCTTCTCGACCTTCGCAAGATCGAGCGCTTCGAGCGCCTGCTCGAGCGGCGCGCCGATCTCGAACCCGAGCGCTTCGAGCGTGCGCACGCCCTTGCTGCGCTGGCGGTTGCGCGCCGCGATGCGCTCCCAGGTTTCGTCGAGCTCGTTGATCATGAACGCATGGTGCATGCGGTCGAGCTCCGCGAGGTAGTCCTTGCCGCGCACGACCGGCTCCCACAGGACGAGCCCGGCGAGACCGGCCGGGGGCTTGCGCGCCGCGAGCATCGCGAGGCTCGCGCCGAGGCGAAGCCCGATCCAGATCACGCGCGTCACGCCGCTCATGTCGCGAAGCTCCGCGTCGGCGCTCGCGATGTCGCCCTGCCACTGCTCGAGATCGACGTCGCTGCCGTCGCCGGCCGAATCGCCGGTGCCGCGGTAGTCGAAGCGCAGCACGTGCGCGCCGGCGCGCGCGAGGCGTTCGGCCAGCACGCGCAGGATGCGGTGCGCGCGGATCGCCTCGGCGCCGAACGGGCTGCACAGCACGACGCCGATCGGGCGGCCGGGGCCCGACTGCGCCGCATGGTAGACGCCGTAGAGCTGCCGATCGGAGTTGCCGAAGAAGAACGCGGTCAACGCGCGGCCTCCGCGAGGTTCGCCCCCGCGCCGCCGCGGCCCTGCCGGCCGAGGAATTCGCACGCGACATGCATCTCGCGCCGCATCGACCCTAGAATCGGCCGGCGTAGTGCGCAGGCGACGTGCGGTGCGCCCGCACGCTGCGATTCAGTCTTTTCCCCA
>DATFRS010000327.1:0-11134 GCA_035263065.1 Rhodanobacteraceae bacterium
ATGAACCGTGCGCGCGATCGCCTAACCCAAGGCGGCGATGACGCTCCGTAGGACCGCATGGCGCACACGTGGACCGACCCGGCCGAGCTTCTCGGCGTCCTTCGCGTCGATCGTCGCAATCTTCGCGGTGCGGACGACGGACGGTGCGGGCAGTCCTGCCTTGACGAGATCCGTCAGCGCGATGTCACCCGGCCACGGCCGATTCTCGGCGCTCGTGATCATCAAGACCCAAAGGAGCCCGTGGCTCTCCTGCAGCAAGTGGGCCGAAACGACTAGCGCCGGGCGACGCTGGCGTGTCGCGCGATCGGTGTAGGGAAACGGGACCTTGATGACGTCGCCGGGCTCAAAGCTTGGCATACGCGCGCCGGTCGGCTTCGCTGTCCCACTCGTCGAACGTGCGGAACGGATCGTCGGCAAGCGCGCGCCTGGCCTTTGTAAGGATCACGCGATCTCCGTCGATCTCGTATTGCAGCTCGTCGCCTTCGCGCACGCCGAGCGCCGCGCGAACGGGCTGTGGAATCGTGGTTTGGGCTTTTGTCGTCAACTTGCTGGTAATCATGCCGGGATTGTAAGGAACTTCCTTACGAGCGGCAATTCTATTCGATGGTGAACGACTCGAGCTCGACCGGCAGCGTTCCGCTCGGCCCGAACTGGATGTGATCCCAGAGGATGTCCAGCGCATCACCCGGCTGCGACGCGATCGCGTAGATGCCGATCAAGACACTGCGCGTGCTAGCGCTCAACGGTGCGTTCTGCAAACCCCAGCGAGTCCACGTGGTGCCGCCGGAGCCGGACTCCGTCCCGACGACGGCAGCGTTGAACGCCCCGAGCACGGAACCGTTGCAGGTTGCGTTGTCGTACTCGGTGTACCGGAGCACGGCCGACGGAGCGCCAGAGGCCGCCAGTGCCAGCGAACTGCCGAAGAAATCGATCGGCCCCGCCGGCGTGAACGCAACGCATTGGGAGAGAAATACCGTCGTCGCCGCGGGCGCCACCAGGTGCGCCGATCCGGCGAGCGGCGCACCGTCAGCCGCATCGAACGACACGCCGGAAGGCGCGTTGGCCGACCAGCCCGAAAGATCGGTGACGAACGCGCCATTGACGACGCGGTCCCCGCCCGCATGCGCCATCGCCATCGGCATCAGCGCAACTGAGGCCATGCCGCGAAGAAACCACGCTTTCATGAGAGCTCCTTGTCCGCTCGGACAAGGAATGCGCGCAAGCGCCGAAACCGAACGCCGGCGTCAGACTTCCGGCGGCGGCGGCGCCAGCACCGTCCGGTTGCCGTTCGTTTCCGGCGGCGTGACGATGCCCTGCGCTTCCATGACTTCGATCAGCCGCGCCGCGCGGTTGTAGCCGATCTTGAGCCGGCGCTGCACGCCGGAGATCGAGGCGCGGCGCGACTCGGTGACGATGCGGACGGCCTCGTCGTAGAGCTCGTCGTACTCCTCGTCGCCTTCGCCGACGGCGTCCTCGGGGAGGCCCGAATCGTTGACGACCTTGCCGTTGCCGAGCGACTGCACTTCCTCGAGCACGCCCTCGATGTAGTCGGGCGCGCCCTGCGTCCTCAGCCAGTCGACGACCTTGTGCACCTCGTGATCGTCGACGAACGCGCCGTGCACGCGCTCCGGCGCCGCGGTGCCGGGCGGGAGATAGAGCATGTCGCCGTGGCCGAGCAGCGTCTCGGCGCCCGACTGGTCGAGGATCGTGCGCGAGTCGATCTTGCTCGACACCTGGAACGCGATGCGCGTCGGGATGTTGGCCTTGATGAGTCCCGTGATGACGTCGACCGACGGGCGCTGCGTGGCGAGGATCAGGTGCACGCCGGCGGCGCGCGCCTTCTGCGCGAGGCGTGCGATCAATTCTTCGACCTTCTTGCCGACGATCATCATCATGTCGGCGAATTCGTCGATGATGACGACGACGTACGGCAGCGGCTGCAGCGGCTGCGCGGTCAGGTTCGGCTGCGAGGCATCGGGCCGGAACAAGGGATCGAGCAGCGGCTGGCCGGCATCGTCGGCTTCCTTGACCTTCTTGTTGAAGCCGGCGAGGTTGCGCACGCCGACGGCGGCCATGACCTTGTAACGGCGCTCCATCTCGGCGACGCACCAGCGCAGCGCGTTCGCGGCTTCCTTCATGTCGGTCACGACCGGCGCGAGCAGGTGCGGGATGCCCTGATAGACCGAAAGCTCGAGCATCTTCGGATCGATCATGATCATGCGCACGTCGGACGGCGTCGCCTTGTACAGAAGGCTCAGCACCATCGCGTTCAGCGCGACCGACTTGCCCGAGCCCGTCGTGCCGGCGACGAGGAGGTGCGGCATCTTCGCGAGATCGACGACCGTCGGCCGGCCGCCGATGTCCTTGCCGAGCGCGAGCGCGAGCGGCGACTTCGTCGTGTCGTACTTGTCCGAGCGCAGGATTTCGGACAGGAACACCATCTCGCGGTTCGAGTTCGGGATCTCGATGCCGATCACCGACTTGCCCGGAATGACGTCGACCACGCGCACGCTCGGCACCGAGAGCCCGCGCGCGATGTCCTTGTCGAGCGTCGAGATCTGGCTGCCCTTGATGCCGGGCGCGGGCTGCATCTCGAAGCGCGTGATGACCGGACCGGGGTAGACGCCGACGACCTGCGCCTCGATGCGGAAGTCCTTGAGCTTCAACTCGACCTGCCGCGACAGCGCTTCGAGCGTTTCCTCGGAATAGCCCTTGACCTGCTGCCTCGGCTCGTCGAGCAGCGACAGCGGCGGCAGCTCGCCCTCGCCCGACGCGCCGGCGAACAGCGGAATCTGCGTCTCGCGGTGGGCGCGCTCGCTCTTCTCGATCGGCGCGATGACGGGCTCGATCTTGATCGGCTCGCGCTTGGCCTGCTTGACCGTCTCGACCTTGCGCACGACCTCGCGCTCGATGCGCGCCTCGCGGGCGGCGTTCCAGTCGTCGGTGCGCTTCCAGCGGCCGCCGAGCCACGCGGCCGCGGCGAAGAGACTGCGGCCGATGACGTCCATCAGGCGGAACCACGAAAGCCCCGTCGCGAGCGTGATCGCGACGAGGAACAGCGCGAGCAGGAACAGGCTCGCGCCTAGGAAGCCGAAGCCTTTCATCAGCCCGCCGCCGACGAGCTGGCCGAGGATGCCGCCCTCGCCCGCCGGGAGCAGCGTCGGCGCGCTCATGTGCAGGTGCGCGAGGCCGGTGCCCGCGACGAAGAACGCGACGAACCCGATCAGGCGCAGCGTCGGCTCGAGCGGCGAGCGCTCGACGGCCGCGGCGCCGCGCAGCACGACCGCGCCGACCGCCAAGAGCAGCAAGGGCAGCGCGTACGCAACGACGCCGAGCAGGTAGAACGCGAGATCGGCGATCCACGCGCCGAACGCGCCGCCGAAGTTGTGGATGTGATCGGGCTCGCCGACGTGCGACCAGCCCGGGTCCTTCGGGCTGTAGCTCAGGAGGCAGGCGAGGAGGTAGATCGCGAGCGGCAGGAGGAGAAGGAACGCGGCCTCGCGCAGGCGTTTCTGCCAGTGCTCGTCGAGGCGGGGTGCCGGTTTCTTTGCTTTTGAGTCGCGCGCCACCCGGGCAATTTACCTGAAATATCTCGGATAAACGATTGTTTTGGCTCGTTCTAGCAGCTTGCCCTCACCCTGCCCTCTCCCGCAAGCGGGAGAGGGGAAAGAGGGGGAATCAGGCCGTGCCCTTGAGCGCAGGATGCACGATCTTGCCGCCTTCGACATTGATGCCCTTCTTGAGCGGCTCGAACTTGCGCCAGTTCTTGTCCGACGCGAGCTTCTGCACGTACGGCAGGATCGCGGCGCAGATCGCCTCCGACGACGTCTTCGGCACGGCGCCCGGCATGTTCGTCACGCAGAAGTGCGTGACGCCGTCGACGACGTAGGTCGGGTGCGCGTAGGTCGTCGGCTTCGAGGTCTCGAAGCAGCCGCCCTGGTCGATCGAGATGTCGACGAGCACGCTGCCCGCCTCCATCGCCTTGACCATCGCGCGCGTCACGACGTGCGGAGCCTTCGCGCTCGGAATCAGCACGGCGCCGATGACGAGGTCCGCATCGCGCACTTCGCGCGCGACGTATTCCTCGTAGGGATACAGCGCGGTCACGTTCGTGCCGAGGTTCATCATCTGCGCGAGGCGGTCCTGGCGCTTGTCGAACACGACGACGTTCGCGCCGCCCGCCGCGGCGAGCGCCGCCGAGTTGCCGCCGGCCGCGCCGGCGCCGAGCACGACGACCTTGCCGCGCTCCGTCGACGGCAGGCCGCCCAGGAGCTTGCCCTTGCCGCCGGCCGGCTGATGCAGCAGATGCGTGCCGATCTGCACGGCGATGCGGCCGGCGATGATCGACATCGGCGCGAGCAGCGGCAGCGAGCCGTCCGCTTCCTCGACCGATTCGAACGCGACGCCGGTGAGGCCGATGTCGAGCAGCTGCTTCGTCAGCTTCGGCTCCGGCGCGAGGTGCAGGTAGCAGAAGAGGAGATGATCCTTGCGCAGGAGCTTCAAGTCGCCCGCGATCGGCTCCTTGACCTTGACGATCAGCTGGCCGACTTCGTAGAGCTTCTTCGCGTTCGGCGCGATCTTGACGCCGATGCGCGTGTAGTCCTCGTCGGAAAAGCCGCTCTTCTGGCCGGCGCCGGCCTGCACCCACACTTCGTGGCCGCGGCGCACGAGATCGGCACAGGCCGCCGGCACCAGGGCGACGCGGCCCTCGAGGGTCTTGGTTTCCGCAGGTACACCGATACGCATCAACGAATCCTCATGAGTTCGCGGAAACATTCCGCCTTGGCCGCAAGCGCGGCGATCCAGAGCCGGTCTCGTCGGTGCGCCCACTTGAAGCGCGCCCGTATCCCCCTCATTCTCCGCGTTCCCTCAACGGCGCACGCCGCATCGCGGAACGCGCATCGGATCGGGGCATCGGACTCGCCGGCAGGACTTGTGTCCCGCTTCGGCGTCGGAAGAAAACGTGACGAAAGCCGCCAGAAAAAGCGGCGCGGATTATACATGACGACCATCACCCACTCGCGCCTCATCATCCTGGGCTCCGGCCCCGCAGGCTACGCGGCCGCGGTCTACGCCGCGCGCGCGAACCTGAAGCCGACGCTGATCACCGGCCTCGCCCAGGGCGGCCAGCTCATGACGACGACCGACGTCGACAACTGGCCGGGCGACGTCGACGGCGTGCAGGGCCCCGAGCTCATGAAGCGCATGGCCGAGCACGCCGAGCGCTTCGAGACCGCGATGGTGTTCGACCACATCCACAGCGTCGACCTCGCCAGCCGCCCGTTCAAGCTCAAGGGCGACAGCGGCCAGTACAGCTGCGATGCGCTGATCATCGCGACCGGCGCGACCGCGAAGTACCTCGGCCTCTCGTCCGAGGAGAAGTACAAGGGCCGCGGCGTCTCGGCATGCGCGACCTGCGACGGCTTCTTCTTCCGCGACCAGGACGTCGCGGTCATCGGCGGCGGCAACACGGCCGTCGAGGAAGCGCTCTACCTTTCGAATATCTGCAAGAAGGTCACGCTGGTGCACCGGCGCGACAAGCTGCGCGCCGAGAAGATCATGCAGGACAAGCTGTTCGAGAAGGCGAGCGCCGGCAAGATCGACATCGTCTGGAACAGCGCGGTCGCCGAGGTGCAGGGCGACGCGAACGGCGTGACGGGCGTCAAGCTCAAGAGCCTCGTCGATGTGTCGACGAAGGAGCTCCCGATCCACGGCCTCTTCGTCGCGATCGGCCACACGCCGAACACCGGCATCTTCGAGGGCCAGCTCGACATGCACAACGGCTACATCCGCATCAAGAGCGGCCTCGAAGGCAACGCGACGGCGACGAGCGTGCCGGGCGTCTTCGCCGCCGGCGACGTCGCGGACCAGGTCTACCGCCAGGCCGTCACCTCGGCCGGCTTCGGCTGCATGGCGGCGCTCGATGCCGAGAAGTATCTCGATTCGGGCGCTTGAGTCGCAGCACGTCGTCGTCCGAAAGGCGCTAGGTTCCCGCTTTCGCGGGAATGACGGGCTCTCGTGATGCTGGTCCGCTTCCACCCGACGCTCGACGACATCGACGCCACGGCCTGGAACGCGCTCCTTCCCGACGACAACCCCTTCGTCGACCACGCCTTCCTCGCCGGCCTCGAGCGCCATGGCTGCATCGAACCTTCGCAGGGCTGGCAGCCGTATCACCTCGGGCTCTACGACGAGGACCGGCTCGTCGCCGCGGCGCCGCTCTACCTCAAGGGCAACTCGCACGGCGAGTTCGTGTTCGACTGGTCGTGGGCCGGCGCCTATGCGCGCTACGGCCTTGCGTACTACCCGAAGCTGCTCTGCGCGGTGCCCTACTCGCCCGTCACCGGGCCGCGCCTGCTGGTCGGCGACGCGGCGAACGCGCCGGTGCTCCGCTCGCTGCTGATCGAGGCGATGCGCAACGAGACGCGCCGGCTGGGCCTCTCGTCGGCACATCTCAATTTCGCCGCCGCGAACGATGTCGAGGCGTTCGCGCGCGAAGACTGGCTGCCGCGCTTCGACTGGCAGTTCCACTGGCAGAACCGCGGCTGGCGCGACTTCGACGATTTCCTCGACGCGCTGACGCACAAGAAGCGCAAGAACATCCGCCACGAGCGCTCGCGCGTCGCGCGCGCGGGCGGCGCGTGCGAGATCCGCCACGGCGACGAGCTCGACGCATCGGAGTGGAGCGCGCTGCACGATTTCTATCTCGCGACGTTCGACGACAAGGGCAACTTCCCGGCGCTGACGCTCGACTTCTTCCGCCACCTCGGCCGCGCGATGCCGCGGCGCGTCGTCGCCGTACTGTGCCGGCAGGGCGGACATCTCGTCGCAGGCGCGCTGCTCCTGCGCAGCGCGACGACGCTGTACGGCCGCTACTGGGGCTCGCGCCAGGACGTCGAAGGCCTGCATTTCGAGGCGTGCTACTACCAGGGCATCGAGTACTGCCTGCGCGAAGGCCTCGCGCGCTTCGAGCCCGGCGCACAGGGCGAGCACAAGCTCGCGCGCGGCTTCCTGCCGGCGCAGACCGAATCGTTCCACTGGATCGGCGATCCGCGCTTCCGCACCGCGATTGCGGATGCGCTCGCCCGCGAGCGCCGCGTCATGCACGATTACCGCGAGGAGCTGCTCGAACACTCGCCGTACCGGCAATGACGATCCGCCTTCCGTTCCTCGATCCGCACCAGCCGGACGATTTCCCGCCGGTCCGCGAGGCGCTGCGCGATCCCGACGGCCTCCTCGCCGCGGGCGGCGACCTGTCGCCGGCGCGCCTCCTCGCGGCCTATCGGCGCGGCATCTTCCCGTGGTACTCGCGCGGGCAGCCGATCCTCTGGTGGTCGCCCGATCCGCGCACGGCGTATCTCACGGCGCACATGCACGTGCCGCGGCGCCTCGCGCGCTGGCTGCGCGACTGCACCTGGACGATCACGGCCGACACCGCGTTCGAGGCGGTCGTGCGCAGCTGCGCCGCGCCGCGTCCGAAGCAGCGCGGCACGTGGATCACCGCGGACATGCGCGCCGCGTATCTGCGCCTGCACGAGCTCGGCCACGCGCACTCGGTCGAGGTCTGGGACGGCGATTCGCTCGCCGGCGGCATCTACGGCGTCGCCGTCGGCCGCATGGTGTTCGGCGAGTCGATGTTCAGCGCGGCGGACAACGGCTCGAAGGTGGCGCTCCTCGCGCTCGCGCGCGCGATGCACGCGTGGGGCTGTCCGCTGCTCGACGCGCAGGTCGCCTCGCCGCATCTCTTCACGCTGGGCGCGGTCGAGCTCGATCGCACGGATTTCTGCCGGCGCGTCGCCGCGCTCGCGGCCATGCCGGGGGTCGAGGGCTCGTGGCGGCGGATCTTTCCGGCCTTTGCGCCCGCCGAGCTGGCCGCCCGGCCCGCGCCCTGAACGGCAGCCGCTCGACATCTCCACAAGTGCGCGCTTTCGGGCGCCGATTCGCTTCCCGCGCCCCGGCGATCGTGGCAGAATCGCGCGCCGTTGCGGGGTGAACGCCCCGAAAGCCAAGGAAAAAAGTGTCCAAAGACGATGTCATCGAAATGGAAGGGACGATCCTCGAGACCCTTCCGAACACGATGTTCCGCGTGAAGCTCGAAAACGGGCACGTGGTCACCGCACACATCTCGGGCCGCATGCGCAAGAACTACATCCGCATCCTGACCGGCGACAAGGTCAAGGTCGAGATGACGCCGTACGACCTCACGAAGGGTCGCATTACCTACCGCATGAAGTGAGGTCGGCGCTGCGCGCCTCGTGAGGTCGCGCGCTGCGCGCGCTCGTTGGAAGTCAGCTCACTCCTCACGAGGCGGCGAAGCCGCCGCCCTCACGAGCGAGCGTTAGCGAGCGACCTCACTGCTACTCGACCACCGCCGGCAGCTTCTCCGCCGCCTCGCACTCCACCGCGAGCTTCTCGTCCTTCACGACGAGCCTGACCTTGCCGCCTCCGGCGAGCTTGCCGAACAGGAGCTCGTCGGCCAGCGCGCGCTTGACGTTCTCCTGGATCACGCGTGCCATCGGCCGCGCGCCCATCTGCGGGTCGAAGCCGTGCTCGGCGAGCCAGCGCCGCGCGTCGGCATCGACGTTGAGCGACACGTGCTTTTCCTGGAGCTGCATCTCGAGCTCGATCAGGAACTTGTCGACGACGCGCAGGATGTGCTCGAAGTCGAGCGCGTTGAACTGGATCACCGCGTCGAGGCGGTTGCGGAATTCCGGCGAGAACGCGCGACGGATCACTTCCATCGCGTCGGTCGCGTGGTTCTGCTCGACGAAGCCGATCGTGCGGCGCGCGGCCTGCTGGGCGCCGGCGTTCGTCGTCATGACCACGATGACGTTCTTGAAGTTGGCCTCGCGGCCGTTGGTGTCGGTCAGCGCACCGCGGTCCATGATCTGCAGCAGCACGTTGTAGACGTCCGGATGCGCCTTCTCGATTTCGTCGAGCAGCAGCACGCAGTGCGGATGCTTGACGATCTGCTCGGTCAGGAGGCCACCCTGGTCGAAGCCGACGTAGCCCGGAGGCGCGCCGATCAGGCGCGACACCGAGTGCGCTTCCATGTATTCGGACATGTCGAAGCGGACGAGCTCGATGCCGAGCTGCAGCGCGAGCTGGCGCGTCACTTCGGTCTTGCCGACGCCCGTGGGGCCGGCGAGCAGGAAGCAGCCGATCGGCTTCTGCGGATTGCCGAGGCCCGAGCGCGCCATCTTGATCGCGCTCGCGAGCGCGTCGATCGCGCCGTCCTGGCCGAACACGACCATCTTGAGGTTGCGATCGAGGCTCTTCAGCACGTCGCGATCGGACACCGACACTTGCTTGGGCGGAATGCGCGCCATGCGGGCGACGATGAACTCGATCTCGGGCACGTCGACCGTGCCGCTGCGCTGGTCCTCGGGCAGGAGGCGCTGGCGCGCGCCGGCCTCGTCGATCACGTCGATCGCCTTGTCCGGCAGCAGCCGGTCGGCGATGTGCTTGACCGAGAGATCGACCGCCGCCTTCAGCGCGTCGTTCGTGTATTCGACCTTGTGGTGCTCCTCGAAGCGCGTCTTGAGACCCTTCAGGATCTCGACGCTGTCGGCGATCGTCGGTTCGACGACGTCGATCTTCTGGAAGCGCCGCGCCAGCGCGCGGTCCTTCTCGAAGACGCCGCGGAATTCCTGGAACGTGGTCGAGCCGATGCAGCGGATCTCGCCCGAGGCGAGCATCGGTTTGATCAGGTTCGACGCATCCATCGTGCCGCCCGACGCGGAGCCCGCGCCGATGATCGTGTGGATCTCGTCGATGAAGAGGATCGCGCCGGGCTCCTTCTTGAGCTGCGCGATGACGGATTTCAGGCGCTTCTCGAAATCGCCGCGGTACTTCGTGCCCGCGACGAGCGCGCCGAGGTCGAGCGCCCAGATCGTGCAGTCCTTGAGGACCGCCGGGACGTTGCCTTCGACGATGCGCTTGGAAAGGCCTTCGGCGAGCGCGGTCTTGCCGACGCCGGCTTCGCCGACGTACAGCGGATTGTTCTTGCGGCGGCGGCACAGCACCTGGATCGTGCGCTCGACTTCCTCATTGCGCCCGATCAGGGGATCGATCTTGCCCTGCCGCGCGAGCTCGTTGAGATTGTTCGCGAACTCGGTCAGCGGATTGCCGCGCGGCTCCTCGGCGCCTTCGGCCTCGCGGCCGCCCTCGCCCGGCGCCGGCTGGCTGCCGTCCTGGCCGATCTTGGCGATGCCGTGCGAGATGTAGTTGACGACGTCGAGACGCGAGACTTCCTGCTGGCCGAGGAAGTACACCGCGTGCGAATCCTTCTCGCCGAAGATCGCGACGAGCACGTTGGCGCCGGTGACCTCTTTGCGGCCCGACGACTGCACGTGATAGACCGCGCGCTGCAGCACGCGCTGGAAGCCGAGCGTCGGCTGCGTGTCGCGCTCGTCGTTCGGCGGCAGCACGGGCACGGTCTCGGTGATGATCGAGCGCAGGTCGCGCCCGAGCTTGCCGATGTCGGCATTGCAGGCGCGCAGCACGGCCGCAGCGGACGGATTCTCGAGCAGGGCGAGCAGGAGGTGCTCGACGGTCATGAACTCATGACGCTGCTCGCGAGCCTCCTTGTAGCACTGGCCGATGGTGAGCTCGAGGTCTTTGCTGAACATTCCTTACGTCTCCAGATTTCCCAGCCCCTGCAAGATTGGGGCCGCCTAGGCCTTTTCCATAGTGCACAGCAGGGGGTGCTGGTGGGTGCGGGAAAATTCGTTGACCTGGGTGACTTTGGTTTCCGCCACCTCCCGGGTGAAGACGCCGCAGACGCCCTTGCCGCGCGTATGCACATGCAGCATGACCTGGGTGGCGCGCTCCCGATCCATGTTGAAGAACGTTTCGAGCACGACGACGACGAAATCCATCGGCGTGAAATCGTCGTTGAGCAGGATGACCTGGTAGAGCGGCGGTCGAGCGACTTCCGGCCGGGCCTCTTCCACGACGAGGCCGGGGCCGTGCTCGCTGCGCCGGTCGGGTTGCTGGCTCATGAGCCTTATTTTCGGGCGGTCCGCCCTCAGTATAGCGCCCAGTTTCGGCATCTTTGCGTCATCGCGGGCGGGCTTTGCAAGGCCTGTCGGCGCAACGCCGGCACTTCCGGCCGCGATCGGCCGCTCCTGTA
>DATFRS010000328.1:0-2057 GCA_035263065.1 Rhodanobacteraceae bacterium
TCATTCGATCACCTCGTCAGCGCGTGGAGGAGCGACTCGGGGATGGCCGGACCGAGCGCCTTGGGAATGGTCAGATTGACGACGAGCTTTGCGGCATGCACTCACCGCTAAGCGCGCGGCGGCCGGCGCCGCTCGCGGAACCAGGCGCGGTACTCCGTCATCTTCGCGCGCTGCGCCGACGAGGCGTGCCGCTTGCACGTCGAGGCCTCGGCGCTGTTGTCGGGTGCGCCCCAGCGCAGCTCGACGCAGTCGTTCAAGTTGTACGCCATCTCGAGATCCGTGGCGCGGTCGAGCACGTCCTTCAGCGCGAGCGTCCAGGCGGAGCCATCGCTGCGCGTATACGAAAACTTGCGCGCCGCAACCTCCGACGCGAGCACGCTCTCCAATTCCGCCTTCACGTCCGCGACGGTCTTCCCCTTCGGCATCGCATAGCGCTCGGGCCGACGCGTGACGCGATCTGGGAAGGTGCGCACCACGTCGATCGCGATCAGCAGACGCAAGTCGCGCGCCGGTGTCGCGAAATCTTCCCACGCGCCGGTCGTCTCGAAGATCGCCGCGCCGTCCGGCATCGCGGCGTCGCCACGCCCGCTCACCTGGAACTTGCGCCCGTTCTCGACCGACGTCACGCGTGCCTTCACCTGCTCTTCCAGCGCCGCGATCGCCTCTTTGATCGCGCGCAGCGGATCGAGCGGCGCCGGCGACATGACGTCATCCATGCGATCGTAGAAATCTTCGATCGAAAGCCGCGCCTGATCGAGCGAGAAATCGCCGTACTGCGGATCTTTCGCGATCTCGGCGTTGGTCAGCCGCCGCAAGGCGCCGTTCTTGTCGCGCACGATCGGCCGGAAGCGCTTGAACCCGGGGCCGCCGAGCGCGGGATCCTGGGCGAACAGGAAATTGCCGCGCCAGAAACGCTTGCGCGCGACGGTCCCGTCGGGCTGCGCATCGACAGCGAGAAAGAGACCCGCCGCGTCGTCGGATTGCGCCACGCGCTTCGCCAGCACCAGGACATGCCCGTAGGGATCGACGTATACGGTTCCCGGGCGCAGGGTCTCCTGCTTCAGCGGCACGGGGTAATAGTCGGTGTTGTCGTCGCTCAGCGCCGTTCGCCCGGTTCCGGAGTGAACGCCGTCGGCGACGGCGGAGCGCAAATACTCACCGAATCCCGCCGCGAGTCCCAGTCGCTTCAGCGACGCAAGTCGGCTCACTGGAGGGACTACCGGCTGTGGCGCCGGCGCGTGGAACATTTCCATGACGCCGGTGGGGGACGCGATCCTTTGCTCGGGCGGGGGTTCGGGCGCGGGCGGCGGCTCGAGATTCTGAATGTTCCACCACCCATGGCATTTCGGGCCCTCGCCGCCGCCGCCGCGCGTACACTTCGTGTATCCGAACGGCAGCCCCATCTTGAACGCGAAATAAGCGCGCAAGAAGTAGGGAAGATCGGCGCAGTCGGGACGAACGATCATGCCCATCGAGTCTTCGCGCAGACCCAGGTGGTTGAACAGGACATTGCGCGATCGATCGCGCAGCACCTCATGCAGCGCCTTCCAGGACAGCGTGGCATCGAGCGGCGCATCAAAGAGCTTCTCGATCCAGGCGGAATACAAGTTTTCCGTCTCGCGGTTCCACGTATTGCGCAACGGCCAGAGGCTCCCCTCGCTCCCTTGCGGCCGCGGCGGCTCGGCAGCGCGCACGGCGATTTCGCGCGTGATCGTGCCGCAGCCGGCCGCTGCGAGCTTGGCGTGCCACGTGCCGGCAGCCGGCGCGGCGACCTCGGCCAACCAGAAATACGGCGGCCCGCCGTGCCGCTCGCGCGATTTGGCCGCGACGTTTCCATCGGGCCCGATCAGCGAAAGCTCACCCTCGAGCGGCTTCTCCACGGCGAAGATGACGCGCAAAGGCGCGCCCTTCCACGGCACGAGCGGCGAAGGCAAGACCGCGAGCTCGGCCGCGTCCTCGCAGCTGCCGATTTGACCTTGGGCCCGTGAGTTAACGACCGAGAAAAGCAATGCAGCTGCGATCAGCAACAATGCTGTCACAGCAGCAGCAAACTGGCG
>DATFRS010000329.1:0-4753 GCA_035263065.1 Rhodanobacteraceae bacterium
CGCGCCCGGCTTCGGCGAGCCCTTCGGCATGCGTCGACGGCCCGCGCGCAAGCACCTCGCCGAGCGCGAGGCGCGTCGTCGCCGCGAGCGGATGGTCGCCGCCCGGCGCGAGCCCGTCGTAGTAGGCGATCGCGGCACGGAGCGCCGTCGCGGCCTCGTCGGTCCTGCCGGCATCGGCGAGCGCGAGCCCGAGACTCCGCTGCGCAGTCGCGGCCTCCCATGATTTCGCGCCGTGAATCTCCGTCGCGTTGGCGAGCGCCGCACCGGCATCGGCGATCGCGGCGTCGACGCGGCCGTTGCGGCGCTCGGCTTCGGCAAGGCGCGCCTTGTCCATCGCGACGTTGGTGTCGTGTGTGCGCTCGCGGTCGGCGACGAGCCGGCGCAGCGCGCCTTCGGCGGCGTCCGCGCGCCCGCGCGCGAGCGCGACCATCGCGAGCGCGCTCTGCACGTCGAGCACGTTGGAGTAGTCCGCGCCGTAGCGCTTGGTCAGGAGATCCTTCGCCTGCACCAGCGACGACTCGGCTTCGTCGAGCTTGCGCTCCTCGAACAGCACGATGCCGAGCGCGCGCAGCGTGTCGGCGAAGTAGTAGCTGTCCGGCGCGAGCAGCTCGCGCTGCATCGCAAGCGCGGCGCGCAGGCGCTGCTCGGCCTCGGCATAGCGGCCGAGATTGAACAGATCGTTCGCCGTCGCGACCATCGCCTGCGCGACGTACGGATGCTTCTCGCCCATGACCTCGCGCGCATTCGCGAGCACTGCTTCGGTCAGCGGCAGGGCTTCGTCGTAGCGCCCGGTTTCGGAGTAGATCAGCGCCAGCGTCTGCCGGTCGGCGCCGGCCGCCATGCGCGACGTCGGGCCCGCGGCGACGTGCTTCTCGATCGCCTCCTTGAGCTCGACCTCCGCGTCCTTGTAGTCGTGCAGCCCCCATTGCGCGGACGCTTTCGCGTGCAGCGCGTCGCCGAGCATGCTCGGCTTGTCGGGATGGGCGCGAGCGATCGACTCGGCGCGGCCGGCGTCGACGAGCGCGTCGTCGAAGCGATGCTCGCCGATCGCGACGAACGCGCGCAGGTACAGCGCATACACGAGCCGCCCGAGCGGCGGCGAGGGCAGTGCATCGAAGCGTGCGATCGACTCGCTCAGGATCGGTCGCGCGCGCTCGGGATCGCCGCTCGCGCGCACGGTCGTCGCGTAGTCGAGCACGGTGATCGCCGCCAGCGTTTCCTGGCCGCCGGCGCGATCGAGGCCGGCGATCGCGTCTTCCTGCAGCTTCATCGCCTGCGGATAGAGTCCGAGCCGCGAATAGATCCCGCCGAGCACGCCCTTGAGCTCGGCCTGCAGCGCGGGCTGCGCGCCGAGGTCGTGATCGATGTGCAGCGCTCCCTTGTCGAGGAGATCGCGCACGCCGGGCGTCTTGCCGGCGTTCTGCCGCGGATCGGCGCCGGCGAAAAGGCCGAGCAGGAAGTCCTTGACCGCCGCCGTCGTCTCGGCTTCGCGCAGCGCCCGCTCCGCCGCGTTCGCGCGTTCGCGCGCCTCGAACGCGACGATCGTCGAGCCGAGCAGCACGGCGAGCGCCGCGGTCGCCGTCGCGGCGAGCGGCAGCCAGTGGCGCCGGGCGAACTTGCGCACGCGATAGGCGCGCGTGCCGCCGCGCAGCGGCCGCCCGTCGAGATACGCGCGCAGGTCGTCGGCGAACGCGCCGACGGTCGGATAGCGCGCGTCGGGCGATTTCTCGAGCGCGCGCAGGAGGACGCGATCGAGATCGCCGCGCAACGTGCGCTGCAGCTGCGGCGCCGTCGTCGCGCGTTGCGCGGCGATCGTCTCGGCCGGCCGCGCGCGCGGCGAATCGCCATCGAGCGGCTTGCGCAGCACATGGCTCGGCAGCGTCGGCGGCTGCTCGACGATCGCCTTCGCGTAACCGACGCGGCCGGCTTCGGCGTCGGGATACGGCATGCGGCCGGTCAGGATCTCGTAGGTCAGCACGCCGAGCGCGTAGACGTCGGTCGCGGTCGTGATCGGCTCGCCGAGCACCTGCTCCGGCGCCGCGTATTCGCGCGTCATCACGCCGGCGTGCGTGCCGGTCAGCGTGGTGCCGGGCGCGTCCTCGATGAGCTTGGCGATGCCGAAGTCGAGCAGCTTCACCTGGCCTTCGTCGTCGACGAGGATGTTCGACGGCTTGAGGTCGCGATGCACGACGAGGCTCCGGTGCGCGTAGGCGACCGCCGCGCACACCTGCAGCATCAGCGCGAGCCGCGTGCGCAGGTCCAGCGCACGCGCGTCGCAGTAGCGCGTGATCGGCACGCCGTCGACGTATTCGAGCGTGAAGTACGGCAGGCCGTCGGCGGCGAGCCCGCCGTCGTGGAGCTGCGCGATGTGCGGATGCACGAGCCGCGCGAGGATCTCGCGCTCGCGCAGGAAGCGCACGTGCGCCTCGGCACCGCCGAAGTCGCCGCGGATGCGCTTCAGCGCGACGCGCTGCGAGAAATCGCCGTCGCGACGCTCGGCGAGAAACACCTGGCCCATGCCGCCTTCGCCGACGAGGCGCAGCAGGCGATAGGGGCCGATGCGGGTGCCGATCAGCGCATCGGCCGGCTCGTCCTCGGCGATGAGCTTGTCGAGCAGGTCGCTGCCGTCGCCGGACAGGAGCGACGTCGGATCGTCGTGCGCGCGGAGCAGTGCCTCGACTTCGTCGCGCAGCGCGGGATCGTCCTGACACGCCTGCGCGAGCCACGCGCCGCGCGCCGCCGCCGGCACGTCGCGGCCCTCGGCGAACAGCGTCTTGACCCGCTCCCAGCGGCTCATGACGCCGCCGACGCCATCGACTGCTGCAGGCAGGCGCGCGCGAGCTCCCAGTCGCGGCGCACCGTGCGCTCGTGGCGGCCGAGCTCGCGCGCGATCTCCTCGAACGTCAGCCCTGCGAAGAAATGCCATTCGACGAGCTGCGCGAGGCTCGCGTCGCGCGCGGCGAGCGAAGAGAGCGCCGCGTCGAGCTCGATCGCCTGCTCGGCCGTCGCGGTCGCAAGATCGATCGCATCGAGATCGGCATGCGCGGCCGCGCCGCCGCGCTTGGCGCTCGCGCGCCGTCGCGCGTGGTCGACGACGATCTGCCGCATCGCGCGCGCCGCCAGCGCGAAGAAATGCGCGCGGCTGCGGATCGTGTCGAGGCGGTGGCCGCTGAGGCGCAGGTACAGCTCGCTGACCAGCGCGGTCGGCGACAGCGACGAGCCCGGCACGAACGCCTTCTGGCGGCGCGCGTTGCGCTTGAGCTCCTCGTAGATCAGCGCGTACGCGGCATCCTGTGCCGCGGCATCGCCGGCGTGCGCGGCGTTCAGGAGCTCGGTGATGGCGGCCTCTGGCGCCATGGGCGGAGCCTGCGCTTTTTCCCCTGGCGGGCAGGATAGCAGCGGGGCGTCAATGGGATGTGGACGGGGTCGCTCTTCGGCATTCAGGCGCAAGCCCCGGTTTCGTCATTCCGGCTTTCGCCGGAATGACGGGAGCGCGGCTACGCCGCAAACTGCAGCCGCGCGAGCTCCGCATAGAGCCCACCCTGCCGCACCAGTTCCGCATGCGACCCTTGCGCGACGATGCGCCCCGCATCCATCACGACGATGCGGTCCGCGCGCTGCACGGTCGCGAGCCGATGCGCGATGACGAGCGTCGTGCGGCCGCGCATCAGGCGTTCGAGGGCCTGCTGGACGTAGTGCTCGGACTGCGCGTCGAGGCTCGACGTCGCTTCGTCGAGCAGCAGGATCGGCGCGTCGCGCAGCAGCGCGCGGGCGATCGCGACGCGTTGTTGCTGCCCCCCGGAGAGGCGCAAGCCGCGCTCGCCGAGATAGGTTTCGTAGCGCTCGGGCAGCGTGTCGAGGAAGTCGTGCGCCTCGGCGGCGCGCGCGGCGGCGACGATCGCTTCGGCGTCGGCGCCGGTGCGGCCGAAGCCGATGTTGTCTGCGGCGCTCGCGCCGAACAGGACCGGGTCCTGCGGCACGAGCGCGAAGCTGCCGCGAAGCTCCGGCAGCGCGAGCGCGCGAAGGTCCACGCCATCCAGCGTGATGCGGCCCTGCTGCGGATCGTGGAAGCGCAGCAGGAGCTGGAATACCGTGCTCTTGCCGGCGCCGGACGGACCGACGAGCGCGACCGTCTCGCCGGGCGCGATTGCAAGCGAGAAATCGTGCAGCGCCGCACGGTCGGGGCGCGACGGATAGCGGAACTCGACGTGCTCGAAGCGCACGGCGCCGCGCAGCGGCGCGGCGAGCGGTTGTGGGGTCGAAGGCGAGCGGATCTCGGCTTCGGTGTCGAGCAATTCGCCGATGCGGCCGAGGGCGCCGGCGGCGCGCAGCACTTCGCCCCAGACCTCGGTGAGCGCGCCGACCGAACCGCCGGCGAGGATCGCGTAGAGCACGAACTGGCTCAGCACGCCGGCCGCCATCGAGCCCGCGATGACGGCTTTCGCGCCGGCCCAGAGCACGAGCGTGATCGCGCCGAACGTCAGCAGGATCACCATCGCGGTCAGCGTGCCGGTCATCGCGATGCGGCGTCGCGCGGTCGCGAGCGCGCGAGCGACGGCGGCGGAATAGCGCGACGATTCCTGCGGCTCGCGCGTGTAGGCCTGCACGGTGTGCATCGCGTTGAGCGATTCGCTCGCGATCGCCGATGCGTCTGCGATGCGATCCTGGCTTTCGCGCGAAAGCTTCTGCACGCGACGGCCGAAGATCACGATCGGCAATACGACGGCCGGGATCACGAGCGCGGAAAGTCCCG
>DATFRS010000330.1:0-9595 GCA_035263065.1 Rhodanobacteraceae bacterium
ATCGGCGGCGGCGACGTGCCGCCCGACCAGGTGATTCCGAACTCGGTGCCCGGCGCGCCGCTCTCGGGCACCGAGCCGCTGATCGCCGCCTATGGCCTGGCGCCGATCTCGCAGACGACGCTGTCGGCCGACGGCATCCGCGGCGCCGTGCGCTTCCTGCAGGGCGAGCACGGCTCGCTGCTCGATCCGTCCGACTTCCCGGCGGCGACCGCCGAGATGCAGGGCGAAATGGCGAGCATGGTCGTCTCCGGTGGCGCGGCGGTGCAGATCGCGAATCCCTCGATCGTGCTGCAGGGTCCGCCGCAGTAAACGAATCTTTACGGCGCGCCGTCCATCGGGCGGCGCGCCGCATGACTTCCCGCGCATGCCGAAAGCGGCGTCGAGCTGTTGAACTCCGGCACCATGCGCACGTTTCCATTCCTGATCGCCGCCGCCGCTCTCTTTGCCGGCGTTCCGCAGGCGCGCGCGGCGACGACGTTCGCCGCCGAGCTGCCGTTCCGCGACTGCGACGGCCTGATCTGCCTCGAAGTGCGCCTCGACGGCGCGCCGCGCACGCTGATGCTCGACACCGGCAACGCGCACTCGACGCTGATCGCCGACGTCGCCAAGCAATTGAGCTGGACGCTGCAGCCCGCGCAGCGGAACGGCGCCGAGGTGCCCGGCATCTATCTCGGCGGCGAGCACAAGGTCGCGCTCGGCAACGTGCAGGGGTCGGAGCCGTTCTACGTGTTCGATCGCGCGATGCTCGGCGTGTACCAGCCGCCGGTCGACGGCTCGCTGACGTACGGCTTCTTCAAGGATCGCGTGCTCGAGATCGACTATCCGCATCACCGCGTGCGCGTCTCGAACGTCATCGCGACACCCGTCGGCGAGAAGCCGCCGGAAGCGGGCTCGCTGAAGCTCATCACGTTCGGCACGCAGGGACCGCCGGTCGTCGTCGGCTCGTCGTTCTCGGTCAACGGCAAGCCCGTGCGCGCGCAGATCGATACCGTTTTCACGGGCACGCTGCTGATCTACGACGCCGCGCTCGATAATCTCGGCCTGCGCAAGGAAGGCGAGCCCGTGCTGTTCAAGTACACCGACGGCGGGGTGAACCTGCTTGCCGGTCGCTCGGACAGCATCGGCTTCGGCGGGCGCGGCATGCTCGGCGGCGCGCGCACGCTGTACTTCGTCGGCGAGGGCACGAATCCCGTGCACCAGCCGGACGGCCTGTTCGATGCGACGGTCGGCAACGCGCTGTTCGCGCACAGCGTCGTCACGCTCGATTTCCATGCGATGACGATCGAAGTGCGCACCGCCGCCGAGTAGTGGAGGAACCATGGGACTTCGCTGGCTGCTGCTGACGCTCGTCGCGTTCGCGACGCTCGCGCACGCATTCGACACCTACCGCATCGGCTCGCGCCTGATCCACATCGGCGACAGCGCGAGCGAGCTGATCGCGCTGATCGGCGAGCCGGTCTACAAGGAGACGATCGAGACGCGCGCCGCAGGCTTCATCGGCGAGCGCTGGCAGTATCGCCTCGACGGCAAGACCGTGATGTTCACGATCCGCGCGGGACGCGTGGACCGGATCGAGGAAATCCGCGACCAGCAGTGATCGCGATTCAGTACGCGATGCCGAAGCGGCGCATCACCTTGCCGACGAGCCACGCGGGGCCGATCAGGAGGTAGGCGAGATCGGTGAAGAACGACGGCCGCCTGCCTTCGAGCCTGTGGCCGTAGAACTGTCCGATCCACGCGAGCACGAACACCGCGCCCGCAAGCTCGAGCAGGCCGGTCGCGCCGAGCGCGCCGTACAGCACATGCGTCAGCAGCGCGAGCGCGACGAACAGCACGATCATCGCGGCGCCGAGCGGGCGCGAGAGCCGCCAGTAGAAGCTCAGCACGCCGACCATGATGAGCGCGCACCAGAGTCCGGGCTTGCCGATCGACGAGGGCACCGGCACGACCCAGACGGCGGCGATGACGGCCCACAGGATCGCGGGCACGCAGATCCAGTGGATCAGGCGGTTCGTCGGGTTCTGGTGGTCGGCGCTGTAGCTGCCGAACCAGTCGTGGACCGTGCGCATGCGGAGAATCTACGCTGCCTCACTGAAACGTGCACGCGTGCTTTCCCCTCTCCCGCCCGCGGGAGAGTGGAGGGTGAGGGCAAGCTGGCGCAACGCTCCACTCCGAACGCCCTCACCCCAGCCCCCTCCCGCAAGCGAGAGAGGGGGAACAGCAGGACTCAGTCGAGCGTGATGCCAGCGAGGCGCTTCAGCGCTTCCGCATACTTCGCCGCCGTGCCTTCGATGACTTCGCGCGGCAGCTTCGGCCCCGGCGCGGTCTTGTTCCAGTCGAGCGTCTCGAGATAGTCGCGCACGAACTGCTTGTCGTAGCTCGGCGGGCTGATGCCGACCCGGTATTCGTCGGCGGGCCAGAAGCGCGAGGAATCCGGCGTCAGCATCTCGTCCATCACGTAGAGGTTGCCGGCGGCGTCGGTGCCGAACTCGAACTTCGTGTCGGCGATGAGGATGCCGCGCTCGGCCGCGTACGCCGCGGCGTGGCGGTAGATCGCGAGCGTCGCGGTGCGCACCTGCTCGGCGAGGTCGGCGCCGATCGTCGCGACGACGTCGTCGAAGCCGATGTTCTCGTCGTGCGTGCCGACGGCCGCCTTGGTCGACGGCGTGAAGATCGGCTCGGGCAGTTTCTCGGCTTGACGGAGCCCCGAAGGCAGCTTCATGCCGCAGAGCGATCCCGTCGCCTGATAGTCCTTCCAACCCGATCCGATCAGATACCCGCGCGCGATCGCCTCGATCGGAACCGGCTTCAGGCGCTTGGTGACGACGCTGCGCTTCGCATACAGCGCGATGTTGGCGACGTTCGGCAGCACGCTCGCCACCGGCTTGCCGGTCAGGTGATTCGGCACGAGCTTCGCGGTTTCGCCGAACCAGAAGTTCGAGATCTGCGTCAGCATCTCGCCCTTGCCGGGAATCGGATCGGGCAGCACGACGTCGAACGCGGAGAGGCGGTCGCTCGCGACGATCAGGAGCTCGTCTTGCGACAGTGCATAGACGTCGCGCACCTTGCCGCGATGGATCAGGTCGAGGCCGGGCAGGTTCGATTCGGAGAGGACGGTCGGCACGCGCGTCGCTGGGAAGTGGGCGAGCGGCGCATTGTAGCGGCGCCGGGCGTGCCGGGGGCTGCCTGCTAGAATTCGCGCCGTCCGCTCAACGGGTTCCGCATGCTTCCGCTTCCGTCCGTCCTGCCGGCGCTGCTGTTCGCGACCGCCGCGGTCGCCTCGCCGCCGCCGAAACCGGCACGGCTGGGGTTCTGCGCCGCGTGCCACGGCGAGAACGGCGTCGCGACGGCGGCCGGCATTCCGCATCTCGCCGCGCAGGATCGCGAGTACCTCGCGGCAGCGCTGCGCCAGTACCGCAACGGCGATCGCACCGCGACGCCGATGCGCACGGCCGCGGGCGCGCTCAGCGACGCCGACATCGACGCGCTCGCCGCCTGGTACGCCGCGCAGCCGCGCGACGGAGCGGCGCGATGAGGATCGCCGGCAAGCTGATCGGCGCGCTGATCGGGTTCATCATTTTCCGGAATCCCTTCGGGCTCCTGCTCGGTGCGCTGGTCGGGCATTTCTACGACGTCGCGGCGGCGCAACTCCGCCCGCCTTCGATGGGCCGCGGCTTCATCGAGCCGCTGTTCGCGTTCGCCGGCGCGCTGTCGAAATCGGACGGACGCGTCTCCGAAGTCGAGATCGCCGCGGCGGAATCGCTGATGGCGCGCCTGCGTCTCGACGGCGCGCAGCGGCGCGCCGCGATCGAGCGCTTCAATGCCGGCAAGCAGACCGGCTTCGCGGTGCATCTCGCCATCGCCGAGCTCAAGAGCTGGTGCAGCGGGCGGCGCGATCTCGCGTTTCTCGTGCTCGATCTCCTGCTCGATCTCGTCTACGCGGAAGGCGCGCTCGTCGAAGCGAAGCTGACACTCGTCAGAAAGCTTTGCTGGGCGCTCGGCGTCAGCGATCACGAGCTGGCCGCGCTGTCGGCGATGAAGGGCTACGCGCAGGCCGGCCCGCGCGGCCCCGGCGCGCGTCCGCAGGCGGGTCCGATGCGCGTCGACGCATATGCCGTGCTCGGCCTCGAGCGCGGCGCCGACGAGCGCGACATCAAGCGCGCCTATCGAAAGCTTATGAGCCAGCACCATCCGGACAAGCTCGGCGACGTGCCCGACGAGCTCAAGCGCCGTGCCGAGGATCGCGCGCGCGAGATCAACGCGGCGTACGAGCGCATCAAGACCGAGCGCGGGTTCAAGTAATCGGTTGTCGGCAGCCGTAAGACACGTTTGCGGCGATGCCGTAGTCTTGTCGTCCCGGCGAAAGCCGGGACCCATTTTGATCTTGCTGTCGAGTGCCAAAGCAAGGTGGACTCCGGCTTTCGCGGGAATGACGGGGTGGTGGCGGCGTTGGCGAATCGCGCAAGCACGCAGGAGACACGACATGGCCAGGCAATCCACCGTCATCGCGCCCTCGATCCTGTCGGCCGACTTCGCGCGCCTCGGCGAGGAAGTCAACGCGGTTCTCGACGCCGGCGCCGAGTGGATCCACTTCGACGTGATGGACAATCACTACGTGCCGAACCTCACGATCGGCCCGCTGATCTGCGAGGCGCTGCGCAAGCATGGCGTCAAGGCGCCGATCGATGTGCACCTGATGGTGAAGCCGGTCGATCGCATCGTTCCGGATTTCGCGAAGGCCGGCGCGACGAACATCAGCTTCCATCCCGAAGCGAGCGAGCACATCGACCGGACGATCCAGCTCATCAAGTCGTCGGGCTGCACGGCCGGGCTCGTGTTCAATCCGGCGACGCCGCTGTCGTATCTCGACTACGTGCTCGAGAAGATCGACCTCGTGCTGCTGATGTCGGTCAATCCTGGCTTCGGCGGCCAGAGCTTTATTCCGTCCGCGCTCGACAAGCTCCGCGAGGTGCGCGAGCGCATCGACCGCAGCGGCCGCGCGATCCGGCTCGAGATCGACGGCGGCGTCAAGAAGGACAACATCGGCGAAATCGCGCGCGCCGGCGCCGATACGTTCGTCGCGGGCTCGGCGATCTTCAGCGAGAAGGACTACCGCGCGGTGATCGCGGCGATGCATGCGAGCGCCGAAGCGCTCTGAGAAAGGACCCGCACCGGACGACGGGAGGAGTGGGAGGGGGTGCAGTCCGGCGCGGGCGAGGAAGACGGGTTCAGATCACTTGCCAGATCGGATCGGGCTCCGTCGAGCGGAGCGGCGTCGCGACATACGCCTCGCCGCCGAGCCATTCGTCGTTGCGGCCCGGGCCTTCGCGGCGCGCGTTCGGCGCCTCGCTGAGGGCATAGAACTCATCGGGCAGGTAGAGGTCCATCGCGGTCTCCTTGTCGGTGGTCAGTGCATCGCGGCGATGAGGCCGAGCAGCAGCGCGGCCAGCGCGAAGACGATGCGCAGCGGCTCGCGGCCGGCGAGCTCGGCGTTCGGGTCGGGGCGTTCGGTTTTCATAGGGTTCTCCCTGGTGCAGCCTGGAACGTATTCCAGCGCGGCTTGAAGGACGCTGACTGCGCTGCCGCGGCCGCTCGGGCGACGAGTTCTGGCAATTTGCTGGCGTGTCGCACCGGGCCCTTGCGCGCGTGCGCGGCGCCCGTAAGCTGTTTGCGACGCCACGGAGTGACCCATGCCGCGCCACATCGCCATCGTCGAGGACGAACCCCTGATCCGCGCCAACTACGTCGAGGCGCTCGCGCGGCTCGGCTACGAGGTGCGCGGCTACGCTTCGCGGGCCGAAGCGGAGTCCGCGTTCGCGCAGAAGGCGCCCGAGCTCGTCATCATCGACGTCGGTCTCGGCGACGAGCCCGACGGCGGCTTCGAGCTCTGCCGGAGCCTGCGCGCGAAGTCGGCGACGCTGCCGATCATCTTCCTCACCGCGCGCGATTCGGACTTCGACGTGATCTCGGGTCTGCGCCTCGGTGCCGACGACTACCTTGCAAAAGATGTTTCGCTGCACCAGCTCGCCGCGCGCATCAGCGCGCTGTTCCGGCGCATGGAAGCGCTGCGCAAGCCCGTCGCCGCCGACAACGTCATCGCGCACGGTCCGCTCAAGATCGAAGCCGAGCGCATGCGCGTCACCTGGAACGGCGCCGACGTGCCGCTCACGGTCACCGAGTTCTGGATGGTGCACACGCTGGTGCGCTTCCCCGGCCATGTGAAGAACCGCGACCAGCTGATGCGCGACGCGCAGGTCGTCGTCGACGATGCGACGATCACCTCGCACATCAAGCGCATCCGCAAGAAGTTCATCGCGGTCGATCCGGCGTTCGACGCGATCGATACGGTGCATGGGGCCGGGTATCGCTGGAAGCCGTAACCGCGGCCCATGTCGCTCCGCTTCAAGCTCCTGCTCGTAGCCCTGTCGACGCTGGCCCTGCCGTGGGCCGGCTGGCAGTTCGTGCGGCAGACCGAAGCGCTGCTGCGCCAGGGACAGGAGCAGGCGTTGCTCGCATCGGCCGGCACGCTCGCCAAGGCATTCGCCGCGCAGCACGTCCAATGGCCCGCAGCGCCGGTGCTCTATGTGCATCGCCTCGCGCAGCGCGTCGCGGTCGACGGCTACGGCGACGACTGGTCGGAGCTCAAGCCCTACGCGCAGGCGCTCGGGCCGGCGCAGGATCGGCAGAAGCTTCGCGTGCTGCTCGGCGCGAATGCCGACGGGCTTTATCTCCTCGCGGACGTGCGCGATGCGACGCGCACGCGCGTCGATGCGCGCGATCCGCGCGCGGCGCGCAGCGATCACCTCGTGCTCGCGCTCGAAGCGGGCGCCGAGACGCGGCGCTACCTGATCGCCAGCGGCGCGCCGGGACCCTTCGAGGCGCACGCGGATGCGGCCGGCGCAGCGTTGCCCGAGCGGCTCGCCGGCGCGTGGCAGGAAGACGGATCGGGCTACCGCGTCGAGCTGCGCATCCCGGACACGGTGCGCATCGACCGCGCGGGCGTCGGCGTGTTCGACGCGTCCGAGCCGGCCGACGACACCGCAGAGCTGCGCGCACTGCTCGCCTACGACGACACCGCCGCGAAATCGCTCGCGGCGCTCGTGCCCGATCATGCGCGCGCGCGCGTCGTCGACAGCGACGCGTGGCTGATCGCGAGCGGCGGCCGGCTCGAGAATCCCGGCGCGGGCGTGCCCGGCGCCGACGGCACGTCGGGACGCCTCGTCTACGCGACGCTGATCGCGCCGGTGCTGACCGGCTCGGCGACGCTCGCCGGCGATGCGCCGCGGCTCGACGCGGCCGAGGTCTGGCAGGCGCTCTCGGGCGTCGCCTCGACGAGCTGGCGCGCGGGCGAGGCGGGCGGCGACGTCGTGCTGACGGCGGCGGTGCCGCTCAGCGCCGCGGGCGAAGTGCGCGGCGCGCTCGTGCTCGAGGAGGAAAACCGCGCGCTGCCGATGCTGGCGAACCGTGCGCTGTTCGGCCTCGCCGGCGCGACGCTGGCGGCGCTGCTGATTGCCGGCCTCGTCCTGCTCGCGTTCGGCGCCTCGCTGTCGTTCCGCATCCGCCGCCTGCGCAACGCGGCCGAGCGCGCGGTGCGGACGTCCGGACGTCTATCCGGCCCGATGCCGCTGGCCGACGACGAGGACGAGCTCGGCGATCTCGCCCGAAGCTTCGGCAAGCTGTTCGACGAAGTCGGCGCGTATACGGACTACCTGCGCACGCTCGCCTCGAAGCTCTCGCACGAGCTCAACACGCCGCTCGCGATCGTGAAGTCCTCGCTCGACAACCTCGATCACCAGGCGCTGCCCGCGGATGCGCGCGCGTACGCGGCGCGTGCGCGCGACGGCGCCGAGCGGCTCGGCAAGATCGTGCGCGCGATGAGCGAGGCGGGCCGCATCGAGCGCGCGATCGCCGCCGCGGAAGCCGAGGACTTCGATCTCGCCGCGCTCGTCGCCGGCTGCGCGGCCGGCTACAAGCCGCTCGCCGGCACGCGCGAGCTGCGCGTGCGCCTGCCGCCGGCGCCGCTGCCGTTCCACGGCGCGCCGGAGCTGATCGCGCAGGCGCTCGACAAGCTGTTCGACAACGCGCGCTCGTTCGCGCCGGAGGGCGGCTGGATCGAGCTGTCGCTCGACGCCGCGGATTCGGCTGCGCTGATCCGCGTCGCGAACTCGGGTCCGGCGTTGCCGGCGGCGATGCAGGAGCGCCTGTTCGATTCCTTGGTCAGCGTGCGCGACGCGGGCATGCGCTCCGCCGGCGAGACGCCGCATCTCGGTCTCGGGCTCTACGTCGTGCGGCTCGTCGCCGAGCTGCATCGGGGGCGCGCGAGCGCGCGCAATCTCGACGACGACCGCGGCGTAGAATTCGCGCTGCGGCTTGCCGGGATGCCGCGCCGTCGTCTCAGCGAGAGTGCTTCCGATGCGTGAGCGTTCGTTCGCGGTGATCGCCGCCTTTTTCGCGTGCGTCTCGATCGCGCGCGCGCAGCAGCACGTCACGAGCGGTCCCGAGATCGACTACCAGCCGTCGATCATCCGATCGTCCGACGATGGCGCGCGCATCGTCGTGTTCGAGCGGCTCGATACCTCGACGTTTTTCGGCGACCTCTGGATCACGCGCTCGATCGACGGCGGGGATACGTGGTCGGAGCCGGTTTCGATCATCGCGACCGGCGCGAACGAGCGCCATCCCGCGCTCGTGCAGACCGGGCCGTCGCAGTACGTACTGTTCTATCTCAAGGGCATGAGCGCGGCGACGAGCTTTCGGATCTTTCGCGCGACGAGCACCGACGGCGTCGCGTTCACCGAGCAGGGCCAGATCGATCTCGGCTGGGCGACCGGCGGCGAGATCAACCCACACGTGATCCGCCGCGCCGACGGCACGCTGACAATGAGCTACCAGCGCCTCGGCAGCGGCGCGGGTGTCTACGTCGCCGAATCGGGCGACGACGGCGTCACGTGGGACACGCTGCAGACACAGATCGCCGCGAATGCGCAGTTGCCCCGCATCGCGTATCGCGAGAGCGATGGCCTTTACCTCGCGACGTACCAGACCGGCAGCTCGGCGCTGCGCATGTGGGTCAAGACGACGACGGACGTGCGCGACTGGGCCGCGGCCGCGCGCGACTTTGCCGGCGCGGGCAACCATCACGATTCGCTGCCGGTCGTGATGCCGGACGACGCCTTCGTCGTGTTCTGGATCCACGCCGCGGGCAACCAGTTCGACATTTCGTCGCGGCGCTCGCTGGACGGCGTCGACTGGTCGGCACCGCTCACGATCACCGATACGCCGGACGCCGACGACGTCGAGCCGCATCCGCTCGTCGGCGAGTCGTCGAGCGAGGTCGAGCTCTACTGGGGCCGCGATTCGCCGGTCGGGAGCCTCACCTACGACATCGTCCGCGAGCCGGCCGTGCTCGTGAACGATGCGATCTTCGCGGACGATTTCGACGCCTGAGTGAAGCCGAGGCTGTCGCGGGCAGGGCAGCCTTGCTATCTTCGGCTGCCCGATCCGGGCCAGCCGTCGATGATTTCGCACGAAGAGTTCGCCGCGCTCGCGGCGCAAGGCTACAACCGCATTCCGGTTGCGCGCGAGGTGCTGTTCG
>DATFRS010000331.1:0-17080 GCA_035263065.1 Rhodanobacteraceae bacterium
CGGAGCCACCGCCGCAGGCCGACGACGTCGCCGCATGGATCGACGCGCAACGCGCCGGCGCACGAGCGCCGGGCCGCTAGCGAATCGTCAGCGCACGAGCGCGAGCGAAAGCTCGGGCCAGTACGTGATCACGAGCACCGCCGCGAGCAGGATCAGGAAGAACGGAATGCTCGCGCGAACGAGCGTGATCACGGGTTTCCCGAAGCGCATGCTCGCGATGAAGAGATTCATGCCGACCGGCGGCAGGAAGATGCCGAGCTGCAGGTTCGCGAGGAACATGATGCCGAGGTGGATCGGATCGACCTGGTAGTGCAGCGCGACCGGCAGCACGAGCGGCACCAGGATGATGATCGCCGGGAACCCTTCGAGCAGCATGCCGAACACGAGCAGGAAGAGATTCAGCACGAGCAGGAACATGCCCTTGCTCGTGATGCTGCCCTGGATCGCCGTGAAGAGCTTCTCGGGCACTTCGGCGTCGATCAGCCAGTTCGTCAGCGCGAGCGAGAAGCCGAGGATCACCAGGATCGCGCCGACCAGCAGCATCGCTTCGCGCGCGACGAGCGGCAGCTTCCGGAGCGGGATCTCGCGGCGGATCAGCACCGTCACGATCAGCACGTAGAGCGCCGTCGCGGCCGCGGCTTCGGACGCCGCGAGCTTGCCGGAGTAGATGCCGCCGAGCACGACGAACGGCAGCGGTATTTCCCACGCCGCGTCGAGCAGCGCGGCGCCGAGCTCGCGCACGCTCGTGCGCTCGCGCACGACGTGCACGCGCCGCGCGTGCCAGACGCTGTAGATCGAGAGCAGCGCGACCATCAGCGCGCACGGCAGCACGCCGGCCTTGAACAGCGCGTCGATGCTGACCGGCGGCGTGGTGTGGAACTGCTGCGCGACGACGCCGTAGAGGATCAGCGGCATCGAGGGCACGAGGATGAGACCGAGGCTGCCCGAAGCCGTCAGAAGCCCGAGCGAAAACCGCTCGCCGTAGTTCGCCTGCAGAAGCGCAGGATAGAGCACGGCACCGAGCGCGACGATCGTGACGCCGGTCGCGCCGGTGAACGCCGTGAACATCGCGCAGGCGATCACCGCCACGATCGCGAGGCCGCCCGGCAGCCAGCCGATCAGCGCGTTGCTGACGCGCACGAGGCGTTGCGGCGCCTTGCTCTCGGCGAGGAGATAGCCCGCCAGCGTGAACAGCGGAATCGCGATCAGTGCCGGCATGTCGGCGAGCCGGTAGAACTCGACCGCGACCGCAACGCCCTCCTGCCCCGCCGCGTGGAAGCCGAGCAACGCGATCGCCGCGATCAGCGCGAAGAGCGGCGCGCCGAGCACGGCGAGCACGATCAGCACGAGGCCCGCGATGACGATCACGGCAGCTCCGGCGCGAGCGCGGGCGCATCGCTCTTCGGCGGCATGAACGCGCGCACCGCGAGCCGGATCGCGAGCAGCGCGAAGCCGACCGGCAGGATCGATTCGATCACCCAGCCCGGCATGCCGGCGATCGACGTGCCGCCGCCGAAATCGACTTCGACGAGATTCCAGCCGTACCACGACATCGCCGCGCTGACGGCGGCGGCGAAAAGCAGCGCGATCACGCGCGCGATCCGTTTCGGGCGTCCGTGCAGGAAATGCGTCAGGAGATCGAGCCCGATGTGCTTGTCGTCGCGCGCGGCGGCGAGCGCGCCGAGCATCGCCGTCCAGAGCACCATCGCGCGGAGCAGCGGATCGGCCCACGAAAAGCCGGTCTCGAACACGTTCCGGAGCAGGATCTGCGCGCCGGCGAGCAGGACCATCGCGAGCACGAGCAGCGCGATCAGCGCCGTCTCGATGCGCTCGATCAGCCCCGCGATGCGCCGCGCGGCACCGCTCACTTCGTTCCGCCGCGCGCTTCGGCGAGCGCCGCGTCGAGCGCCTTCTGGAGCTCCGGACTGAAGGCGTGCTGCTCGGTGAGCTGCTTGTACGTCTCGGCGCCGACGCCTTCCCAGCGCTTCTGCTCGGCGGCGTCGGGCACGTAGAACGTGATGCCCTGCTGCTTCAACGCCTCGCGCGCCGACGTGTTGTCGGAGCGGTTGATCTTTTCGAGCCGTCCGAAACCGGCGGCGAACTCGTCCGTGACGACCTTCTGGTCCGCTGCGCTCAGCGCGTCGAACGTCTTCCTGTCGATGAGCACCTCGCCGACGACGTAGATCACCGGCATGTCGACGACATGCTTGATCTTCGTGTGCCACTGGAACGCGATCGCGCCGGCGTCGGTGTTCGCGGCCGTGTCGATCAGGCCGGTCTGGAGGCTCGTGTAGACGTCCGACAGCGGCAGCGGCACCGGCGTCACGCCGGCGGTCTTGAACGTGAGCTCGGCGATCTCGTCGCCCTGCGGCACCCAGACCTTCGCGTTCTTGAGATCGTCGCGCGTCTTGATGTCTTTCGTGCTCATGAGGTAAGCGAAGCCGCCGCCGGAAAGGCCGAGCAGCTCGAATCCGGTCTTGCGCACGGCTTCCTTGAGGAGCGGATCGACCTTCGCGCGGACCTTGTCGGCTTCCTCCTGGCTGCGGAACAGGAACGGCACGGTGTAGATCTCGGCGTCCTTCGTGATGACGCTCGCCTCGCCGCCGGTGAACGCGCTGCCCTGGAGCTGGCCGATCTTGATCTTGCGCAGTACGGTCGCGTTGTCGCCCATGACGCCGCCCGGATAGAGCTTGAGCTCGACGCGGCCGTCGGTCTCCTTCTTGATCGCATCGCCGGTCGCGCGGATTTCCTTCATCCACGCGGTGCCGTCGGGCGCGATCGTCGCGATCTTGATCGTCGTCGCGGCCGTCGCGGGCAGTGCCGTCGCGAAGGTCAGCGCGATCGCGATCGAAAGTGGGTTGAGAAGTCGCATTCGGTCTACTCCATGAAAATCAGAAAAAATCCTTCCCGGATTCGAGCAACTGCCTGGCCTGCTGCTGCGCGATGACGTTGATCAGCGTCAGGTCCGGCGCGTGCGGATCGGCGGCGATCGCTTCGTTGAGCAGCCGGTCGTGCAGATCCTTGTCGAACACGAGCCGCGCATACTGCTTCGCGTAGAGCACGCGCACCATCTGGTTCTTGCCGCCCGAGAGCGCCAGCGCCTTCTCGAAATCGGCCTTGCCCTCGTCGGGCTTGCCGCCGAGCGAAGCCGGCCGAAGCGTCGCCATCACGCCGAGATACATGTACACCTCGCCGTTGCGGTAGCCCGGATCGAGCGCGACGACGCGATCGAGCAGCGCCTGCACGCGCGGAATGTCCGCGATCGACTTCCAGTCGCTCGAATTGGCCTGGATGCGCCCGGCCCACGTCGTCGCGAGCACGTAGATCGTGCCGACGTCCTTCGCGCCGACCTTCGCGACTTCGGCCGCGAACGGCTCGAACGGCTGCTCCATCGACCGGCACAACGCGGGCAGCGTGAGGCATGTCGCGCGCTTGGCGTAGTCGAAGCCGTGCGCGGTGAGACGCTGCGCGCGCTCGGGTTCGGTGACGAGGCCGCTGCCGTACGCGCCGTAGAGCCGTGCGCCGGCCAGCAGCAACGAGGCGTTCGAAGGATCGCCCTGGATCAGGCCGTCGATCAGCAGGAGCCACGACGGAATGCCGTCGCGCGCGAGCGTGACGTCGTCCTGGTTGAGGATGCCGGCGCTGAGGTTGTCGGCGAGGCGCTGGCTCGCCTTGTTGACGACGCTCGCGCAGCCCGCGAGGGCGGCGGCGAAGGCGATGCAGGCGGCGGCGCGAATCGGGAATCGGATCGGCATGGCGGGCGAATGGTAGTCGATCGTCCTTGAAATCAGTCGAAGAACGTCTCGGCGGCTTCCAGCGTGTTCTCGATCAGCGTCGCGACCGTCATCGGGCCGACGCCGCCCGGCACCGGCGTGATCCACGCGGCCCGTTCGGCGGCCGGCGCGAACTCGACGTCGCCGACCAGCCGCCCGTCGTCGAGCCGGTTGATGCCGACGTCGATGACCACCGCGCCGGGCTTGATCCATTCGCCCTTGATGAGCTCCGGGCGCCCCACCGCCACCACGACGATGTCGGACTGCCGCACTTCGCTTTCAAGATCGCGCGTGAACTTGTGGCAGGCGGTCGTCGTGCAGCCGGCGAGGAGGAGCTCCAGCACCAGCGGCCGTCCGACGTGGTTCGACACGCCGACCACGACGGCCTTCTGCCCGCGCACCGGCCGGTCGGTGTGCGCGAGCAGCGTCATGACGCCCTTCGGCGTGCACGGCCGGAGCCCGCGTTGACGCAGCGCCAGGCGGCCGACGTTGACGGCCTGGAAGCCGTCGACGTCCTTGTGCGGATCGATCGCATCGATGATCGCCGTGCCGTTGACGCCGGCCGGCAGCGGCAGCTGCACGAGGATGCCGTGCACGTCGGGATTCGCGTTCAGCTCGTCGATCAGCTTGCGCAGCTCCGCCTCGCCCGTCGTCGCGGGCAGATCGAAATCGAGCGAGCGGAACCCGACCCGCGCGCAGGCGCGACGCTTGTTGCGCACGTAGACGGACGAGGCCGGATCCTCGCCGACGAGCACGACGGCGAGCCCGGGCACGCGCTTGCCCTGCGCCTTGCGCACGGCGACGCGCGCGGCGACGCCGTCGAGCAATTCATCGGCGATGCGCTTGCCGTCGAGGATTCGCGCAGTCATCGGCTGATCCGGGGAAATCGCGCATTATCCATGTGCGCACGGCGCGCCTCAAATTGGACTAGAGTTGACCGTCGTCGAACGAGGAAAAGAGCCATGGCCGATCCCGCACTCGAGCTCGAAGCCGCGGTGTTCCGGCGCCTCCTCGAGCACCTCGACCGCCGCAGCGACGTGCAGAACATCGACCTCATGATCGCCGCGGGCTTCTGCCGCAACTGCCTCGCCGACTGGTACCGCGAGGCCGCCGAGGCGCGCGGCATCGACATCGACAAGGACGCAGCACGCGAGCGCGTCTACGGCGAGCCGTTCGCGACGTGGAAGGCAAAGCATCAGAGGGAAGCGACGCCGGAGCAGCTCGCCGCGTTCGAAGCCGCGCGGCGCGAGCACGGTTGATTCAGCTCGCGCAGATGCGCGCGATGTCCTCGTAGCCGGCGAACACGGCGCCGGCGCCGCAGCCCGGACAGCCGGGATCGCGCGGCAGCCGCAATTCGCGAAAGCGCGCCGCCAGCGCGTCGTAGCAGAGCAGACGCCCGACCAGCGGCTCGCCGACGCCGAGCACGAGCTTGATCGCCTCGGTCGCCTGCAGCATCCCGATCACGCCCGGCAGCACGCCGAGCACGCCGGCCTCGCTGCAGTTCGGCGCTTCGGCGGCGGACGGCGGCTCGGGAAACAGGCACCGGTAGCACGGCGAATCCGCACGTCGCGCGTCGAACACGCTGACCTGGCCCGTGAAGCGATGCACGGCGCCGTAGACGAGCGGAATCCGCAGGCGCAGGCACGCGGCGCCGAGGAGATAGCGTGTCGGGAAATTGTCCGCGCCGTCGATGACGACGTCGTGATCGCGGATCAGCGCCTCGACGTTCGCGGCCTGCAGGCGCACGTCGTGCCGCTGGACGCGGACGTTCGGATTCAATGCGGCGATGGCGACGCTCGCCGATTCGGTCTTGCGCTGGCCGACGCGCGCTTCGGTGTGCACGACCTGCCGCTGCAGGTTCGAGCGCTCGACGCGGTCGTCGTCGATCAGCGTCAGCGTGCCGACGCCGGCCGCCGCGAGATAAATCCCCGCCGGCGAGCCGAGGCCGCCCGCCCCGATCAGCGCGATACGCGCGGCGAGCAGCTTGTGCTGTCCCGCGACGCCGACTTCGGGCAGCACGAGATGCCGCGCATAGCGCTCGGCGAAATCGACGTCGAGCCCGCCTTCGACCGGCAGCCCTTCGGCCTGCCAGCGCTTGAAGCCGCCGCGCACCGAGGCGACGTTGGCGTAGCCGATGGCGCGCAAGGTTTCGGCGGCGAGCAGCGAGCGGCGCCCGGTCGCGCAGATCGTCAGGATCTCGCGCGTCGGATCGGCCGCGATGTCCGCGATGCGCGCAGCGATGTCGGCGCGCGGCACCCCGATCGCGCCGACTGCGACGCCGCTCGCGCGCTCGTTGTCGTCGCGCACGTCGAGCAGCAGCGCGCCGGCCCGCTGGCGGGCGAAGCCTTCGGTGGGATCGACTTCCGGGATCGGGCCCGTGTTCTTGAGCACGCTGTTCATGGCGTCAGCATAGTCCCGGCAGCGGCACGACATCCACGACGTCGCCGATGGCGAGCTCGTGCACGTCCTCTGGCACGACGATGAGGCCGTTCGCTTCGGCGACGCCGCGCAGCATGCCGGAGCCCTGCTGCTCGAGCGTCGTCGCGACGAGGCGCCCGTCCGCGGCGCTGTCGAGCCGTGCGCGGAAGAACTCGGTGCGGTCGTGCTTCTTGCGGATCGGCGCGGCGAGCTGCGCGCGCCAGCGGCGCGGCGAGGCGTCGGCGCCCTGCATCGCGAGGAGGCCGGGCTGCACGAGCGTCAGGAACGTCGCGAGCGACGACACGGGATTGCCGGGCAGCGCGAAAACCAGCGCCTTGCCGATCTCGCCGCAGAGGATCGGCATGCCGGGCTTCATGCGCACCTTCCAGAAGTGAATGCGCCCGATTTCCTCGACGAGGCCGGGGAGATGATCCGCTTCGCCGGCGGACACGCCGCCGCTCGTGATCACGACGTCGCACGCCGCGGCTGCGGCGAGCAGCGTTTCGCGCAGCGTGGCGCGATCGTCGCGCACGTGCGCGACCGGCTCGGGCACGATGCCGATGCCTTCGAGCAGACCGCCGATGCTGAAGCGGTTGCTGTCGTGGATCCGGCCGAAGCCGAGCGGCTCGCCCGGCGGCACGAGCTCGTCGCCGGTGACGAAGAGGGCGACGCGCGGACGCCGCGACACGCGCGCCTGCGTCTCGCCGCACGACGCGAGCACGCCCAGGCGCGCCGCGCTCAGGACTTCGCCGGCATGCGCCGCGATTTCGCCTTCGTCGAGATCCTCGCCCGCCGGACGCACGTTGGCGCCCGCGCGCTCGCCGCCAGGAACGACGATCGCGTCGCCGTCGACGCGCACGTTCTCCTTGACGACGACGGTGTCGGCGCCGCGCGGCACCGGTGCGCCGGTCGTGATGCGCACGCACTCGCCCTCGCCGACGTCGAGCGCTTCGGTCGCGCCGGCGAGCATCACGCCGCGCAGCCGAAAGCGCTTCTCGCCGTCGCGCGGCAGATCGGCTCCGCGCAGCGCATAGCCGTCCATCGCCGAGTTCGCGAACGGCGGAATCGGCTGCGGCGCGACGACGTCGACCGCGAGCACGCGGCCGAGCGCGCGATCGAGCGGCACGCTGTCGACGCGCACGCGGCGCTGCGCACAGAGCTCGACGACGCGCTGCCGTGCCTCGTCGACCGAAAGGCGCGTCGGGAAGTCAGTCGCGTGATCGAACGGCATCGGCGTAGGCGGCGAAGTCTTCGGGCGTGTTGAGATTATGGAACTGTTGCCGGCGGTCGGCGAAATCAACTTCGACGGCGCCGATCGCATCCTGCCACTGGTGCACGCCCTGCCCCTGCTCGGCGGCGAGGTGCGCCGATTCGGCGAGATCGCGCCGGTACAGCGCGAACAGCGGCTGGCGGCGCACGCCGTCGTGCGCGACGACCGACTGCACGCGCGCATGGCGCATCGCGCTGCGCAGCCGTTTGACGAGATCGTCCGGCGGCGCCGGGCAATCGACCGGCAGCGTCAGCAGGCTCGGCGCCTTCGCGACGCGCAGCGCGGTCGCGACGCCGGCGAGCGGGCCCTGGAATCCCGGCACGACGTCGGCGTGCGTCGGTGCGTAGCGCGCGTAGTCGTCGTGATGGCGATTGGCGATGACGATGAGCTCGGCGTCGCGCATGGACTGCTTCGCGTAGGCGATGACCCATTCGACGAGCGCCTTGCCGCCGGCCGGCTCGAGGCCCTTGTCGCGCCCGCCGAGCCGCGTCGCCGCTCCGCCGGCGAGGATCGCAACCGTCAGCGCGGGCGATCCCATCGCGGCGTCACCGCTTGCTGCGCTTGGCGTTGCGGATCATGCGCTGGCGCCGGCGCTGCTGCCCTTCCGTTAGCTCGTTGCGCTTGCCGGCGAACGGGTTCGCCTTCTCGCTGAAGTCGATGCGGATCGGCGTGCCCTCGAGCCGATAGCGCTTGCGGAAGAAGTTCTCGAGATAGCGCCGGTAGCCGTCGGCGATGTGCTTGGTGCGCGAGCCGTGGATCACGATCGTCGGCGGATTCGTGCCGCCGGGATGCGCGTAGCGCAGCTTCGGCGCATGGCCGCGCACGAGCGGCGGCTGGTAGCCCTGGTACGCGGCTTCGAGCGCGCGCGTGAGGTCCGATGACGTGAACTTCTTTTGCGCCGACGCGTTCGCGCGATCGACGGCCTTGATCAGGTCGCCGATGCCGGTGCCGTGCTTGGCCGAGATGAAGATCTGGCGCGCCCACGGCACGAAGTCGAGCTTGCGCGACAGCGAGGACTTGCACTGCTCGCGCGTGTACGTGTCGAGGCCGTCCCACTTGTTGACGGCGACGACGAGCGCGCGATTCGATTCGAGCACGTGGCCGATCAGCGTCGCGTCCTGGTCGGCGACGCCCTCGCGCGCGTCGAGCATCAGCACGACGACGTCGGCGGCTTCGACCGACTGCAGCGACTTGATGACGCTGAACTTCTCGAGCGCATCTTCGACGCGCGCGCGGCGGCGCACGCCGGCGGTGTCGATCAGCGTGTAGCGGCGGCCGTCGCGCTCGAGCGGAATACGGATCGAATCGCGCGTCGTGCCGGGCATGTCGGACGCGATGACGCGCTCCTCGCCGAGAAGGCGATTCACGAGCGTGGATTTGCCGACGTTAGGCCGCCCGACGATCGCGACACGGATGCCTTCGACCGGCGACGCGGGCGCATCGGTTTCGTCCGGCAGCGGCAAAAGCGGCTGCAACGCCGCCATCAGCGCCGCGATGCCGCGCGAATGCGCCGCCGAAACGAGCAGCGCCGCGCCGATGCCGAGCGCCGAGAATTCGGCGAGCGCCGCGTGCTCGTCGACGCCGTCGACCTTGTTGATGACGAGGATCAGCGGCTTGCCGGCCTTGCGCAGGCGATCGACGATGCTGCGATCGGTCGGCAGGAGCCCGTCGCGCGCGTCGACGACGAGCAGCACCACGTCGGCTTCGGCGATCGCGATGTCGGCCTGGCCCGCGGTCTGCGCGGCGAGGCCTTGCGCATCGTCGACGAGACCGCCGGTGTCGATGACGACGAAGTGCTTGTCGGGATCGAGCCGGCACACGCCGTAGTGGCGGTCGCGCGTCACGCCCGGCAGGTCGGCGACGAGCGCGTCCCGCGTGCGCGTGAGCACGTTGAACAGCGTCGACTTGCCGACATTGGGGCGCCCGACGAGGGCGACTACCGGGAGCATGGTGGGTCCAGATTACTTGATCGCCGCGACGAAGATCGCGGCAGTCGGCGAAGCGCCTCACGCGCTTGCCCTCACCCTACCCTCTCCCGCGAGCGGGAGAGGGAAAAGAAAGCCTAGCGCACCGCGTAGGCGCCGATGTGCCCTTTCACGTCCTCGACGTAAACGGTCTCGCCGACGACCACCGGGGCGCTCTCGATCGGCTTCTTGCTGAGCCGCTCGCGCGCGGCGAACTTGCCTTCGTCGAGGCTGAGCCAGTGCACGTAGCCTTCGCTGTCGCCGACGACGACGTACTTGCCGACGACGGCCGGCGTGCCGAGCCAGCGGTACTTGAGCTGGTCCTGCTTCCACAGGCTCGCGCCGGTGTCGCGATCGAAGGCCCAGACGTTGCCATCGGCGTCGGCGACGACGAGCGCGTTGTCGCTCGCGGCGGCGCCGCCGTAGCTCGACACGTCGCGCTGCCACATCGGGCGGCCGGTGTCGGCCGCGAACGCGACGAGCTGGCCGCGGTAGCCGACCGCGAAGAGATTGCCGCCCGACGTGACGACGCTGCCGTCGACGTCGG
The DNA here is from genome assembly GCA_035263065.1 of Rhodanobacteraceae bacterium. Classification (GTDB taxonomy): domain Bacteria; phylum Pseudomonadota; class Gammaproteobacteria; order Xanthomonadales; family Rhodanobacteraceae; genus Dokdonella_A. Next base: position 9,973 of record DATFRS010000331.1, read on the forward strand.
CGAGGCGCTCGACCTCGGTGCGGCCTTCGCCGGTCGCCAGCGTCTGCTGCCAGAGCGGCGCGCCGTCGGCGAGGCGGATCGCGATGACCTTGCCGTTGTCGAAGCCGTCGTAGACGGTGTCGTTGATGATCATCGGCGAGGCGTTGCCGCGCAGGCTGAGCGGCGGCACCGACTGGTCGAACACCCAGCGCTGGCTGCCGTCCTTCGCGTCGAGGCCGCTGAGGCGGCCGTCGACCGTGCGCACGACGACGACGTCCGACGCGATCGCCGGACGCGAGATGACTTCCGAGGACACCTTGACGTGCCAGCGCTCGGTGCCGTCCTGCGCGGAGAGCGCATAGACGTCGCCGTCGAGGCTGCCGACGACGAAGAGATCGCCCGCGACGCCAGGGCCGCCGGACCAGCGCAGCGATGCTTCACCGCGCTTCCACAGCCAGCCGTGACGCTCGCCGAGGCGCTTTTCCCAAACCGTGCGGCCGGTGGACGCATCGATCGCTTCGACGACGCCGTCGACGCTTGCGGCGTACAGGCGACCGTCGACGACGGTCGGCGCGAGCTGCGAGCCGGAATCGCCCGCGCCGTCGCCGGCGCCTTCGCTCCACAGGCGATCGACCTGCACGGTCGGCGCGAATTCGGTGAGCGGCGTCGGCGGCTCGACGTTGTCTTTCTTGCCGAGGCTCTTGATCCAGTTGCAGCCGCCGAGCGCGATACCGAGCGCGGCGAGAATCAGCATCGAGGAACGCTTCATGAGCCGCTGGCCTCCTTCGCCGCCGTCGCGGGCGCCGCCGGCGCGGCCGCGAGGTTGTCGAGCTTCATCTGCACGAAGGCGCGGTTCGGCGCCTGCGGATCGAGGTGCGAGAGCGCGTCCTGATAGGCCGCGCGCGCGTCGTCGTTGCGGTTGAGCTGGGCGAGGATGTCGCCGCGGAGCTCGCCGGCGAGGCTCGCGTAGTCGCCCTTCGGCAACGCGTCGACGAGCTTCAGCGCGCCGTCGCCGTCGCCCTCGGCGAGCTTGATGCGCGCGAGGTTGAGGCCCGCAAGCGTCTTCAGCGCCGGCGTGCCCGCGTGCTCCTCGGCCCACTCGAGATCGGACGATGCCGCCTTGAGGTCGCCCTTGTCGTTCGAAAGCTCGGCCGAGCGCATCGCGGCGAACGTCGCATACGCGGAATCGGGATAGTCCTTGCGCAGCGCGTCGATGATCACCTTGGCATCGTCGTTGCGTTTCGCATCGAGCGCGTCGACGAGCGCCTGATACTGCGTCGCCGCTTCGGCAGCGTGGCGCACGCGGTGCGCCTTCCACTGCTGCCAGCCGAAGATGAGGACGAGGCCGAGCGCGATGCCGATCGCGATGGACATCGCGTTCTCGCGCAGCCACTTCTGGACGAGCTCGCCTTGCTCGTGTTCGTCAAGGACTTCGAAAGCCATGAAAACTCCATAGGAAACTCGGTCGGCCGTCGCCGGGCGCGCTGTGCCGCGGTCGCGGCGGCGCTCGCCGCAGGGCGACGACGGTCGTTCGCGGGGGCGCCCGCGAAGCCGCGCAAGGTTAGCAGGAAACCGGCGGCCCGCGTCCGTCGCGGCGCGGGCGCGGATTCAGCGACGCGTCAGAACTCGGCGCGCGGCGCCTCGACGCCGTTCTCGCTGACGCGAAGGCGCGCGACGTTGGCGCGGCGATACGGCGCGAGATCGATCGCCTTGCCGTCCACCGTCACCTCGGCGCCTTCGGCATTGCCGAGACGCACCGAGATCGGCCCCTTGTCGGCGTAGCTCTTCTCCGCGCCGGCCGGCAGGAGGCCGTATTCGAGCTTGCTGCCGTCGGCGCCGAGGATCTCGACCCAGCTCGCGGCGCTGAGCTTCAGCGTCAGCGAATGCCCGCCGTGCGTGGCAGCGGCATCCGGCGCGGGCGTCGCCGGCTGCGAGGTCGTGAACGGCGTCATCGACGCGACGACGGGCTGCTCCTGCTTCGGCGTCTCGACGGCCGCCGTGGCGGTCGTCGTGTCGGCGGCCGGTGCGGCCGTATCGTCTGCTGTCGTGCCCTGCGCGCTGTCGGCGGCTTCGGTCGACGCGACGGCTTCGGTCTGCGAAGCGGCCGGCACCTGGATCGTCGTCGCGGGACTGTCGAGCGGCGTCGTGCGCACGAGGTTCTGCTCGAGGCCGCCGTGCGTCGCGAGCCACACGGCCGGCACGACGATGAGGCCCGTCAAGATCAGGTACGTCGCGCTGACCGAATAGCGATCGAAGAGATAGCGCGAGCGCGACACCTTGCCGGTCGCGACGAGCGGCGCTGCGCGCATGTGCTGCGCGGCGACGGTCTCGGCGGCGACGGTCGGGACGTCGACCATGCGCGCGTAGCTCGACAGATAGCCGCGCAGGTAGACCCCTTCGTCCATGCCGGCGTAATCGTCGTCCTCGAGGCGCCCGACGAGGCGCAGCGGCAGCTTGAGGCGCGCCGCGACATCGGCCCGGCTGAGGCCCTTTGCCTCGCGGGCGGCGCGCAGGCGCTGTCCGAACGAGGGGTCCCGGTGCTCGGGCATCGTCAGGTTGATCTCCTCCCGGGGCTCTGGCATGACCTCGGGGGTCTTGCCGTCGTGCGTAGGCTCTTCGGCTCTCATGGTGTGCCTTCCGGATGACAGCGGGAGTGCGAGCTGCCCGTTGTCCTGATCGTTCGAAGCACCGGCATCCCGCTCACCGGATACCGGGCCCGCCCCTTGTGCGGCCTTGTCGTTGGATTGTTGTGTGCCGCCCGTACTCATGACTGATTCTGCGCGTTCAGCGCACGTGCTTGTTGTGACTCAGGAAACGATTGCAGAAGCCGGCGCGTGTAGTCGCTCGCCGCGCTTCCGTTGCCGAGGCGCAGCTCGATGTTGCGCCCCAGCAGGAGGGATTCGGGCCCCGGCTGGCCCACCGACTCGAAGCGCTGCATGAAGGCCCGCGCCTTGAAAAAATCGCCTTTTTCGTAAAGCGTCGAGGCCATCAGGAACAGCGCGTCGGGGTTGTCCGGCGAGCGGTCCAGCGCCGTGCGGAGCGCGGTTTCCGCCGCGTCCGCCTTGCCGCCCTTGAGGAGGCAGCGGCCCTGGTTCGTCAGCGCCACGGCCGGCGTGTTGTAGAACGGGTCGGCCAGCGCGCGCTGGAAGTACTCGTTGGCCTCGTCGTAGCGGCCGACCTTGCAGAGGAACGCGCCGTAATTGTTCAACTCGTTGCCGCCCTTGGACTTGATCTGGGCGGCGCGCCGGTAGTGTTCCTCGGCCTGCTTGAGGTCGCCGATCTGCTCGTAGAGCACGCCGATGACCGTGTGCGCGTCGGCGTAGTCGGGGTCGTAGGAAAGCGCCTTGTTGAGGTTCTCGAGCGCGACCTGCAGCTTGCCCTGCTGCATGTATTTCTGACCGAGCTCGGTGTGCACGCGCGCGGCCTCGGCCTTCTCGCTAGCGGCGCTTTCCTTCTTGATGTTCGTGTTGTTGCCCGTGCTCGTGCACGCGGCGAGTACCAGCGCGAGCGCCATCGCGAAGAGCCGCAGCAGCAGGTCACGCGGCATCGGCGACGCCCTCTTCGATCTTGCGGCGGAATTCGGCCTGGCGGCGCGTGCGGTCCATCACCTGCCCCTTCAGCTGGCCGCAGGCCGCATCGATGTCGTCGCCGCGCGTGCGGCGCACCATCGTCAGGACGTCGGCGTCGAGCAGCGTCTTCTGGAACGCGCGGATCGTCTCCTCGCTCGAGCGCTTGAAGCGGGTGCCGTGGAACGGGTTGAACGGAATCAGGTTGACCTTCGCCGGCAGCCGCCGCATCAGCTTGATGAGCTGACGCGCGTGCTCGGGCTTGTCGTTGACGCCGTCGAGCATCGTGTACTCGAACGTGACGGTCGTGCGCGGGCGACGCGCGGCGTAGCGCGCGCACGCGGCGAGCAATTCGTCGATCGGATATTTCTTGTTGAGCGGAACGAGCTCGGTGCGCAGCTCGTCGTTCGGCGCGTGCAGCGACACCGCGAGCGACACGTCGCTCTCGTCGGACAGCCTGTCGATCATCGGCACGAGGCCGGCGGTCGACAGCGTGACGCGCTTGTTCGCGAGGCCGAAGCCGAGATCGTCGCGCATCACGCTCATCGCGCGCACGACGTTGTCGAAATTGAGCAGCGGCTCGCCCATGCCCATCATGACGACGTTGGTGAGCTTGCGCTGCCGGTGCGGCACGTTGCCGAGATGCTTCGCGGCGACGAACAGCTGGCCGACGATCTCGCCCGACGAAAGATTGCGGTTGAAGCCCTGCGTGCCGGTCGAGCAGAACTGGCAGTTGAGGCCGCAGCCGACTTGCGAGGAGACGCACAGCGTGCCGCGGCTCGTCTCCGGAATGAACACGCTCTCGATCGCGTTGACGCCGTCGGTGCCGAGCAGCCACTTGTAGGTGCCGTCGGCGGCCTGCCTCTCGAACTTGATCGTCGGCGGCACGATTTCGGCCGCGTTTTCGAGTTTTTCGCGCAGCGCCTTGCCGATGTCGGTCATCGCCGCGAAGTCGGTGACGTGGCGGTGATAGATCCATTTCATGACCTGCTCGGCGCGATACGGCTTCTCGCCGAGCTCTGCGAACGCGTCGCGCAGCCCGTTGCGGTCGTAGTCGAGCAGGTTGATCTTCGCCGTCGTCACCGCTTCACGTCCTCAGCGCGGACACAATTCGGTTTCGGAAAAAAAGTAAGCAATTTCCACTTTAGCAGTTTCCGGCGCGTCCGAGCCGTGCACCGCGTTGGCGTCGATCGATTGTGCGAAGTCGGCGCGGATCGTACCGGCCGCCGCCTTCTTCGGATCGGTCGCGCCCATGAGATCGCGGTTCTTCGCGATCGCATTGTCGCCTTCGAGCGCCTGGATCATCACCGGGCCCGAGATCATGAAGTCGACGAGCGGCTTGAAGAACGGACGCTCGCGATGCACCGCATAGAATCCTTCCGCTTCGCGACGCGACAGATGCTTCATCTTCGCGGCGACGATCTTGAGGCCCGCTTTCTCGAAACGGCTGTAGATTTCGCCGATCACGTTCTTCGCGACGGCGTCGGGTTTGATGATGGAAAGCGTGCGCTCCAGCGCCATCGCTGCATATCTCCTGGTCTGATCGGTGGGAGGACCGGAGCCCGCCGCTGTTATAGCGCCAAATGTGGCGGCAATCCGCAGGCTTAGCTCACAAATCCGCATCGGATTCTAGCTAAAAGCGGTGGCGTTTTACATCACTTTGACGTGCCGGATTTGACCCGGCCGGTTGCCGGGCCGTACGATTCAAACGCTTGTTTGACCGCTCTCGCGGCCATCGTTCCGCAACACGAATCGTCGATCCTTGTGAACGCTCCGCACTTTTCCACCAAGGAACGCATCCTGGGCGCCGCCGAAACGCTGTTCGCCCGGCACGGCTTCGCCGGTGCGTCGCTGCGCCAGGTGACGGCGGCCGCGAACGTCAATCTCGCCGCGGTGAATTACCACTTCGGCTCGAAGGACAACCTCATCGAGGAAGTGTTCCGGCGCCGGCTCGACGAATTGAACGCGCGGCGGCTCGATGCGCTGAATGCGGCGCTTACAGCGGATTCGCCGCGCCTCGAAGACGTGCTCGGCGCCTTCATCCGCCCGGCGCTCGAGCTCTCGCTCGACGAGACCGGCGGTCATGCTTTCATGCGCGTGCTCGCGCGCGCGTATGCAGAGCACGACGAGCGCCTGCGCAAGTTCCTCTCCGACAACTACGGCCACGTGCTGCGCGATTTCGCGGCCGCGTTTGGCCGCCTGCTGCCGCATCTGGACAAGGAAGAGCTCTACTGGCGTCTCGACTTCATCACCGGCGCGCTGACCCACTCGATGGCCGATTTCGGCCCGATGAAACGGCGCGGCCAGGTCACCGAGGAAGCGCATCGAGAGCGTGCCGCAGCGCACCTGATCCGCTTCGCGGTCGCGGGGCTCATGGCTGACTAGCCATTCCTCGTTTTTACAGCCACTTACGACAACAACCTCAGGTCAAAGAATGACGTCAACCCCGCTTCGCATCCGCAAGGTGGCCGTGCTCGGCGCGGGCGTGATGGGCGCACAGATCGCCGCGCACCTCGTCAATGCCGGTGTCGAGACGCTGCTGTTCGACCTCCCGGCCAAGGACGGCGACAAGAGCGCCATTGCCCGCAAGGCCATCCAGAACCTCGCGAAAGTCTCGCCGAGCCCGCTCGCGGCGAAAGACCGCGCGGCCGCGATCACGCCGGCCAACTACGACGAACACCTCGAAGGACTGCGCGGCTGCGATCTCGTCATCGAGGCAATCGCGGAACGGCTCGACTGGAAGCTCGACCTTTACCGCAAGATTACGCCATATCTATCTGAAAATACTGTTATTGCGAGTAACACATCGGGCCTTTCGATCAATGCGCTCGCCGAAGCGTTGCCGCCCGGGCTCCGCCCGCGCTTCAGCGGCATCCATTTCTTCAATCCGCCGCGCTACATGCACCTCGTCGAGCTGATTCCTGACCGCGAGACCGATCGCGGGATCCTGGCGGGCCTCGAAGCTTTTCTGACGACGACGCTCGGCAAGGGTGTCGTCTACGCACGCGACACCCCGAACTTCATCGGCAACCGCATCGGCGTCTTCTCGATCCTCGCGACGATGCATCACACCGAGGCGTTCGGCCTCGGCTTCGACGTCGTCGATGCGCTGACCGGCCCCGCGATCGGCCGGCCGAAGAGCGCGACCTATCGCACCGCCGACGTCGTCGGCCTCGACACGATGGCGCACGTCATCAAGACGATGGCCGACACGCTGCCGGACGATCCCTGGCACCGCTACTTCAAGTCGCCCGCGTGGCTCGCCGCGCTGATCGAGCAAGGCGCGCTCGGCGCGAAGACCGGCGCCGGCATCTATCGCAAGGTCGGCAAGGACATCCTCGTGCTCGACACGGGCAAGCGCGACTACCGGCCTTCCGCGCAGGATGCGAGCGCCGACGTCGGCGCGATCCTCGCGATCAAGGATCCTGCGGAGAAATTCGCGAAGCTCCGCGCGTCGGCCGATCCGCAGGCCCAATTCCTCTGGGCGACGTTCCGCGATCTCTTCCACTACGCAGCTTTTCATCTCGCCGACATCGCTGACACCGCGCGCGACGTCGACTTCG
>DATFRS010000332.1:0-2478 GCA_035263065.1 Rhodanobacteraceae bacterium
CACGCACCCTGCCGTCTCATGGTCGACAAGATAACGAGCCTGCCCAAATCGAGGCTCGGCAAGCGAGTCGGTCGCCTCGACGACGAGGACGTTGTGCGGCTCAACCGCGCCGCGCTCGTCTTCCTCGGCCTCGCCACCACGCGCCGGCGCCGAGCGAAGAATTAACACAGGATTTCGCGCGGATTAAAGTCGCGCGGCGCAGACTCGGTCACCTCCCACAAGGAGAAACACCGATGAAACGCCTCTCAATTTTCGCCCTGATGGCCGGCATCGCGTCGGCTCCCGCGTTCGCGCAGCAGTACGGACGCACGCCGATGAACCCGCCGACCGATCAGGCTCAGCAGCGCAACGAGCAGACGCAGATGGAGCGCCGCGCGATGGACAACGCGCTGCCGACGATGACGTTCGACCAGCTCGACACGCGGCACGCCGGTTATCTCAGCGCCAGCGACGCCCAGCGCGACCACTGGCTCGGCATGCACTTCAAGCAGTGCGACACCGACGGCAACCGGCAGGTGACGCGCCCCGAGTACGATGCGTGCACGAACGCAGTGAAGTGATCCGGTGAAGTGATCGACATCAACGGCGCCGGCGGCGTGACGGCCGCCGGCATGAGGGAGGGTCGAGTCATGCAGCGAAACTATGCGATCGTTTCGGCGAGCGTGTTCGCGCTCGTCGCCGTGATCCAGATCGTGCGCGCGGCGAGCGCGTGGCCCGTGCAGATCGGACCGTTTGCGGTGCCGGTCGCGGCCTCGTGGGTGCTCGCCGCCGTCGCGATCGCGCTCGCGGTGTGGGGCTATCGCAGCGGCGGCTTGCGGATGTAGCGACGGGCGCCGCTCAATGCGGCGTCGCGACGCCTTCGAGCAGCGTGTTCGTGCTGCCCTTGTCGCCGAGGTGCGTGATGTTGCTGAGCGCGACGATGCCGACGAGGCGCTTGTCGCGATTGACCACCGGCAGGCGGCGCACGCCGAGGTCGGCCATGTTCTGCGCGACTTCGCCGACGTCCTGGTCGTCGTAGCAGTACTTGATCGAGTCGGTCATCACCTCGCGCACCGGCGTTTCGGCGCCGAAGCCGCGCGCGACCGCGCGCAGCACGATGTCGCGGTCGGTCACCATGCCGACGAGACGATCGTTGTCGCCGACTGGGAGGCTGCCGACGTCCGCTTCGGCCATCAGCTCGGCGGCTGCGGCGATGGTCTGGTCCGGGCTCACGACGAGCACCTTGTCGCGCGTCATGACATCGCTGATCTTCTTCATGGCTCCTCCGGAGGTTCGCTGTCGGATGAGGGAGCCTAGCGCGCGAGGCGGACGCAAGCGTTACTCGTCGCTGAGCGTACTCATGCGTACGCGCGACGTCGGCGTTCACAGGGTTGTGCGAGCGCGCTATCCCTGCGTCGCGAGCCACTCGTCGTCCGAGCCGTCCGGCACGCCCTCGAACAGGAACGTCGAGAGATAGCGCTCGCCGGTGTCGGGCAGCATCGCGAGGATGACGGCATCCTTCGGCGCCTTCTCGGCGACGCGCAGCGCCGCCGCCACCGTGCCGCCGGCGGAGATGCCGACGAAGAGGCCTTCCTCGATCGCGAGCCGGCGCGCCGTGTCGCGCGCGAGCACTTCGTTCACCGCATCGACCGTGCTCGGTGCCTTGCGGTCGAGCACGTCGGGCACGAAGTCCGGCGTCCAGCCCTGGATCTTGTGCGGCTTCCACTCGGCGCCGGTGAGGAGCGAGGCTTCCGCGGGTTCGGTCGCGATGACCTTGACGTCGGGCCGCGCGACGCGCAGCACGTCGGCGACGCCGGTCAGCGTGCCGCCGGTGCCCCAGCCGGTGACGAAGTAGTCGAGCCGCTTGCCGGCGAAATCGCGCAGGATTTCCGCGGCGGTCGTGTTGCGGTGATAGGCGGGATTCGCGGGGTTCTGGAACTGGCGCGCGAGGAACCAGCCGTGCTTCTTCGCGAGTTCCTCCGCGCGGCGCACCATGCCGCTGCCGCGCTCGGCGGCCGGCGTCAGGATCACCTTCGCGCCGTAGGCGCGCATCAGCTTGCGCCGCTCGATCGAGAACGAATCGGCCATCAGCGCGACGAAGCGATAGCCCTTCGCCGCGCAGACCATCGCGAGCGCGACGCCGGTGTTGCCGGACGTCGCTTCGACGACCGTATCGCCGGGCTTCAGCAATCCCTTCTGCTCCGCGTCGAGGATGATCGCGATCGCGAGTCGGTCCTTGACCGAGCCGCCCGGATTGAACGCCTCGACCTTGACGTAGAGGTCGACGTGCTTGGGCGGCAGGCGGTGCAGCTTGACGATCGGCGTGTTGCCGATGGTGTCGAGGATGCTGTCGTAGATCATGGTCGGATCCTTGGTTCGCGGTTCGTTGTACCTTCTCTCGCGGACGCGAGGCGATCAGTGACTTTTGCTACGGATCACGGTGGCACGACGCTCGAGTTGCCGAGATCCTTGAAGCTGTAGCGCGGCACCTGCACCCAC
>DATFRS010000333.1:0-2204 GCA_035263065.1 Rhodanobacteraceae bacterium
GAACAGCAGATAGCTCACGAGCTGCATGCCGCTGCGATTGGTCGCACCGAGCCCCTTCAACAGCAGCCGGACGGCGCGCGGCAACTCGTGCGCGTGGCGCACGGCGATCGCGCGCACGTCGTCCTTCGGCACGATCACGAGCGTATGCAGGGGCCGCAGGCGGCCTTCGATGCCTTTGAGCCGCTCGATGCCGGCCGTCGCGATGATCTTGTTCAGGTTCGACACGCGCTCGAGGTCCGTATAGAGACCATCCATGAACAACGTGTCGAGCATGTAGCCGCCGAGCTGTGCGAAGGTCGGCGGCGAAGGATTCGCGCTCGGGGCGGGCTCGGGATCGGGCCGCTCGTCCCGCACGCCGATCACGAGCATGCGATCGGCGCCGAGATGGATCGCGGGCGACAGCGGCGCGCGGTGGCGCATCGAGCCGTCGCCGAAGTACTCGCCGCCGATCTTGACCGGCGGAAACACGAACGGCACCGCAGCGCTCGCCATCAGGTGATCGATGTCGATCCGCTCGGCGCGGCCGACGCGGCGCACCCGCGTCCACGGCTGTAGATTCGGGCGGCCCTGGAACCACGTCACCGAGCGCGCCGAGCTGTACCCCGACGCGGTGATCGCGAGTGCGTCGAGGTAGCCGCGCTCGATCGCGCGCGCAATGCCGCCAAAACGAACGTCGCGCTTCAGCAGCGCGCGTAGCGGGGTGTTGTCGAGCAGAGAGGACGGGTTGCGGACACCGAGGCCACCGGACACGAGCGCAGCGAGCCAGTGCAGGCTCGCCTTCAGCATCGTCCAGTTGTCCGCGCGGTAGACCTGGCGCGCGTGGAAGTTCGCCCAGACGCGCTCCATGTCGCGGATCGCACGCGCGAAGTTCGCGGCGCGGCCCGCGAGCACGGCGGCGTTGATCGCGCCGGCCGACGTGCCGCAGATCACCGCAAACGGATTCGGCGCGTTCTTCGGCAGCAGCGACGCGACCGCTTTGAGAACACCGACTTGGTATGCGCCGCGGGCACCGGCGCCGGGAAGGACGAGTGCCTTACGCGTCTTTTCAGGCACTCGGCGCGGCGGGCGCCGGCACGCCCGGCACAGTGAGGATCTGCATCGTATTCGTCCTCCCTGATACGCCTTGCTGATCGCCCTTCGTGAACAAGACGAGATCGCCGACCGAGACCGCGCCGTCGTGCAGCAGCGTCTCGAACACATGGTCCAGCGTCTGCGCCTCCGTGCTGCCGATGTCGAACGGCACCGCGTAGACGCCGCGATACATGCTCACGCGCCGGCTCGTCGCCTCGTGACGCGTGAACGCGAATACCGGGATGTCCGAGCGCACGCGCGACATCCAGAGGGCGGTCGAGCCCGACTCGGTCAACGCGATGATCGCGCGCACGTTCAAATGGTTCGCGACGTACATCACCGCCATCGCGATGGCCTCGTCGACGTGGGTGAACACGTCCTCGAGCCGATAGTTCGCGGCGCGCCGGAAGGTCTCGTGCTTCTCGGCGCCGACGCAGAGCTCGGCCATCGTGCGCACCGCGCGCACCGGATAGTGGCCGACGGCGGTCTCGGCCGACAGCATGACGGCGTCGGTGCCGTCCATGACCGCGTTCGCGACGTCCGACACCTCGGCGCGCGTCGGCGACGGCGAATGGATCATCGACTCGAGCATCTGCGTGGCCGTGATCACGACCTTGTTGCGCGCGCGCGCGAGCCGGATCAAGCCCTTCTGCAAACCCGTCATCGACGCGTAGCCGACCTCCACCGCGAGGTCGCCGCGCGCCACCATGATGATGTCGCTTGCGTCGATGATCGAGCGGATGTTCTGCACGGCCTCCGCGCGCTCGATCTTCGCGACGATGTGCGCCTGGCCGCCCGCGGCGCGCAGCAGCGCGCGCGCCTCCTCGATGTCGTCTGCGTTGCGCGCGAACGACACGGACATGAAGTCGAGCCCGTAGCGCGCGGCCGACTCGATGTCGCGTCGGTCCTTGTCCGTGAGCGCGGGCGCGGACAGGCCGCCGCCCTGCTTGTTGAGTCCCTTGTGATCGCTGAGCTTGCCGCCCTGCTTCACGCGACACGCGATCTTCGTGCCCTCGACGTGCTCGACCTCGAGCACGATCAGGCCGTCGTCGAGCAGCACGACGTCGCCCGGAGCCACGTCCTTGACGAGGTTGCGGTAAGCGACGCCGACCGCGTGCTGGTCGCCGCCGTTC
>DATFRS010000334.1:0-2489 GCA_035263065.1 Rhodanobacteraceae bacterium
CGCGCGCACGGTCTCCGCGTCCGACGGATCCTTGAGCTTGACGACGTAGTACGCGACCTCGCTGCCGCCGTGATCGTTGTCGAGCCGCCGCGCCGTCGCGAGCGAGGCGACGACGTTGACGCCGCCCAGCGCGCGCAACCCGTTGCCGACGCCGACGATGCGCACGCGATGGCCGTTGATGACGGCCTGTCCGCCGACGTCGAGGCCGAGCTTGGCGAGATCGGCGCGATCGACGATGACGCCGTCGGGCTCGTCGAGCTTCGCGCGAAGATCCTGCGGCAGCACGTCGGCGAAAAGGAGCCCGTCCGGCCGCGGATCGATGCCCGACACGAACACCGAAAGCCCGCCGCGATCGCGCGGGCCGCGCCAGTCGCCGTCGAGCCAGCTGAAGGGCTCGACGCGCGCGACGCCGGGATCCATCAGCAGCTGGATCTCGGTGTCGTTCGGGATCGGCCGGCCGAGCTCGATGCTCTGCGTGCCGGGATGGCCGACCCAGAGATCGCCGCCGGACTTGCGGATGTAGACGGCCGCGCTGGAAAAAATGCCGAACACGAGCGCCGCCTGCACGAGCAGCAAGAGGCCCGAGAACGCGACCGCGAGCGTCGACGGCAGGAAGCGCCGCCATTCGTGAAGCAAGGTCCGGCGCGCGAGTGGAACCATCACGAAGCCGGCAGCGGCGCGCCGCCGAGCGCCTTGTAGAGCGCGACGAACGCGAGGTTGCGCGCTTCCTCGGCCGCGGCGGCGTCGAGCTCGGCCTTCAGCATCGCCGTCGTCGCCGCGTGCCGATCGACGTCGTCGGCGAGGCCGACGCGACGCAACGTCGCGACCGCCGTGTCGCCGCGCTCGAGCGCCGCGACCGCGCGATCGAGATCGCCGGCGCGCTCGCGCTGGCGCTCGAGCGTCGCGAGCGCGGTCTCGACTTCGGCGACGCCTTCGAGCACGGCCTGCCGGTACGCGATCACCGCAGCCTGGAGCTCCGCGTCGCGCGCATCGACGACGGCGCGGCGCGCGCCCCAGTCGAAGATCGGCACGTCGATCAGCGGGCCGATCGAGACGACGCTGTCGGTGTCGGCGAGCTCCGTGTGCCCGACGATGCGCGACGAATACGTCAGCGAACCGCCGAGTGCGAGGCGTGGATAGAGATCGGCGTGCGCGATGCCGAGCTCGCCGGCGGCCTTGAGGATCGAAAGCTCGGCGCGACGGATGTCGGGGCGCGTGCGCAAGAGATCGGCCGGCGCTTCGGCGATGCGGAACGCATCGAGCCGCAATTGCGTTTTCGCGTCGCCGACGTCGCTTGCCTGGGGCTCGCTTTCGCCGAGCAGCACCGCGAGCTGCTGACGGCAGCGGTCGATCGCGAGGTGCGGCTCGACGAGCGCGGCATCGGCCGCCGCGTGCTCGGCGTCGCTGCCCGCGATGTCCGACGCGCTTGCGAGCTGCAGCTTCGCGCGCGTCGCGATCAGCACGCTCTTCGCGCGCGAGGCTTCGGCGATGCGCGAGAGGACATCGAGCCGATGCTCCGCCGCGCGAAGCTCGACGTAGACGCGCACCGTTTCGGCAACGACCGTGACGCGCGCAGCCATCGCGTCGCTCTCGGCGAGCCCGACGTCGGCGTCGGCGATGCGCGCGATGCTCTCGCCGCGGCCGAACAGCGGGAATTCCCACTTCGCGTCGAATCCGAACTGGAAGTAGCTCGCGCTCGAATCGGGCGCGGGCTCGGCAAGCGTGTGCGCGCCGACCTCCGGTTTGAACTCGGTCGACGAGCGGCCGGCCATGGCTCGCGCCGCGACGATGCGCTGGCGCGCCTGCTGCAGCATCAGGTTGCCGGCGAGCGCACGCTCGACGAGACGGTCGAGCTCGGTATCGCCGAACGCATGCCACCAGCCGCGAAGATCGGGCGCGGGGCCGAGCGCCGCCTCGTCCGCCGGCCGGTGACGCCAAGCCGCGGGTGCATCGTCGGGCGCCGTCGGGACCGGCGCCGCCGCGCAGGCCGCGAGCAGACAGGCGAGCGCCGCCGCGCCGCCGATGCGGCATGTGCGGACGAAAGCGCTGAGAAAGGCGATCCCCATAGTCTCGAATCCGGACCGCGCGGCGGACGCGTTAAGATAGCGCGCTCGCGGCCCTGCCCAGCAAGCATTCATGAATCGAGAAGCGATGACAATCCGTCCGACGTTCTTCGCGCACACGGCGTGGGACGTCGTGCCGGTGCTGATGGGCCTCGGCCATCTGGCGTTCGTCGCATTTCTCTTCTTCGGCTTCCACGCGACGCCGTGGTGGCTCTGGATTCCGCTGGCGCTGGTCTATTCGATCTCCATTTCGTGGAGCATCAACTCGGTCAGCCACAACTTCATCCACAACGCATTCTTCGTCTCGCCGGCGCTGAACCGCATCTACAGCTTCGTGCTGTCGCTGACCGACGGCTTCTCGCAGGAGTTCTATCACCACGTGCACCTGCGCCATCACGTCGGCAACATGGACCGCATCGGCGCGAA
>DATFRS010000335.1:0-5344 GCA_035263065.1 Rhodanobacteraceae bacterium
CGGTGGCCCGCGATGAACAGCGTGACCAGCGCGATCGCGTTCGAGAGGCGGATCGCGACGGCTGCGTCCGACAGGAACAGGAACGGCACGACGACCGGAAACGTCGACAGCACGACGAGCACGAACACCGCGAGCGCGGCGACGAAGTCGTCGCGATCCAGGTGAGCGCTCGGCTTCGCATCCGGCAGCGCGGCGATGCGAACGCGGAGCTCCTCGAGGCCGGCCGCCCCGATCGCTTCGCCGAGCCGGCCGGGCAACGCGTGCTCGAGGATCGCGTGCGCCGCGCCGACGTCCTTCGATTCGCGCACGCCGCGGAGCAACGTGTTGCGCCTTGCCTGCTCCATCGCGGTGGCGACGAGATACATCACGCCGTCGACGACGCCCCACGCAAGATTGCAGCCGAGCGCGGCCAGCATCATCGTGCGGACTTCCTCCTGGCCCGCCGCGGCGACGCTGAGCGAGCCCGTGAAGGACAGCGCCATCAGGAGCCCGAAGATCACTTCGGACGCGCGGTTCACTGGATCGATCACGCGCGGATGCGCATCGAGGAGCGACGCGGTCATGGGGCCTCCTCCCGACTGCCGGGCGCATCGTAGCGCCATTCGGGCGTCCGGCGCCGGGCGCGCCTCCGTCCGGAGGCTGAGGTCATATGTCGTGAAAATGTGCAACCGCTCCGCTTTGCAGCGAAATTTCCTGCGGCGGACGGACCGATTCCGTTGACGCCCGTGCAAGAATGCGCTGCCACGCCGACAACGCCATTGGGGAGGCATTGTGGACGTCGAACGCATCGCCCTCGCGAGCCGCGAGGAATTCGAATCCCGTTTCGAGGAACCCAGACTGCCCGTCGTGATGCTCGGCGCCATCGACCGGTGGCCCGCCCTCGGCAAGTGGTCGTTCGCGTGGTTCCGCGAAAAGTTCGGCGAGCGCCGCGTGCGCTGCCGCGGCGTGGCGGGCGATTTCCGGCTCGACGAATACATCGATCGCGTGCCGCACTCGACGATGGAAGCGCCGCTGCCGTACCTGCGCAACCTCAACATCCAGCCCGACTGGCGCGAGCTCGAAGCCGACATCCAGCCGACGCTCGAAGTCTCGCAGCCCGACTGGCTCTCGAGCTGGGCGATGCCGCGCAACTGGCCGCGCCAGAAGAATCTCAACCAGCTGTTCTTCAGCGGGCGCGGCGTGCGCATCTCGCTGCACTACGACGACTGGATGACGCACAACGTCGTCTCGAACCTCGAAGGCGAGAAGGAATTCACGCTGTATCCGCCGTCGGACGGGAAATACCTCTACCCGCACGACGTCGACTATCTCGTCTCGCAGATCCCGAACGTCTACGACGTCGATCTTGCGAAATTCCCGCTGTACGCGAAGGCGACGCCGCTGCGCGTCGTCGTCGGGCCCGGCGAGACGATCTTCGTGCCGTGCGGCTGGTGGCACACGACGCTGACGTTGTCGCCGTGCATCTCGGTCAGCAGCAGCTTCGTCGGCCGGCACAACTGGCATTCGTTCGCGGACGAAGTCGTCGACCTTCGCAAGCGCAACCGCACGCCGTCGTGGAAGACCGCGATACTGTCGACGTACCTCAAGATCGTCGGCCGTGCGCTCGCGGCCTATTACACGGTCGCCGCGACGCTCGTCGACACGAGCCTCGACGCCGCGGGCGTGCTCGACGCGGTGCTCGCGGCCGGCTGAAGCGCTAGGCGAGC
This sequence comes from Rhodanobacteraceae bacterium, assembly GCA_035263065.1. Taxonomy (GTDB): domain Bacteria; phylum Pseudomonadota; class Gammaproteobacteria; order Xanthomonadales; family Rhodanobacteraceae; genus Dokdonella_A. The sequence goes on from DATFRS010000335.1 coordinate 1,707, forward strand.
CGCGTGCCGTTCGGCACCGCGCGCTCGATCGCCGTGATGACGACGCCGTCGTCGGTCGGAAAGCCCGTGACGAGGAATTCCGAGCGGAACGGGCCGATCTGCTTGTCCGGAAAGTTGATCACGCCGACGATCTGCCGGCCGACGAGCGCGTCCGCCGCATAGAGCGCCGTGATCTGCGCGCTCGACTTCCTGATGCCGTACGGACCGAAATCGGCCCAGACCTTGTAGGCCGGCTGGCGCGCCTCGGGGAACGGCTCGACCCGCGTGATCGTGCCGGCGACGAGCAGCACCTTCTCGAAGTCGGCCCACGAGATGCGCTCGAAGTCGGTCATTTCGGCGGCGCCGTCGCCGCGGGGACATCGTCGCGATCGAGCCCGACCTGCACCCAGCCGAGATTGATGCCGATGCGCGTCGCCTCGGGATTCGCCCACGCGTAGGCGATCGCCTGCCCGTTGCGATCGTCGACGACCGAAAGCTTCAGCACTGGCACGTTGCCTTCGCGGTAGGTCAGCCGCTCGAGCGCCAGCGAGTAGCCGGATGCCGCGCCGTCGCGCCACACCAGCGGATAGCGCCCGCCTTCGCTGCCGAGCCGCACGCCGCGATCCATATGCCAGTCGCGGCTGCCGGCGTCGGCCTTCGGGCCGCCGCCGTTGACCGCGGCCCAGCCGCCGAACCAGCGCACGAGCCGCGCATCTTCGCGCGCCTCGGCGCCGCGCGCCTGGTCGGCGTAGAGGCGGGCGTGCAGCCACTCGCCTTCCGTTTCGACGTCGAGCGGCAGCAGTGCGGCTTCGGCGCCGATGCCGGGCGCGATCGCGGTGCACGCGGCGAGATCGGCGGCGAAGTGCGTGCCGGCGGCTCGCAGCGCGCAGGCGTCGAGCGCGGTCCACTGCTGCGCGTCGAACGCGGGGGCCGGCGCTGCGGTCGCGCGATGCGGAATCCACGTCGACGCGTCGGCCTTGCGCATCGCCCATGTCGCGTCGAGCGGCTGCGCGGCGTCGAGATGCACATGCCAGAGCGACCACTCGGCCTGAGACGTCGGCTCGATCGAGACGACGATGTGCGGCGGCACTGCGGCGCCCTGCGCGGCCTCGCGCGCGCGCCAGACCTGCTCGTGGTTGTCGTACGTGCCCGCGAGCGCCTGCGCAGCGGCCGGCGACGACTTCGGCTTGCGCACGCTCGCGCTCTGGCAGGCCGCGAGCGCGAGCGCGGCGAGGACGATCGCGATGCTTTTCATGCGCAGAGCATAGCTCACAGCTTCGCCAGCGCCTGGTCGATGTCGCGGATCAGCACGTCGGGCTCCTCGAGCCCGATCGAGAATCGCACGACGTTGAGCGGAATCGCACCGGCCGGCTGCATCGGCGTGCCGGCCGGATGCACGGCGGCGACCGGGAACAGGAGCGACTCGTAGCCGCCCCACGACACCGTCATCAGGAAGCGCTGCAGGCTGTCGCAGAAGCGCTCGACCGCCGCGACGTCCGTGGCGTCGAGCTCGATCGTGACCAGACCGCTCGCGCCGCGCAGCTGTTTTTCGGTGAGACCGAGCTGCGAATTGCCGGTCGCACGCGGCGAGTAGACCTTGCGCACTTTCGGATGGCCTTCGAGGAACGCGAGCACCTCGCCGGTCGTCGCCGCGACACGCTGCATGCGCAGCGGCAGCGTGCGCAGGCCGCGGATCATCAGCCACGCGTCGTTGGGCGCGAGGATCGCCCCGAGCGTCATGAACGGCCCGCGGAAGATGTCCTTGATGATCGCGTGACTGCCGCAGAGCGCGCCCGCGACGACGTCGCTGTGGCCATTGAGGTACTTCGTCGCCGAGTGCGCGACGAGATCGATGCCGAACGCGAGCGGCGACTGGTTCAGCGGCGTCGCGTGGCTGTTGTCGCAGAGCGTGCGGATGCCGCGCGCCTTCGCGAGCGCGGCGACCGCGGCGAGATCCTGCTGCTCGAACGTCATCGAGTTCGGGCTTTCGAGCACGATCAGCCGCGTCGACTCGGTCAGCGCCGCCTCGAAGTTCGCGATGTCGGTGCCGTCGATGAAGGTGGTCGTCACGCCGAAGCGGCCGAGCAGGTCGCGCAGCACGGCGCGCGTCCAGCTGTAGGGCCGCGCGACGCAGATCGCGTGGTCGCCGCCGCGAAGGCTCGCGACGACGGCGGCCGAGATCGCGCCCGCGCCGCTGCCGAACATGAGGCAGTCCTCGGCGCCTTCGAGCGCCGCGACCTTCTTGCGCAGGATCTCGACGGTCGGATTGTTGCCGCGCGTGTAGACGTGGCCGGCGAGCTCGTCGCTGAAGCCTTCGCGCATCCTTGCGACGGTCGGGAACGCGAAGATCGACGACTGCACGATCGGCGGTGCGACCGCGCCGAAGTACTGCTCGCGCTCTTCGCCGAGGTGGTTGAGGATGAAGCTGAGGTCCATGGAGTCAGGGCTGTCGTCTGCGGGCGGCCCTGCTTTGTAGAGCGCCGGCGCGCGCCGCGCAAGGGCGTTTCGTGCGGGCCGTCGCGGTGGTGGTATCGTGGACGTGCTGGAGTGGACCGGTCGTGCGCGTCTTGCGGCGGGAGCTCACCATGACGGCGTGCTCGTGCGTGTTGCGCTGGATCCTGATCGCCCTCGCGGGCGCGCCCGCGATCGGATGGGCCGCGGTCTTCACCGTCGTCAACACGAACGACAGCGGCGCAGGCTCGCTGCGTCAGGCGATTCTCGACGCCAACATGACGCCAGGCTTCGACGAAATCCACTTCAACATCGCCGGCGGCGGCGTGCAAACGATCGGCGTCACGTCGGCGCTGCCGGGCATCAACGACCCGGTCCTCATCGACGGCTATACCCAGCCGGGCAGCGCCGCGAACACGGCGGGCATCGGCACGAACGCGCAGATCCGCATCGAGGTGCAACGCGCGGCGACCTTCACGGGCGGGAGTTTCATCTTCCTCGTCGGCAGCGGCGGCAGCACGATCCGGGGCCTTGCCGTGAACAGCTTCTACGCCGCGCAGATCGCGGTGACGGCGGGCAGCGCCGATTGCGTCGTCGCAGGCAATTTCATCGGCACCGACGCGACCGGGACGATCGGTTACCCGGGCGAGCCCGGCACGCGCGTCGGGCTCGAAGTCGGCGGCGATCGCTGCCGCATCGGCGGGACGGCGCGTGCGGATCGCAATCTGGTTTCGGGCCTCAGCAACACCGGCATCCACGTCGGCGGCGACGATGTCGTCGTGCAGGGCAATCTCGTCGGCACCGACGCCAGCGGCGGCAACGCGATCGGCGTCGTGGACGGCATCGTGATCGGTGCGGCGGGCTTCGGCGCGAGTCCGAGCGGCGTCGTGATCGGCGGCGCCGGCGGCGGCAACGTGATTTCGGGCAACTCGGGCAACGGTATCCTCGTCGAATCCGGCGAGAACCATTCGATCCTGACCAACCTGATCGGCCTTGCGGCCTTCCCGCTCGCGACGATCCCGAATGAAGGCGCCGGGATCCTCGTGCGCGACGGCAGCCTGTCGACGATCGGATCGCAGGTCGCCGGCAACGCGAATGCGATCGCCGGCAATCTCGGGCCCGGCGTGCTCATCGGCGGCTCGCCGTCCCCGACTCCGCAAGGCTGGTTCGTCGTCGGCAACGCGATCTTCGGGAACGGGGGCCTTCCG
>DATFRS010000336.1:0-4879 GCA_035263065.1 Rhodanobacteraceae bacterium
TCCTCGATCATCGCGACGAGACCGAGGTGCATGCCGTCGTTCGGATGATAGATGCGCTCGACGCCGTAGGCCTGCAGCTCGGCGATCTCCTCCGGCGTGATCGTGCCGCCGCCGCCGCCGAACACGCGCACGTGCTGTGCGCCGCGCTGCTTGAGCATGTCGACCATGTACTTGAAGTACTCGACGTGGCCGCCCTGGTACGACGACACCGCGATCGCGTCGGCGTCTTCCTGCAGCGCCGCGCGCACGACGTCCTCGACGGCGCGGTTGTGGCCGAGATGGATGACTTCGGCGCCCTGCGCCTGGATCAGGCGGCGCATGATGTTGATCGCGGCGTCGTGGCCGTCGAAAAGGCTCGCCGCGGTGACGAAGCGCAACGGCGCGCGCTCGGCCGAGGGTTCGCTGGCGACGTGCTTGGCAGGCGTGCTCATGCTGGATCCGCGATCGGGAGGCTCAGAATGCGAATTGTAGCGTCCCGGCGCGTTTTCCGTCCCGCGCGCGGGCCCCCGCCGATGCCGTTCCGGCGCGCAAACCTCACGTTTCGCGCGTGTTCGTCAGCGGCGTGACACATCGGGCAGCGGCGCCGCGCGCAGCGGCACCGGCGTCGACTGCACGATCGAGCTCGTCGTGCTGCCGTATTTCAGGATTTCGTCGAGCACCGCCTCGAGCAGCTCTACTCGGCCGACCAGCACCTTCATGATGAAGCAGTCCTCGCCGGTCACGCGGTGGCACTCGACGATCTCGGGCGTCGCGCGCGCGAGCTCGGCGATCGCCGGCAGCTGGCCGGGCATCGGGCGCACGCGCACGAACGCCGTGATGCCGAGCCCGAGCGCGGCCTGATCGACGTCGAGCCGCGCACCGCGGATCACGCCGGCGTCCTGCATGCGCTGCACGCGCTCGGTGACGGCCGGCGCCGACATGCCGATGCGGCGCGCGAGCTCGCTCATCGCGATGCGCGGATCGTCGATCAGCGCGTCCAGGATGCGCACGTTGGTCGCATCGAGAACCTGGCTGACATTATCGAAGGAATTTCGTTCGATTTTCCTTGGCATTAAAGTCGCTTCGTCTACATGGCCTGCGGATGGCCATTCAAAGATCACCATTCTCCTTCGACAATAGCACACAACCTCGCTGCACATGGAAAAATCCGATGAAATCCGCAGAAATTCCGTTCAGCCGACGACGCGCACTCGCGGCGGATGCGATTCCGCCGCACGCGTTCTTCGTCGTCAGCGCCATCTTCCATTACCTCGGCCCGGCGTTCGCGGTGCTGCTCTTCCAGTTCGTCGGCTCGCTCGGCGTCGCGTGGCTGCGCATCACGACGGCCGCGCTCGCTTTCTCGCTGTGGCGACGGCCGTGGCGCGTGCTCGCGACCGCCAGCCGGCCGCAGCTTCGGCTGCTGCTCGCGATGGGCGCGATCCTAGCCGTGATGAATTCGGTCTTCTATCTTGCGATCGAGCGCCTGCCGCTCGGCACGGTCGGCGCGATCGAATTCCTCGCGCCGATCGCGATCGCGGTCTTCGGGCTGCGTGACCTGCGCAACGTCGCGGCGCTCGTCGTCGCGGTCGGCGGCGTCGCGCTGCTGACTAACGTGCGCTTCGGCGGCGATCCGCTCGCCTACGTCTTCGCGTTCGCCAACTGCGCGCTGTTCGCGGGCTACATCGTCGCGGGCCATGCGCTCGCGCGCGACGGCGGCGCGTCTGGCATCGACCGGCTCGGCGGCGCGATGCTGATCGCGGCGTTCGCGGCCGCGCCGATCGGGCTTCGCGATGCGTTGCCGGCGTTCCACGATCCACGCCTCCTGCTCGCCGCGGTCGGCGTCGGCATTTCCTCGTCGGTGATCCCGTACGTCTGCGACCAGCTCGCAATGGCGCGCCTGCCGCGCTCGACGTTCGCGCTGCTGCTGGCGCTCCTGCCGGCGACGGCGAGCCTCATCGGCGCGCTCGTGCTGCGGCAGATCCCCTCGCCGGTCGAGATCGCCGGCATTGCACTGGTCATCGGCGGCGTGCTGCTGCACCGTACGTCCACCGCGGCCTGACGAAGGAGACGACGATGACGACCCGAATCGGCGAAGGCGGCTGCCTGTGCGGTGCGCTGCGCTATCGCCTCGAAGGCGAGCCCGAGGGTGGCACGATCTGCCACTGCGAATCGTGCCGCCGCTCGTCCGGCGCGCCGTCGCTGGCGTGGGTGATCTTTCCGGCCGGCGGCTTCCGCTTCACGGCGGGCGAGCCGCGCCACTATCGCTCGTCGCCGCACATCGAGCGCAGCTTCTGCGGCAACTGCGGCACGCAGGTGCTGTATCGCAGCGAGCGCCGGCCCGACGTGGTCGATATCCCGACGGCGACGCTCGATGCGCCGAACGACTACCCGCCCGACCGGGAGATCTGGACCGGCGAGAAGATCGAGTGGGAGACTCTCAACGGCAAGCTGCCGGTCTATCCGCGCAGCAGCAAGGGCTGAGCGCACCGCGCATCGGGGCTTCGCATGAGCCGCATCCTCTATTCCGGCACGCGCAACGCATCGAGCTGGGCGCTGCGCGCCTGGCTCGCGCTGCGCGAAGCCGGCGTCGAGTTCGAAGAGCACGTCGTCGACATCCGCCGGCCGCAGCGCTTCGCGAACCTCGCGAAGATCGGCGAGTTCTCGCCGCCCGCGGCCGTGCCCGTGCTGGTCGACGGCGACACGGTGATCTTCGATTCGCTCGCGATCATGGAGTACGCGAACGAGCTCTGCGGCGGACGTCTCCTGCCGGCCGACCCGAAACGCCGTGCGCACGCGCGCTCGCTGCTCGCGTGGCAGCACTCGGGACTGTCCGGAATCTGCGCGGGCCTCTCGTACGAGAGCGCGTTCTATCCGAAGCGGCGCGCGATGACGGAGGCGGAATTCGGCGAAGCGAAGCGCCTCTTCGACGTCTGGGAAAACGAGCTTCGCGCGAGCGGCGGTCCGTTCCTCGCGGGCGATCTCGCGCTGCCGGATATCGCGTTCGTTCCGGCCGTGCTGCGACTCGCCGCGCATACGGATCGGCTCGCGGAATGGCCGCTCGCCCACGCGTGGTCGCAACGCTTGCTCGCGCGCCCCGCGCTCGTCGAATGGCTGGCCGAAGCGCGCACGCTGCCGCCGGTGTTCCAGGACGACTACGTCGCGTGACGCCGCGGCGCTAGGCGATTCCGAACGGCAGCGCCGGCGTCGACACGACACGTTCGCCGACGGTGCCGCCGCGCACGAAATCGAGGATCGCGCCGATCACGCCGGTGTCGCCGAGGATGCGGTTGTGGCCGAGCCCGACCGTGCTCAGCATGCGCGACGACGGCCAGAAGCGCGCGTAGCGCTCGCCTTCGTCCCACGGCACTTCGCGATCGTCGAGATCGTGGATGATCAGCGCGGGCCGGTCGATCTCGTGCACGCTGTGGTGCGCCTGCACGTCCTCGAGCCGCACCGACGTGCGCGCTTCGAGCGCGCGGTGCATGCGCTCGCGAAGGTGCGGCGCGAGGCCGACGAAATCGGCGAAGCGATCCGCCGCCGCGGCGAGATCGGCCGGCGGCGCGATCAGCACGGCGCTGTGGGCGTCGAGACCGTCGTGCAGCGCGATCGCGGCCGCCGCGCCGCCCATCGAGTGGCCGATCACGGCGGACGCATGACCGAACAGCTCGCCGACCGCGCGGATGCAGCGCGCGAATTCCGGCAGCGTCGCGGTGGCGCCGGTGCTGCGGCCGTGAGCGGGCTGGTCGAAGGCGACGACAGCGAATCCCGCGGCGCGCAGCGCGTTGATCAGCGGCATGAAGCGCAGCGCGAAATCGGACCAGCCGTGTGCGACGAGCACGTACGGCTGCGCGTCGGGATCGCCCCAGCGATAGCCGCGGATCGTGTACGGACCGACGTCGAGCACGAACGTCGCCGCGCCCTCGTCGTCGGCCTGCGCGGCCTTGCGGCGTGCGTCGGCGGACGGCTTGCAGAACACGTCGACGGCCCGCGAAATCGTTGCGCGCGGAGCGACCCAGCTGCCGACCGAAAATGCGGCGCGGACGACCCCTGGGACGGCATTTTTGCGAACGCTCGTGCTTTTTTGCGGCGAGGGACTGAGGGCCAGCATGGAAGCCTCCGTGGATCAGGATTTGTAGGACGCGAGCAGGCGATCGAGCGCGCGCTCGGCACGCTCGCTGGCTTCGTCGAAGCCGAACAGGCGCCAGTCGTGGTGCATCACGAGCTCGACGCCGAAGATCTCGAACGCGAGCTGCGCGGGATCGGTGTCGGCCTTGAGCTCGCCCGTCTCGACGGCCATCGAGATCGCGCGGGCCAGCTCCTTGCGCAGGCGTGTCTGGTAGACGATCACGCGATCGCGGATCGGGCCCGGGCGGTCGTCGTATTCGATCGCCGCGCTGACCATCGGGCAGCCGCCCTGCTCGCTGCGCAGCCACTTCATCCAGCGACGGCCGATCGCCTCGAGGCGCGGCAGGCCGCGGCGCTCGCGGATCGCCGGCAGGAAGACGTTCTCGGTGAAGCGCTGGGCCGCGGCGTCGAGGACTGCGATCTGCAGGTCCTCGCGCGAGCCGAAGTGCGCGAAGACGCCGCTTTTCGACATGCCGACCGAGCTCGCCACCGTGCCGATCGAAAGGCCTTCGAAGCCCTCGCGACGGACCATCTGGTAGGCGCGCTCGATGATCGAGTCGCGGGTGGCGGCACCTTTGGTGGCGGTTGCGGCAGCTTGCATGGTCGTCTTTTTAGCACGACCGTTCGTTCTTTTCAAGTGCGGCGCCGCAGCCCCTTCCTAGCCAGCCCCCTTTCGTCATTCCGGCGAAAGCCGGAATCCATTTTGCTTTCCCGCCAACATCAAAATGGATCCCGGCTTTCGCCGGGATGACGGGCGAAGGTTTTCGTGTGGACG
>DATFRS010000337.1:0-53994 GCA_035263065.1 Rhodanobacteraceae bacterium
ATCGATGAGATTGCAGCCGCCGCCAAGCTCCAGTTTCTCGAGCGTGAGATCGGCGATCGCGTCGATGAGGCGGAACGGATTGGCCGCCGTCGGCGAGCATGCGTTCGGACCGCTGTCGTCGCGCCGGATCGTGCGGCGTACGCCGACGCCCTCGATCGAGAGCTTCTGCGTGATCGTCGGCAGCGCCGCGTGCAGCACGATGTCGCGCCTGACCTGGATGTGGTCTTCGTGGTCCCCGTGCGTGTTCGTGTAGACGATCGCCTGCACGAGCTCGGCCTCGGTATCGACGCGGTACGTCGCGGCGTGGGCCGAGCCGGCAGCGAGCGCCAGCGTCAACGCCTGCGCGAGGCGGCCGATGTGCGGTAGTTTCGACTGCGGAATTCGGTAAATGCGGGTGTCCATGAGCCTTCTCCCTGACGGTGATCGCGCCCTTGCTTGGGGCGCATCGATTACTCACCGACGAGAGCGGCGCGGGTTACGGCTCGAGGGGCGGCGGAACGCGTAGGGCGATCTACGGCGTACCGTTGGCGCCGGCGGCGGGGACGTTCGACGCTGCGTCGCGCGCTTCGGCGGCGAACATCTCCTCGAACTTCCCGCGCTCGTCGGCAAGGTGCTCATCGGACCTCGCGACGAACTGGGCGAAGCGGGCATCGCCGCGGAACGGCATCAGCTCGATGTCCTTGCGCGTGCGGAAATTGATCGTGTAGCCGACCGCGAACGCGTGCTCGAGCGTTGCATAGGCGGCGTCGGTCTCGCCGGCGAGCCGCTGCAGCGACGCCATGCGCAGCCAGACCGGCGCATATTCGTCACCGCTGTCGATCTTGGCCTGCAGGGACGTGCGCGCCTTTTCGATCAGCGCCGGCACCCCGTCCCCGCGCCCGAGCTCGGTCAGGAGGATCGCTTCGCGCAGCTCCGGGGGATTGCCGTTTGGCGCGTTGCGGCCGCCGTCGCGATAGAAGAGGCGCTTGGTCTTCTCCATCGCCGCCAGCGCGGCCGGGAGATCGTGCTGCTCGATCGCGCAGATGCGCTCGAGGTTCGCCGAGCTGAAGTACGCGTCGGATCGGTCCTCGTCGAGCGTTTGCACGAGCTCGCGGCAGCGCGCGTAGTCGCCGCGATAGAACGCGATCTCGGCTTCGCGCACGGTGCGCTGGGATGTGTCGGGATCGCGGTCGATCAGGTCGCGCATCATGCGCTCGCCCGCGTCGGTTTCGCCGACCGCGTACGCCGACTGCGCGGCGAGCATGAAGGGATGCATTTCGTCCGTCCCGAAGCGGCGGCGCTCGACGGTCATGCGGTAGCTGTCGGCGAAGCGCCCGGTCGTGAAGTAGCCCCAGCCGAGCGAATCCTCGATATTCGCGCTGCCGAGCGAGCGCGCCTGCTCCAGTGCGGCGGTCATGCGCACCCACCAGCCCTTGGCCATGTACATCAGGCCGAGATGCTTCGCCGCCATGCCGAGCGTGGGATCCATGCGCTGTGCGCGCGCGGCTTCCTCGATCGCGCTGTCGAGCCAGTACGCCTCGCCCCCGTGCCCCGACAGCGCAAGCGCGAGCCGCGCATGCGCCATCGCCGAGTCGGGAGCCTCCTCGACCACTTCCTTCATCCATTCGATCGCGTCGAGGCTCTTGTCGTCGTCCTTGTCATCGACCTGACGGATCGCGCGAACGAGCAGCGTGAGCGCGTGGCGCGACAGGCGCGCTTCGGCCGTCGGCGTCGCGCGCTTGGCCGTGAGCGCAGCGGCGATCTCCTTCGCTGCGCGCGGCAGCGTTTCGGCGGTCAGCGTCGTCTCGAAGAGGATTTCCTCGCGCAGCTCGTCGAGGACGACGACGGCGAACCGACCGGCCACCGGCGCACGCGCGACGTCAATCTCGAGGTACGCGCCCGTGCGCGTGTCGATGTCGATGTCCGCGAAGCTCGGGCCCGCCATCGCCCGTTCGAATCCCGTATCGAACGGCAGTATGTGCAGGTTCGCCGGCAGCTGCGGCGCCAGTGCGCCGACGAGCCCGCGCCCGATCTCGCGCTCGGAGGCGTCGTCGACGATGAGATTCGGCAACACCGCGATCGTCTGCGTCGCAATCGCCGGATCGGGAATCGGAATCGGCTCGCGCGATCGGTACCAGACTACCGCGGCCGTCAGCGCGACCGCGAGCGCCAGCATCGCGCCGAGCGCGATGCGCCGGCGCCGCGACGGAAGGTCGAGCTTCAGCGCCGAAAAGCCGGGGAGCCGGCGACGCGGCTTCGCGCCGGCGATCCAGGCATCGAGCGCATCGGCGAGCGCGCTCGCCGATGCATACCGGTCCTCGGTGCGCTTCTCGAGGCAGCGCAGGCAGATCGCCTCGAGCTCCGGCGGAATCGACGCGTCGAGCTGGCGCGGCGCGCGTGGACGTCGCGTCGCGATCTCGCGCAGGATCTGCAGCGTGTCGAGCTCGGCGAACGGCGCTCGTCCGCCGAGGAGCTCGTACAGGATCGCGCCGAGGCCGTAGACGTCGGCCGCGGCAGTCACGCGCGCACCGGGCATGGCGACGGTTTCGGGCGCGGCGTAGCGGGGCGTGCCGATCAGCGCATCGGCGCCCGTCAGCGTGCTGTCTTCGGCGATGAAGCGTGCGAGGCCGAAATCGGTCACGAGCGGCTGCCCGGCGGCGTCGAAGACGATGTTCGAAGGCTTGAGGTCGCGATGCAGGACGCCGCGCGCGTGCGCGTGCGCGACCGCGCGCGCGATGTCGGCGACGAGCCGCGCGCTCGCACGGAAGTCGCCGCGCAGGCGCTCGACGTGCTCGGCGAGGTTGCCGCCCTCGGCGAGCTTCATGCTGAACCAGGGTTGCTCGCCGTCGACGCCAACCTCGTATACCGGCAGGATGCCCGGATGATCGAGGCTCGCCATGACCTCGGCTTCGCGCCGGAAGCGATCGCGCGCGTCCTTCGTACCGAGCCGCGAAGGCAGCAGCATCTTCAGCGCGACCGTGCGGCGCAGGTCCGGCTGCCACGCGCGGTAGACGACACCGGCGCCGCCGCGCGCGATCGCCCCGATCAGTCGGTAGCGGCCGACTTCGCGCGGCGTTTCGGTGCCGTCGTCGTCGGGCCCGAGCGCGGCACCGAGCAGGCAGCGCGCGCAGAGTCCGTTCGCGAGCAGTGCCTGGCCGGACGCGCCGCAGGCCGGGCAGCGAAGAGTCTCTGACCGGATCGCGTCGCTCACGGTATCGATGTCTCCGATTCCGAGGCGAGCACGTCACGCAGGTAGGCGAGCTCTTCGTCGACCTCCCCGGGTGCGGCAACGGTCTCTGCGACTTCCGCGCGCAGCGCGTCGCGAAACCGACGTCGCAGGCGATGCACGGCGGTCTTGATCGCGCCCTCGTTGCGGCCGAGCTGCGCCCCGATATCCGCGTACGAGGGCATGTCGCGACCGGAGAGACACGGCTGCAGGGCCGCGAACAAGTCGCTTTCGCCGCTCACGGCGTGCTCGGCAGCGAGCCGTGCGAGCGCGTTGCCGACGAGGGCGCGCGCCCAGCGCCGGTCGAACTGGAGCTGCTGCGACGAGCCGTCGTCCTCGGCCGCCATGTGCGCTTCGGCGGCGGTCGCGTCGAACGGCACGAACACGCGGTCGCCGCCGCGCTTCAAGGCGCTCTCGCGCTCGCGGTCGCTGGCGAGGAAGCGCACGAGCGCGCCGTGCAGGAAGCTGCGGAAGCGGCCGCGGTCGGGATCGGCGCGCGCGACGGCGCCGCCGTCGATGAGGTGCAGGAAGAAGCCTTGCGTCAGGTCTTCGGCATCGCTCGCCGGGTAGCCTTGCCGGCGCAGGCTCGCGTAGATCGGCATCCAGTACTGGCGGCAGAGCGCGGCGAGCGCGTCGCGTGCGCGCGACTCGGCGCGATCGCCCGCGGCGAGCACGAGTCCCCAGCTCGTATCGGGAAACCGCGCGCTGGCGCGGTGTCTGCCGTTGTCGAGCGACACGCTGGCCCCAACCAGGCACACGCCTGAGCGACGGATGCGAACCCCGCGCGCATCGTGCCGCAGCGGCCCGCGAGCGGCAACCGTAGTTGCCGCGCGTCGGCGGGAACGTCAGTTCCAGTCGTACAGCGAGAAGTACACCGGCGACACCGGACCCTGCTGCGGATCGCGCGTCAGGCGGCCCGTGCCGGTCGTGTCCATGAAGGTCTCTTCGGGACCGCCGTTCTGCGGCACGATGTGGATCATCCAGACCTTGCCGTTCTCGCGGTACTCGTCGACGGTGTCGCCGTCCTGGTTCTTCACGACGTGCTCGCTCGCGGCCATGCGTTTCTGCACGGCGGTGCCGTCGCGGTCGGCCTTGTCGCGGACGAGCCGCGTGTCGGGCTTGGGCAGCGGAGCGAGCGGATCGGTGTCGGCGGCCGCGGCGGCGTCGGCCGGCGCGGTCGCGGCATCCTGTGCCGCGGCAGGCGCGGCGGTCACGCCCGGATCGTTGATGCCCGGCGGCGGCGGTGCGGCCTTGAGCGTCGGCTTCGCGTCCTGCTGCGCCGCGACGGCGAGCGTCGAGCCGATGATCATCCCCAGCAGAGCGAAACGGCCGATGATGCGCATGACGTCTCTCCTTGGTGCCACGAGAAGCCTAGCAGAGCATCGATGAATCGACCCGCGCGAACGTCACAATCACGATCACCGATTGTTACAGCGGGCCGATGGTTACAGGGACGCCCCGCGGGGCCCGCGCGTTGCAAACGCCGTCGCTGCTTGCCAAGCTCACGGGGCTCCGCCCCTCGCAAGGCCCCCCATGCCGCAGCCGCGCCTCGTCCTCATCGACGGCTCATCTTATCTCTACCGCGCGTTCCATGCGTTGCCGCCGCTGACCAACTCCACCGGCGAGCCCACGGGCGCGCTGTTCGGCGTGGTCAACATGCTGCGGGCGACGCTGAACTCCAAGCCCGACTTCGCCGCGTTCGTGCAGGACGCGCCCGGCAGGACGTTCCGCGACGATCTCTACGCCGAGTACAAGGCCAACCGCGAGGCGATGCCGGATCCGCTCGCGGCGCAGATCGAGCCGATGCTGGCGATCGTCGAGGCGCTCGGCTTCCGCATCCTGCGCGTTTCCGGCGTCGAGGCCGACGACGTCATCGGCACGCTCGCGACGCAGGCGGCAGAGCAGGGCATCGACGTCACCGTGTCGACCGGCGACAAGGATTTCGCGCAGCTCGTCGCGCCGCGCATCACGCTCGTCAACACGATGAGCAACACGACGCTCGATGAGGCCGGCGTTGTCGAGAAGTTCGGCGTGCCGCCGGCGCGCATCGTCGATCTCCTCGCGCTGATGGGCGACAGCATCGACAACATTCCGGGCGTCGAGAAGTGCGGACCGAAGACCGCGGCGAAGTGGCTCGGCGAGTACGGCACGCTCGACGACGTCATCGCGAACGCGGACAAGGTCGGCGGCAAGATCGGCGAGAACCTGCGCCGCGCGCTGCCGCAGCTGCCGTTGTCGCGCCGGCTCGCGACGATCAAGACCGACGTCGCGCTCGACGTCGGGCCCACCGACCTCGTGCTTCGCGCGCGCGACGTCGACACGCTGCGCACGCTGTACAAGCGCTACGAGTTCAACGCGGCGCTGAAGGAGCTCGACACGGCCGAGGCGCGCGGCGCGCGCGACCTGCCGGCGGCCGATGTCCCGACGCACCGCGAGTTCGGCGTGCGCGCCATCGACATCGCCGCGCCGCCGAAGATCGAGGTCGATCCGGCGCTGACGGGGCCCGGCCGGTACGAGCTCGTGACGACGGCCGACGCGCTCGACCGCTGGGCCGGCAAGCTCCGCGACGCCGAGCTCATCGCGCTCGACACCGAAACCGATTCGCTGGATCCGATGCAGGCCGAGATCATCGGCATCTCGATCGCGGTCGCGCCGAAGGAGGCCGCGTACATTCCGCTTGGCCACGATTGCCCCGGCACGCCCTCGCAGCTCGATCGCGACGACGTGCTGAATCTCCTGAAGCCCTTGCTCGAGGATGCGGACCGGGCGAAGCTCGGGCAGAACGCGAAGTACGACGCGAACGTCTTCTCGACGTACGGCATCCACATGCGCGGCATCGCGCACGACACGATGCTGGAATCGTACGTGTTGAACTCGACGGCGTCGCGGCACGACATGGATTCGCTGTCCAGGCGCCATCTCGGGCACGAGACGATTCCGTACGAGGACGTCACGGGCAAGGGCGCGAAGCAGATTCCGTTCTCGCAGGTCGACATCGAGACCGCCTGCCGGTACGCCGCCGAGGACGCCGACGTGACGCTGCGCCTGCACTGCGCGTTGTCGGCGAAGCTCGACGCGGAGCCGAAGCTGAAGTCGGTCTACGAGACGATCGAGATGCCGCTCGTGCCGGTGCTCGCGCGCATGGAGCAGGCCGGCGTCCTCATCGACACCGGCGCGCTGAAGCGGCAGAGCAACGAGCTTGCCAAACGCATGCACGCGATCACCGAGGAAGCGTACGCGATCGCCGGCCGCAGTTTCAGCCTCGATTCGCCCAAGCAGCTGCAGGCGATCCTGTTCGACGAGCTGAAACTCGCGGCCGTGCTGAAGACGCCGAGCGGCCAGCCGTCGACGAACGAGGAAGCGCTCGAGGCGATCGCGAACGATCACGCGCTGCCGCGCATGATCCTCGAGTATCGCGGGCTCGCCAAGCTGCGCTCGACGTATACCGAGAAGCTCGCCGACAACGTCAATCCGCGCACGGGTCGCGTGCACACGAACTACAACCAGGCGACGGCGGCGACGGGACGGCTGTCGTCGCAGGATCCGAACCTGCAGAACATTCCGATCCGCACCGAGGAAGGGCGGCGCATCCGGCAGGCGTTCGTCGCGCCGCCGGGATGGAAGATCGTCGCGGCGGACTATTCGCAGATCGAGCTGCGCATCATGGCGCACCTCTCGGGCGACGCCGGTCTCCTCGCCGCGTTCCACGGCAATCAGGACATCCATCGCGCGACGGCGGCCGAAGTGTTCGGCCTGCCGCTCGATCAGGTCGACACGAACCAGCGCCGCGCCGCGAAGGCGATCAACTTCGGCTTGATGTACGGCATGAGCGCGTTCGGGCTCGCGCGCCAGCTCGGCGTCGGCCGCGGCGAGGCGCAGGACTACATGGCGCGCTATTTCTCGCGCTATCCCGGCGTGCGCGAGTTCATGGAGCGCACGCGCGAGGAAGCGCATCGCGACGGCTACGTCGAGACCGTGTTCGGCCGACGCCTGCATCTCGACTACATCAACTCGAAGAACCAGGTGCAGCGCTCCGGCGCCGAGCGCGCGGCGATCAACGCGCCGATGCAGGGCACCGCGGCCGACATCATCAAGCGGGCCATGATCGACGTCGACGCGTGGCTGATCGATCAGGACGAAGCCGCGCGCATGCTGCTGCAGGTGCACGACGAGCTCGTCTTCGAGATCCGGGAGGACCGCATCGAGGCGCTCAGCGCCGGCATCCGCGAGCGCATGGCCGCGGCGGCCGAGTTGTCGGTGCCGCTCGTCGTCGACGTCGGCGTCGGCGCGAACTGGGACGAGGCGCACTAGTCGAAACAACCGCTTGCGGCGCAAACGTTTTCCGCGCGTTCGCGAAGCGTCAACAAAGCGTTTCGAAGCGCTGAACCTCGACTAAACGCCGCCCGGAATTCTTTCCATACGGCGGCGAACTTTCGGGAAATGACCCGGTCCCACTCATCGGGCGCGCGCAACGGCGCCCGTGGTTCACTCACCTCCCTGAGTGCAACCCCGGGAAATCGGTCCCTCCCCAGGCCGGTTTCCTACCGGCCCCGAGGGCTCCCCCTGGCCCTCGGGGCTTTTCTTTGTTTGTGCGATCCGTCCGGATCGCTGCAACCTGCGCAGGTTGGCCAGTGGTTCGGCGAAGTGGCTTTGGGTGAGTCCAGATGCGGCCATCCATGGCCGCGGATTCCATGGACAGCACGGCTTCGAGCGAGGTCCTCGCGAGCACCCTCGAAGATCAAACGCATGCTTTTCCCTCTCCCGCTTGCGGGAGAGGGCAGGGTGAGGGCAAGCCGAATTGCCGCTCAGCTCTTGAGCGCTTCCAGCACAGCCGCTCGCGCGAGCTTGCCGGTCTCGTTGCGCGGCAGCGCATCGACACGCCGGAACGGACGCGGCAGAAACACCGGATCGACCGCGCGCCGCAGATCTTCGAGCAGCGCCGATTCACTGCGGCCAGGCGCGACGACAAGCGCCGCGATGCGCCGCACGCCGCGACCGCACTCATCTTCGAGCTGCACCGCGACCGCGTCGGTGACGCCGGGCAGCGCGAGCAGGCGGCGCGTGAGGTCGGCGAGCGAGGCGCGCTTGCCGGCGATCTCGACGAGGTCGGCGTTGCGGCCGCAGAGGTGGAACGCGTGGTCGGGCAGGAGCTCGACGACGTCCTGGAGCACGACGGGCTGCGTGAAGTACGGCGCGTCGACGAGCGTTCCGTCGGGTTGCGGGCGCAGCGTCACGTCGGGGTAGAGCTTCCACGCGCTCTCGCAGGTCGTGCGCCGCTGCGCGATGACGCAGGTTTCGGTCGAGCCGAACAGCTCGACCATCGGCGCGCCGTAGCGCGCTTCGGCTTCGCACGCGAGCTCGCGCGTGAGCGGCGCGGTCGCCGACGTGATCGCGGCGAGCGGCGGCAGCTCGACCGGATCGCGCACCAGCGCTTGCAGGTGGATCGGCGTCGTCACCAGCATGCGCGGCGCCGGCACCTCGGCGAGCGCACCGGCGACGTCGGCGGGAAAGAACGGCTTGCCGCCGTGCACGGCGAACGGGCCGAACAGCGGCAGAAAAATCGAAAGCTCGAGGCCGTACATGTGCTGCGGCGGCACGGTCGCGACGACGTGCGCGAGCTCGCCGGGCGCCAGGCCGATCGCGCCGCCGAGGAGGCGCGCGTTGTGCAGGCTGCTCGCGCGAACGCTCGCCCAGGTTTTCGGATTCGCCTTCGGATGGCCCGTGCTGCCGGACGTGAAGCCGATCGCGACGATCTGCTCCGCGTCGATCTCGGGCATCGGCGCATCGCGCACGGGCGCGTCGGGGTCGAGTCGCACGAGCACGTAGTGCGCGGGCAGGCCGTCGCGGTCGGTGTCGCCGATCGCGTAGCTGCCAGGGTGGCCGGCGAGCACTTCCTCGATGGCCTGCGGCGCGCGCGAGGGCGGCAGGAGATTCGTCTGTCCGCGGCTCGCGACGGCGCAGAACGCGACCAGGAACGCGTAGCGGTCCTCGCAGAGATTGACGGCCTGGCGCGCCGGCGGCAACGTCGCCGCGACCGCGTGGACGTCGGACAGGAACTGCGCGACGGTGACCTGACGCCCGTCGCGCCACGCGAAAACCCGGTCGGGTTGCGCAACGGTCAACAGCGCCAGCGGCGATGCCGCGCGTTCGACGACAGCAGACACGTTCCCCTCTCCCTCGCAAAACCGGTTGTACCGCTACGGCCTCCACCCCGGCGCTTCAGGCACGCACGGTCGCCCCGCTGATAGCGTCGCGGATCGGCGTCGGCCGCTCAAGTCCCCCGAGCGGCGCATTCAGTGTGGCGTCAATATCGTCGCCGAAAATCGCACGGACTTCATCGGCACTGCGCCCCGGCGCTTCGCCGTGCCGGTTCGCGCTCGTCGATACGAGCGCGCCGCCGAACGCGCGGCAGAGCCTGGCGGCCGGCGCGTGGGCCGTGACGCGGACGGCGATGCCCGCGTGCGCGCCCGCGAGCCAGTCGGGCGTCTTTACACTGCGCGGGAAGATCCAGGTGTGCGGGCCCGGCCAGGTCGCGCGCGCTCGCGCAAAGGCGTCCGGCGGAACCGCCGTTAGATCAATATACTTTTC
Source organism: Rhodanobacteraceae bacterium (assembly GCA_035263065.1). Taxonomy (GTDB): domain Bacteria; phylum Pseudomonadota; class Gammaproteobacteria; order Xanthomonadales; family Rhodanobacteraceae; genus Dokdonella_A. The sequence goes on from DATFRS010000337.1 coordinate 9,794, forward strand.
CACTTGTTCGAAATCCGACGCGATCAGCAGCACGCCCTGCGTCGGCGGGCGGCGCTTGATCGCGAACAGCCGATCGAACGCCGCACGATTTTCGGGATCGCAACCGAGACCGTAGACGGCCTCGGTCGGATAGGCGACGACGCCGCCGGCGCGGAGCGCGGCTACGACGTCGGCGAGCGAGGCATCCATCGGGCATGCATCACGAGGCGTCCGGCTTGGCTTTGGTCGTGCGTGCGGCCGTCTTCTTGCGCGCGGCAGATTTCTTCTTCGGTGCGGCCTTCTTCGCCGGCGCTGTCTTCGCTGCGGCCGGCGCGGGCGTTTCGGCCTTGGCCGTCTTGGTCGCGGGCTTGCCGAAGCGACCGCGCTTGGGCCGGTTCGGCGCCGCGGCGAGGAGAGCCGCGCATTCGTCGGCGGTGAGCTCGCTCGGCTCCTTGCCTTTCGGAATGCGTGCGTTCTTCTCGCCGTCGGTGATGTACGGGCCGTAGCGGCCGTTGAGGACCTGCACGCCGTTGCCGAAGTCCTTGATGATGCGGTTCGCCGCGGCCTCGGCTTTCGCCTTGATCAGCTCGATCGCGCGCGGGAGCTCCACCGTGTACGGATCGTCGGTGGGTTGCAGCGACGCGTACGTCTTGCCGTGCTTGACGAACGGACCGAAGCGGCCGATGCCGACCGTGATGTCCTCGCCGTCGTCGGCCTTGCCGAGATTGCGCGGCAGCTTGAAGAGCTCGAGTGCCTCCGGCAGCGTGATCGTGTGCATGCTCTGGCCGGGCCGCAGGCTCGCGAATTTCGGCTTGTCCTCGTCGTCCTTCGTGCCGATCTGCGCGAAGGGTCCGTAGCGACCGAGGCGCACCTGCACGGGCTTGCCGCTCTTCGGATCGATGCCGAGTTCACGCGCGCCGGTCGCTTCGGAGCGATCGACGGTCTCGTTCTTCTCGTCGACCTGCGCCTTGAACGGCTTCCAGAATTTCTCGAGCAGCGGCACCCAGTCTTCTTCTCCGCGGCTGACCGCGTCGAGCTCGTCCTCGAGCTTCGCGGTGAAGTCGTAGTCGACATACTGCGTGAAGTGGCCCGACAGGAACTTCGCGACCGCGCGGCCGACGTCGGTCGGCTTGAAGCGGCGGTTGTCGAGAATCACGTACTCGCGATTCAGCAGCACCTGGATGATGCTCGCATATGTCGACGGGCGGCCGATGCCGTATTCCTCGAGCGCCTTGACGAGCGAGGCTTCGGAATAACGCGGCGGCGGCTCGGTGAAATGCTGGTCGGCGAGGATGTCGCGCAGCGGCACCGCTTCGCCGATCGTCATCGCGGGGAGCTTGCGGCCCTCGTCCTCGTCTTCTGCGGCCTTCTGGTCGCGGCCTTCCTCGTACACGGCGAGGAAGCCGGGATCGACGACCGTCGTGCCGCTCGCGCGGAACGTCGACTCGGGTCCGCAGGCGAGGTCGACCGACACCGTGTTGAGCGTCGCGTGCTGCATCTGGCACGCGACCGCGCGCTTCCAGATGAGCTCGTAGAGCTTGCGCTGGTCGTCGGCGAGATAGGCCGCGACATCCTTCGGCCGGTGCAGCGCCGAGGTCGGCCGGATCGCCTCGTGCGCTTCCTGCGCGTTCTTCGACTTGTTGCGGTAGAAGTTCGGATGCTCGGGCAGCGCGCGCGGGCCGTAGTCGCGCTGGATCACCTCGCGCAGCTCGCTGATCGCTTCGCTCGAGAGATGCACCGCGTCGGTACGCATGTACGTGATCAGGCCGACGATGCCTTCGTCGCCGATCTGCACGCCTTCGTAGAGCTGCTGCGCGAGGCGCATCGTGCGGCTCGTCGCGAAGCCGAGCTTGCGCGCCGCCTCTTGCTGCAGCGTCGAGGTCGTGAACGGCGGCGCCGGACGGCGCTTCCTTTCCTTCGACTGGATGTCGCCGACGACGAGCCGGCCCTGCGCGGCCTTCCTGAGCGCATCGCGCGCGGCATGCGCGTCGCGCTCGTTGGTGATGTCGAACTGCTCGAAGCGCTTGCCGTTGAGCTTGTAGAGCCGCGCCTTGAACGGCTGGTCCGGATGCGCGCAGTCGGCCTCGATCGACCAGTACTCGCGCGCCTTGAACGCTTCGATCTCTTCCTCGCGCTCGACGATCATGCGCAGAGCCGGCGACTGCACGCGGCCCGCGGAGAGCCCGCGCTGCACCTTGCGCCACAGCACCGGCGAAAGATTGAAGCCGACGAGGTAGTCGAGCGCGCGCCGCGCCTGCTGCGCGTTGACGAGATCCATCGACAGCTTGCGCGGCTGCGACACCGCTTCCTTGATGGCTCGCGGTGTGATCTCGGAGAACACGACGCGATGCACCGAGCGTCCGTCGAGGAGCCCGCGCTGCTTCAGGATCTCGGCGATGTGCCACGAGATCGCCTCGCCTTCGCGGTCAAGGTCGGTCGCGAGATAGAGCGAATCCGCTTTCGCCGCCGCCTTCGCGATCGCGTCGACGTGCTTTTCGTTCTTGTCGATGACCTCGTAGTTCATCGCGAAGTCGTGGTCGATGTCGACCGCGCCTTCCTTGGGCACGAGATCGCGCACGTGCCCGTAGGACGCCAGCACCTGGAAGTCCTTGCCGAGGTACTTGTTGATCGTCTTCGCCTTCGCTGGCGACTCGACGATGAGGAGATTCTTGGCCATGTCCATTCCTGCGCCCGCGAAGGGGAGGCAGCCACACAGGCTGCCGATGACCTACGACGGGGGTATCGGGGAAGTACGTTCAGGGGGTCCCTTTTTCCAGTTGAGACATACGCTCCGGCGGGCTGTCAAGCTGAGGGACCGGGGCTTCGAGGCCCGGCAAGGCCCTCCGGCACCCGCTCTGCCCCTGTATAACCGACTGTTTTTACGAGAAAACTGAATCCCGTCTCATCGCGCTCGTTCAGCTGCGCGCCGTGAATAGAGACCGCCGCGCTCGGCAACAACTTCGCCTTCGAGCTCGAGGACCAGCAGCATCGACGACAGCGCCGCCACCGGCAGGGCGGTCCGCTCAGCCAGGACGTCGACGCCGGCCGGCTCGTGCCCGAGCGCGGCGAGCAGGGCCGCGTAGTCGCCGTCGCGCTCGGGCGCCGCCCACGCGCCGGGCGTGGCCACGTCGAGCCGCTCGCGCAGCGACTCGCCGAGACGCGCGGCGACAGGCCCGACCGCGTCGATGATCTCCTCGGCCATTTCCACCAGCGTGGCGCCCTGGCGGATCAGCCGATGACAGCCGCGCGCGAGCGGGTTGTGGATCGAGCCCGGGATCGCGAACACCTCGCGGCCGTGTTCGCTCGCGTTGCGCGCCGTGATCAGCGAGCCGGAGCGCAGCCCCGCCTCGACCACGAGCGTGCCGAGCGCGAGCCCCGCGATGATGCGGTTGCGTCGCGGGAAGTGCTCCGGCAGGCCCGGCACGCCCGGCGGGAATTCGCTGACGAGCGCACCGTTCGCGGCGACGCGCGCGGCGAGCTCGCGATGCCGCAGCGGATAGATGAGATCGGGCCCGGTCCCGAGCACGGCGATCGTCGGCGCGCCGGCGTCGAGCGCGGCCGCGTGCGCAGCCGCGTCGATGCCTTCGGCGAGACCGCTCGTGATCGCGAAGCCGGCCGCGCAGAGCGCGCGCGCGAAGTTGCGCGCGTTGTCGAGTCCCGCGTGGCTCGCGTTGCGGCTGCCGACGATCGCGACCTGCGGCTGCCAGAGCAGCGCGGGATCGCCGACGACGAACAGCGCGACCGGTGCGCCCGGCACGTCGCGCAGCAGCGGCGGGAAATCCTCGCTGCCGGAGACGATCAGGTGATGCGCCGGTGCGGCGAGCCAGTCGAGATCGTCGGCGATGCGTTTCGCGTCCGCGCTGCATTGCGCGGCTCTCAGCGCGCCCCGCACGTCGCCGCAGCGCTCGATCAGCTCGCGCAGGCGCGACGCGCCGAGTCCCGGTGCACGCAGGAGGATCAGCCAGGCTTCGAGCTCGTCGCGACGCGTTGCGATGTCCATCGCGAACGAGTCTAGCCGCGCCCAAAAAGAACGCGGCGCGATGTTGCCAGCGCGCCGCGTAGGAAATCAGTGGAGCCCTGCGTCAGGGCGTGTGATCGGGATCCCAGAGGAAATCGCCGAGGTGGATCGGCTTCACCGCGTCCATGACGAGGCCGTAGCTGACGCGGTTGAACGTGCGGAAGATCATGACGTGGCCGACGAACTCGGGCGGCAGCACGACGTGCGCGTCGCCCGGATGGAAGAACTTGTTCGCGCTGCCTTCGGTGTAGTCGGTCTGGTCGAGGACTTCCTCGCCGTCGTGATAGACGCTGAAGGTCTGGCCGTTCTCGATGCCGTCCTCGAAGCCGCGCGAGAGCGCGACGACCTGGCGCGGCCCGATCGCGTTCATCGCATCGGCGAACGCGACGACGCGCATGTTGTCCGGCACGCGCGTCGGCGCATGCGGCACGTACTGGTCGTCGTACGGCTTCTCGTCGAGCGGCAGCACGAAGTCGCCGGGACGCACTTCGAAATCGGAGTAGACGATCAGCGCGGACGACGGATCGCCGACGCGCGTGACCTCGACCGTGCCGTACTCGAGCACTTCGTAGCCGAGGAAGCGCACGTTGCCGCTCATCGTGAATTCGTTCGGGCCGTGGTGCCAGAGCATGCCGGGGCGGCCGTCGAACCAGTCGCTGGTCTGGCGGTAGACCTCGCGCGGCTCGCCTTCGCCGCGCGGCGGCATGTCGTAGTAGCGGCCGCTGGCGCGCACGAGCGCGAGCTTGGTGCCAAGCGGCGCGTTGAGGCCGCGCACGAACGCGAGCTGGCCGGCGCTGCCGCGGAGCTGGTTCTCTTCGAGGCCGACGACGTGCGGCGCGTGCTCGAACTCGTCCTCGGTCAAGATGCGCGCGTGCTTCAGGAACTGCTTCAGCGCCGACAGCGGGATCGGCTTGACCGCGTCCTCGAGCGAGGTGACGCGGGCATGCGGCTCGATCGAGCCCGCGCCGTGGCGCAGGTGGCCGCCCGAAAGGACGAGCTCGTCGCCGGGATAGATGAGGTGCGGGTTGCGGACCTGCGGGTTGTCCTGCCAGATCTCAGGCCAGAGCCACGGCTTCTTCAGGAAGCGCGCCGAGATGTCCCACAGCGTGTCGCCCTTCCTGACGACATAGCGGTCCGGATGGTTGTCTGCCCACTCGACGGTGGCGGCAAAAACCGTGAGGGTGAAAAGCAGTCCAGCCGAAACCGCAAGTAGTTTTTTAAGCATGGCTGCCAATTCCCTGATTCCCCAATGGCTTGGCGAGTCTATCCGAAACTTTAACAGGAGAAAACGACGGACTTCCCAAAAATGAAGGGCTGGGAACCGCCTCTGCAGACCCGCGAAACGCGAGGCTAAGGCACTGCGAAGGGCGGAAACTCTCGGGCCTATCACACCTTTCGGCGGTCCCGGCGCTCGCCCGGTCGACGGCCGGCGGCGGGTGCCACAGCCGTTCCGCCCAAACTCCACTAAACTTCGCCCATCAAAGGCTTGCGGCACGTTGCTGCGGCCCGCATCTGGAAGCCATGGCCAAGCTCACGATCCTCGAGTTCCCCGACAAGCGCCTGCGCACCCAGGCGCAGCCGGTCACCCATTTCGACGCCGCGCTGAAGCAGCTGGCGGCCGACATGCTGGAGACCATGTATGCGGCGCCGGGGATTGGTCTCGCCGCGACGCAGGTCAACGTCCACAAGCGCCTGCTCGTGCTCGACGTGTCCGAGGACAAGAACCAGCCGATGGTGATCGCAAACCCGAAGATCGTCTCGCGCGAAGGCAGCCAGACCTACCAGGAAGGCTGCCTCTCGGTGCCGGGCATCTTCGCCGATGTCGACCGCGCCGACCGCATCCGCGTCGAGGCGCAGGACGTCGACGGCAAGCCCATCATGATCGACGCCGATGGTCTCCTCGCCGTGTGCATCCAGCACGAGATGGATCACCTCGTCGGCAAGCTCTTCGTCGACTACCTCTCGCCGCTCAAGCGTGAGCTCGTGCGCAAGAAGCTCGAGAAGCAGCGCAAGCACGCCGCCGAGCCCGCGGCGGTCGCGCTTTAGCACGAAGCCTTTCCCATGAATCCACGACTGCGCCTGGTGTTCGCGGGGACACCGGAGTTCGCGCTGCCGTGCCTCGACGCGTGCCTCGCGGCGCCGGTCGACGTCGTCGCGGTCTACACGCAGCCCGACCGTCCCGCGGGCCGCGGGCGCAAGCTGGCGGCGAGCCCGGTCAAGCAGCGTGCGCTCGCTGCTGGCATCGCGGTCGAGCAGCCTGAAACGCTGAAGAATCCCGATGCGCAGCAGACGCTCGCGGCATATGCGCCCGATCTGATGATCGTCGTCGCGTACGGCCTGATCCTGCCCAAGCGCGTGCTCGCGATACCGCGACTCGGCTGCTGGAACGTACACGCGTCGCTGCTGCCGCGCTGGCGCGGCGCCGCGCCTATCCAGCGCGCGATCCTCGCGGGCGACGCCGAGACCGGCGTCGATCTCATGCAGATGGAAGCGGGGCTCGATACGGGACCGGTGCTGATCGAGCGCCGCACGCCGATCGCGAGCGACGAAACCGGCGGCTCGCTGCACGACCGGCTTGCCGCGCTCGGCGCCGACGCGCTCGCCGAAGGCCTTGCGCGCGTCGCGCGCGCGGAGACGCTGGTCGCGCACCCGCAGTCGGACACCGGCGTCGCGTACGCGCACAAGCTCGAAAAATCCGAGGCGCGGCTCGACTGGAACGAACCCGCGATCGCGCTCGAGCGCAAGGTGCGCGCGTTCGATCCGTGGCCCGTCGCGGAAGCCGAGCTCGAGGGCGAGCGCCTGCGCATCTGGTCGGCGCACGCCGTCGCGACGCACGCGAACGCGACGCCCGGCACGATCGTCGCCACGACGCGCGACGCCATCGACGTCGCGACCGGCAACGGCGTGCTGCGCATCGTCGAAGTGCAGCGCGAAGGCGGCCGCCGCATCCGCGTGCGCGACTGGCAGAACGCGCGCCGCGAGCGCGGGGCGCACGGATGAATCCCGGCGCCGCGCTGCGCGCGGAAGCGGCGCGGGCGCTGGCGCGCGTCGTGTTCGACGGCGTGTCGCTGCGCACGGCCGTCGCCGAAACCGCGCCGCGCTTTGCCGATCCGCGCGACCGCGCGTTGCTGTCGGCATCGCTGTTCGCGGCGACGCGCTGGTGGCTGCGCCTCGACGCCGCGCTCGCCGAATTCCTCGAAAAACCTTTGCCGCCGAAGGCGCGCGAGATCCGCGCGCTGCTCGTGCTCGCGTTCGCGCAGATCGCCGTGCTCGAGATGCCGGACTATGCCGTCGTCGCCTCGTCGGTCGACGCCGCGCGCACGCTCGGCGAGCCGCGCTACAGCGGTCTCGTCAACGCGCTGCTGCGCCGCTTCGGACGCGAGCGCGACGCCGTCGCCGCGAAGCTCGACCGCGACGACGTCACCCGCACCGCGCATCCGCGCTGGCTGATCGACGCGCTCCGCCGCGACTGGCCCGACGATGCCGGCGCGATCTTCGAAGCGAACAACCGCGAAGCGCCGCTGACGTTGCGCGTCAACCGCCGCCGCGCGAAACGCGACGCGCTGATCGAGCGCTTCCTCGCCGCCGGCATCGCCGCCGATCCGCACGCCGAGCTCGCCGACGCGATCGTGCTCGAGCGCAGCAGCGACGTGACGCAGCTTCCGGGCTACGCCGAAGGTTCGTTCTCGGTGCAGGACGGCGCCGCGCAGCGCGTCGCCGATCTCCTCGATCTCGCGGACGGGCAGCGCGTGCTCGACGCGTGCGCCGCGCCGGGCGGAAAGTCGGCGCACATGCTCGAGCGCGCATCGCTCGATCTCGTCGCGCTCGATCGCGACGCGGCGCGCCTGCCGCGCGTCGCCGACAACCTCGCGCGGCTCGGACTTGCCGCCGACGTGCGCGCCGGCGATGCCGCGGCGCCCGACAGCTGGTGGGACGGTCGTCCGTTCGATCGGATCCTGATCGATGCGCCGTGCTCGGCGACCGGCATCATCCGCCGCCAGCCGGACATCAAGCTGCACCGCCGCGCCGGCGACATCGCCGGGCTCGCCGCGACGCAGGGCCGGCTCCTCGCCGCGCTCTGGCCTTTGCTGGCGGCGGGCGGGCGACTAGTCTATGCAACCTGTTCCGTGCTCAAGGCCGAGAACGACGCCGTGCTGGCCGACTTCCTCGCGACGCACGCCGATGCGACGGCGACGCCCGCGCCCGAAACGTACGGCCGCGCCGCCGGCGGCGGCCGGCAGAACCTGCCGGGTGCGGGCGGCATGGACGGTTTCTTCTATGCGATTCTCGACAAGCCTCGCTAGCGCGCTCGCGCTCGTCGCGTGCCTCCTCGCGGGCTGCGGCGCGCTCGCGCAGCAGCACCCGGGCTCGTTGACGATCCGCGCGGCGCGCATCGCCGGCACGGCCGACGCGCCGGTGCTCGAGCTCGGTCTCGACTGCCGGTTGAGCGGCCCGATGCAGGATGCGCTCGACCACGGCATTCCGCTGACGATCAAGGTCAGCGTCGCGGCGGGCCGCTGGCGCTTCACGTCGCCGGCGCTCTCCGAGCATCGCATCGAGCTGCGCTACTTCCCGCTGTCGCGCCGCTACCAGGTGCGCGATCTCGACGCGAATGCCGACGTGCGCACGTTCCCGACGCCGGGCTATCTGTTCGCCGGCCTCAACTCGCTGCGCCTGCCGCTGCCGGCGACGTTCGGATCGCTGCCGCGCGGCACGCCGCTGCGCGTCGGCGCGGGCCTCGAAACGGCGGCCCTGCCCGGCGCGCTGCGCCTGCCGGCGCAGTTCGAGCCGGCGTGGCAGCTCTCGGCCGCGGAGTACACATGGCAACCCGCGGCTGGCTGAAGTTCGCGCTGCGTCGCGCGCTGCCGGCGCTGGCGGTACTGGCGCTCCTGCTCGCGTCGCTGAAGCTCGCCGAGGACGCGGCCGGCGGCGGCGGTGTCGGTCTCTACTACCGCTGGATTCTCGGCGCGGCCGCGGCGGCGCTCGCGCTGCTCGCGCTCGTCATCGCGCAGCGCTTGTGGCGCCTGCGCGTCGATCTCGTGCGCGGCGCGCCCGGTGCGCGGCTCGGGCGACGACTGCTGCTGATGCTCGTGCTGCTCGCGGTGCCGCCGGTCGTCGTCGTGTACGGCTTCGCGCTGCGCTTCCTCGACGCGACCGTCGACAACTGGTTCAACGTCAAGCTCGAGCAGGCGCTCGACAACGCGCTGGAGATCGGCCGCATCGTCATCGACGAGCGCCTGCGCGTCGCCGAGCAGTCGAGCGTCGGCCTCGCGGCGCGCCTGCAAGGGCTCACCGCCACCGAATTGCAGGGCGTGCTCGACAACGAGATCGACGCGCTCGGCGCGACGCAGCTCACCGTGTTCGGCGACGGCCGCGTGATCGCGACGGCGAGCTCCGATCCGCGCTATCTCGATCCGCCGCTGCCGGACGCCACGATGTCGATGCGCATCGAAGGCAACGGCCGCTACGCCGCGGCCGAACCGATCGGCGATCTCCTGATGCTGCGCGTCGCGGTGCCGGTCACCGGCGAAGTGCCCGGCACGAAGCGTCTGCTGCAGGGCCTGTTTCCGTTGCCGACGCGCCTGCAGACGCTGACGCGCGGCATCGAGAATGCAAGCTTCGATTTCCAGCGGCTCAAGTTCCTGCGCGGCTCGCTGAAGCTGACGTTCGCGCTGATCCTGACGTTCGCGCTGCTGCTGTCCGCGCTGCTGGTGACGCTGGCGGCGTTCAGCGTCGCGCGCCGGCTCGTCGCGCCGCTCGGCCGCCTGATCTCGGCGACGCGCGCCGTCGGCGCCGGCCGCTACGACACGCCGCTGCCGATCGCGAGCAACGACGAAGTCGGCTTCCTCGTCAATTCGTTCGCGACGATGACGCGCGAGATCGAGTTCGCGAGCGCGCGCGCGCAGAAGAGCGCGCAGGAGACCGAGCGCCAGCGCGAATGGCTCGTCGCGCTGCTCGAGCGGCTGTCCGCGGGCGTGCTCGGCTTCGATCAGTCGGGGCGGCTGCGCATCGCCAACCGCGCGGCCGAGGCGATCCTCGGCGTCAGCACGGCGAGCTATCTCGGCCGGCCGCTCGCCGATCTCGAGCGCGAGCATCCGCAGCTCGCGACGTTCACCGAGCCGCTCGCGCAGCATCTGCGCGGCGGCCTGCGCGAGTGGCGCGAGGAGCTCGTCGTCGACACCGCCGACGGCCGACGCGTGCTGATGCTGCGCGGCACGGAGCTTCCGGACGACGCCGGCTACGTCGCGGTGTTCGACGATCTCACCGTGCTGAATCGTGCGCAGCGCGACGCGGCGTGGGGCGAAGTCGCGCGGCGTCTCGCCCACGAAGTGCGCAATCCGCTGACGCCGATCCAGCTCGCGGCCGAGCGCCTGCGCCGGCGTTTCCTCGGCCGGCTTTCGGCGGAGGAGGGCGAGCTGATCGATCGCGCGACGCATACGATCGTGAGCCAGGTCGAGGCGCTAAAGACGATGGTCAACGCGTTCGGCGACTACGCGCGCCCGCAGGCGGCGGCGCTGCGGCCGATCGCGCTGCATGCGCTGCTCGACGACGTGCTCGATCTCTACGAGAACGATCAGCGCATCGGCCTCGCCCGTGACCTCGCCGAAGGCGAGCCGCTGGTGCGCGCGGACGCGGTGCGCCTCAGGCAGGCGCTGCACAACCTCATCAAGAACGCGCTCGAAGCGATCGGCGATGCGCGCAAGCCGCAGATCCTCGTGTCGACGCGCATCGTGCGCGACGACGAGCAGGATTTCGTCGAGCTCGCCGTCGCCGACAACGGCCCCGGCCTCCCGAGCGGATTCGGCGACCGCTGGTTCGAGCCGTACACGACGAGCAAGAGCAAGGGCACCGGCCTCGGTCTCGCCGTCGTCAAGAAGATCGCCGAAGAGCACGGCGGCAACATCCGCGCTGAGAATCGTGCGCAGGGCGGCGCCGTGTTCACGCTGCGCCTGCCGATCGATGCGGTGCCCGGCACGTCGAAGCCGGCCGCCGCCGCGGTGCGCTGACGCGCCGCGCAATCGCGAAAGAATTGCCAAGCACTCACGCAAGTTCGTCGGGCCCGGCGTCCGCGCGATCCCGCTAGCGTCGGCCTGCGTGCGGCGACAACGGCAATTCGGCCATGACGGACCCGGCATTGACGGACATCGATGCGCTGGTGACCGAGTTCGCGGACCTCGTCGTCGCGCAGAACGAGGCGATCCAGCGCAACGATCCCGCGAAGGCGACGCACTGCGCGAAACAGCGCGTCGCGGTGTTCAGTCGACTGCGCACCTACGGCAATCGCGGACGCAACGCGCTCGCGTGTCTGCTGGCGGATCTCCGCCCGGGCGTGCGCGTGATGGCCGCGGCGTACCTGCTGCGGCATCGCACGGAGGATGCGATCGTCGTGCTCGAAGAGGAAGCCGAGGGCGATGGCCTCACGGCGTTCGCGGCGGCGCATGCTCTCAACCGCTGGTACGACGGGACGTGGAACTACGATCTCGATCAGGAGGACGGCTAGCGCCCGGCGAGCGACCGTATGGCCGTCGCGAGCCGCTGCCGGAACGCGCGATCGTTCTGCTCCCACCACTCCCGCGCCGCGTCGCTGAGCGAGCGCCGCTGCGCGGCATCGAGCGCGAGCATGCGCGCGACGCCGGCTTCGATCGCCGCGCCGTCGACGAAATACGTGGTCGCGAGCTGCTGCGTGCCGCTGCGCACATAGGGCACGAGCACGCCGCGCTCGTTCGTGACCATCTCGTTCATCGGCGGCGCGTCGGTCGCGAGCGTGATCGCGCCGACGCTCATGCCTTCGACGAGGTGATGGCCGAAGCCTTCGGTTTCGGACGGGCAGAGATGGAACAGGTTGCGGTTCTGCAGCGTGCGCAGGTCGGCGTCGTCGATGTAGTCGGTGATGAGCCTGATGTTCGAGGGCAGCGTCGGCGGAAGCTTCAGCGGCTTGCGCTGGATGATCGTGACGAGCGGCCATTCCGGATGCCGCAGCCACGCGTCGACGGTCGCCTGCGTGCCCTTGTTGCCGCTGCGGCCGCCGAGGTGGAAGAACGTCGGCTCGCGCGGGACGTCGGCGAGGCGCCGGTCGATGCTCGTGAAGCCGACGAAATCGGCGCGGCAGCCGAGCGCTTCGAAGAGCGGCACGGCGTGGCGCGTTTTCGCAAACACAGAGTCGATGAGGCCGAGGTCCTTCGTCCACGCGACGTCGAACCATTCCGGGTGCGGCATCAGCACGTTGCGGCGCGCGAGCGGCACGTATTTCGGGCGCAGGCGCTCGTCCATCAGGTTGACGTCGAAGCGCGCGTGCGCGCGGCCTTCGCGGAAGCCGCGCCACGCGAGCTTCGCCCTGACGCGCGCGAACTGGAGCTGGCGGCGCAACCCGCCGGCGCCGATCGCGCTGATCGTGAGATCGAAGCCGGCTTCGCCGATGGCGACGCGCAGGATCTCGAGATCGCGCGAAAGGCCCGCGCCGTTGTCGCGTGCGACGAGATGGACGCGGATCATGCGGACGCTCCGGGCCCGCGCAGATCGCGCGGCGGCTCGGCGAACTCGGCGAGGTGACCGTCGACGCCGCGCTCGCAGCGGACGGCATGCGTGCGCAGCGTCTCGGCGATCATGCGGTTCGCCGGGAGGCTCATGTCGTTCGGATCGTCCGGCGCGCGCGACGTGTGGAACAGATGGATCGCGAGGCCGGCGAACTTGAGCTGGCGCCGCCGCACGCCGGCGTGGCGCATGCGCTTGGCGAGCTCCTGGTCCTCGCCGCCGTAGCCTTCGAAGCGCTCGTCGAAGCCGTTGACGCGCAGGAGATCCTCGCGCCATGCGCTCATGTTGCAGCTGAAGATGCGCCCGCCGGATTTCGAGCGCGCCTTGATGCGCGCGAGCCACGGCATTCGGAGCGCGCGATGCGGCGGAAAGCGGCCCGGCATCAGCGGGCTGAAGCGCGGCGCGCCGCCTTCGAGCAGGCGTTTCGTTTCCGCGGGGCTCGCGTTGAGGCGGCTGCCTTGCAGGGAATGTCCGGGCAGCGCGAGCGCGGCATGGTCGGCGATGAAGTCGCGGTGCAGGACCATGTCGCCGTCGATCAGCACGACGTAGTCGCCGCGCGACGCCGCGATGCCGCGGTTGCGCGCGCGTGCCGCGCGAAAGCCGAGATCGTCCTGCCAGACGTGCGCGATGCGGCACGGAAAGCCGCGCGCGCTGCGGGCGATCGTGTCGCGCGTCGCTTCGCTCGAACCGTCGTCGGTGACGATCACTTCGTCCGCAAGCATCGACTGGCGCGCGGCGCTGTCGAGCACGCGCTCGAGCGCCGTCGGCCAGTTGTAGGTCAGGAGCACCAGGCTGATGCGCATGCGGCGCGGCCGGTCAGATCGGATAGCCGCGATTGAGCAGCCACAGCTTGATGAATTTCTGGCGCACGTAGTTCGACTTGATGCACGCGTAGATGAGTCCGCGCCAGCCGTCGAGGAAGCCGGCGCGGAGCACGTAGCCGCGCGCGAAGCGCCAGAACGGATTGGCGAAGAAGTTGAACACGTGCGCGCGGCGGCCCTGCGCGTGCATGTGCTCGGCCATCATGCGCGCGTAGCGCTCCATGCGCGTCAGGTGATCGCTGAGCGAACGGTACGCGTGATGCTCGAGATCGCCGCGGAGATCGATGACCGTGCCGTCGACGCTCGCATGCTCGTGGATCTCGCGATCGCCGCGCCAGCCGCCGCGTCGGCGGTCGAACAGGCGCATCACGCGATCGGGATACGCGTTGCCGTGGCGAAGGTACGCGCCGAAATATTCGGTCATGCGCGGGAAGCGATACCCCGACGCGCGGACGAAGCCCGCGTCGCGCTCGCGCTCGATCTCGGCGCGCAAGGCGGGCGTCACGCGCTCGTCGGCGTCGAGGCAGAGCACCCAGTCGTTGTTCGCGAGGCCGACGGCGTATGCTTTCTGCGTCCGGTAGCCGTCGAACGGCCGCACGACGACGCGCGCGCCGTGCGCCGCGGCCCGCTCGCGCGTGTCGTCGGTCGATCCGGAATCGACCACGATGGCCTCGTCGCAGAACGCGAGCGATTCGAGGCAAGCGTCGATGCGGTCTGCCTCGTTGAGGGTGATGATGCAGGCCGACAGGCCGGAACGTTGAGGCATGGGAGGCGGCTGGCTCAAGACGGCAAGGTTAGCGGACTCGTGCGCCCGGAGCACGCGCCCGGTCGCACGCGCGAATCTTGCGGCCGTACACGCGCGGCGTCGTATGCTCGCGCACGGGGAGGCGGGTCCGGGTCTTTATTCCTGCGAGCGTGCCCCCACCGAGAAGCGGGCCGCGTGCGGGCGATCGCGCCGCCGGTGAATCCCGAAGGACTGGACAGGACGGCATGGCGCATTACCTGTTGTTTGCCACGGAACTCTACGCGCTGCCGGTGCTGCGGCCGATCGATGCCGCGATCCGCGCGATGGGCGGGGAGGCCGCGTGGTTCGCGCCCGCGACGTTCAAGGAGCACCTGCACGGACCCGAGCGCCTGCTGCCCGACATCGCCTCGGTCGGCGCGTGGCAGCCCGAAGCCGTGTTCGCCGCGAGCAACTGGGTGCCGCAGTTCTTTCCGGGCGCCAAGGTGCAGGTGTTCCACGGCTTCAGCGTCGACAAGCGCTCGCCGGAGCGCGGCCATTTCCGCATCCGCGGGCTGTTCGATCTCTACTGCACGCAGGGTCCCGCGACGACGCAGCCGTTCCAGAAGCTCGCGCGCGAGCACGGGCATTTCGCCGTCGCCGAAACGGGCTGGCCGAAGCTCGATCCGCTGTTCGCGCCGGACGACGGCAGCGCGGCGGCGCTGCGTCCGTCTGATGGGCGGCCGGTCGTTCTCTATGCCGCGACCTTCACCGAAACGCTGAGCTCCGCGCGCGCGCTGCTCGACGAAATCACCGCGCAGGTCGCGCGCGGCGATCGCTACTGGCTGCTCACGCTGCATCCGAAGACCGATCCTGCGCTGGTCGATGCGTATCGCCGCCTTGCCGGGCCGAACGCGCGCTTCATCGAGCCGGATGCGCTCGTGCCTGCGCTGCGCGCCGCGCACGTGCTGGTCTGCGACACGTCGTCGGTGGTCTCGGAGTTCGTCGTGCAGCGCAAGCCCGTCGTCACGTTCCGCAACCGCGCGCCGAAGCCGCACATGATCGACATCGCCGAGCCTGCCGATCTCGAAATGGCGCTGCAGCGCGCGTTCGCGCCGACCGACGTGCTCCGCGCCGAGCTCGCGGCGTACGGCGACCTCATCCATCCGTGGCGCGACGGCCGTTCCAGCGAGCGCGTGCTCGGCGCCGCGCGCGACTTCGTCGCCGGCCGCTTCGGCGAGCTCGCGCGCAAGCCCGCCAACGTCTGGCGACGCCTCCAGATGCGCTCGCGGTTGCGCAAGTTCGGGTCCCAGTCGGCCTGAAATCCGGTCATCCACCGGTCCGCCGGCTGCGCTATGCTCCGGTGTCGTTTTTTTGCAACCGGTGACCGCCATGACGAACGCCCGCGTGCTCGTCGTCGACGACGAGCCTGACATCCGGCAGACCGTCAGGGACATCCTCGAGGACGAGGGCTACGTCGTCGACACCGCCGAATCGGCCGCCGCGGCCCGCGAGGCGCGCCGGCAGCAGCGGCCCGATCTCGTGCTGCTGGACATCTGGATGCCCGATCTCGACGGCATCAGCCTCCTGCGCGAATGGAACGAGCGCGGCGGATTGCCGTGCCCCGTGATCATGATCAGCGGCCACGGGACCGTCGAAACCGCGGTCGAGGCGACGCGGCTCGGCGCGTGGGACTTCATCGAAAAGCCCATTTCGCTCGCGAAACTGTTGCTCGTCATCCAGCGCGCGCTTGAAGCAAGCCGTTTGAAACGCGAGAACGAAGGCCTCCGCCGCCAGCTCCCCGCGCCGATCGAAGTCATCGGCACCGGCCGCGGCATGCAGGCGCTGCGCGAGCAGGTCGAGCGCATCGCCGCGCACGACACCTGGGTGCTGATCCACGGCGAGCCCGGCACCGGCAAGGAAACGCTCGCGCGGGCGCTGCACGAGCGCAGCGCGCGCCGCGCGGGACCGTTCGTCACCGTCGCCGCCGGCGCGATCGCGCGCGAGCATGCGGCGCAGACGCTGTTCGGCGTCGAGGACGTCACCGGCATCCAGCAAGGCCTGATCGAGCAGGCGAACGGCGGCACGCTGTTCCTCGACGAGCTCGCCGATCTCGATCCGGAACTGCAGCTGCGCCTCTCGAGCGTGCTCGAGCGGCGCGTGCTGATGCGCTGCGGCGGACACGAGCCGGTCGCGATCGATGCGCGCGTGATCGCGGCGAGCGCGCAGGATCTCGGCGCGCTGGTCGCCGCCGGGAAATTCCGCGAGGAGCTCTACTACCAGTTGAAGGTCGTGCCGATCGAAGTGCCGCCGCTGCGCGAGCGCGTCGACGACATTCCGGAATTGCTGCGCTATCACGCCGACTATTTCGCCAATCGCGACAAGCTGCCGTACCGCAACTTCCCGGTCGCGGTGCAGAACCGCCTGCGCAACTACCCGTGGCCGGGGAATCTGCGCGAGCTGCGCAATCTCGTGCAGCGCCTCCTGATCCTCGGCAACGCGCCGGACGTCGGGCTCGACGAGGTCGAGCAGGCGCTCGGCGCGACGGTGCCCGCGACGCTGGCGGCGGCATCGGCGCAGATCCACGACGGCATCGATTTCTCGCTGCCGCTCCGCGAGGCGCGCGAGCAGTTCGAGCGCGCGTATCTCTTGCATCAGCTCGGTGCGGCGGGCGGCAGCGTCGGCAAGCTCGCCAAGGCGGTCGGGATGGAGCGGACTCATCTCTATCGCAAGCTCAAGGATCTCGGCGTCGATCCGCGAGCGGCCGTGCGCGAGGGCTGAAAGCGGCGCGTCACGCATCTATGCTGCACTGCGGAACTAACAGGGCGCAGGGCAGTCAGAAAAGAGGGTGCTTCATCACACACCCTGATCACTCCAACTGGCGCCGTTCCCGCGCGGGAACGGCGCACTTTTTTGAGCGGCGCCCTCAAGGAGGAAGCACGTGAAACTCGACGGCAAGGTGGCACTCGTGACCGGCGCGGCCAGCGGCATCGGCAAGCGCATCGCGGAGGTCTACGCGGAGAACGGCGCGGCGGTGGCCATCGCGGACCTCAATCTCGACGGCGCGAACGCAACCGCGAAGGAACTCGCGGCCAAGGGTGCGAAAGCGATCGGCGTCAAGATGGACGTGACGAACGAGCAGGAGGTCGAGGACGGCGTCGCGTCGGTCGTGAAGACGCTCGGCCACGTCGACATCCTGGTCTCGAACGCCGGCATCCAGATCGTCAATCCGATCGAGAAATTCGCGTACGCCGACTGGAAGAAGCTGATGGCGATCCACGTCGACGGCGCGTTCCTGACGACGCGCGCGTGCCTGAAAGCGATGTACGCGCGCGGCCAGGGCGGCTCGATCATCTACATGGGCTCGGTGCATTCGAAGGAGGCTTCGAAGCTCAAGGCGCCGTACGTTGCGGCGAAGCACGCGCTGATCGGGCTTGCGAAAGTCGTCGCGAAGGAAGGTGCCGAGCACGGCGTGCGCGCCAACGTGATCTGCCCGGGCTTCGTGCGCACGCCGCTCGTCGAGAAACAGATTCCCGAGCAGGCGAAGGAATTCGGCATCTCCGAAGCGGACGTCGTCAAGAAGATCATGCTGAAGGACACCGTCGACGGCGAGTTCACGACCGTCGACGACGTGGCGCAGTGCGCGCTCTTCTTCGCCGGCTTCGAAACCAACGCGCTGACCGGCCAGAGCATCGTCGTCAGCCACGGCTGGTACATGCAATGAGCGCCGCGCGCGTGCGGCCGGTCGCGCGCAAGCGCACGGCGGCGCGCGCACCCGCACGCAAGCCGACGCCGTCGCCGGTCGCATCGGCAGCGCGCTACGAGACCGTCGCGCTCGTGCTGCAGGGCGGCGGTGCGCTCGGCGCGTACCAGTGCGGCGTCTACGAATCGCTGCATCGCGCCGGCATCGTGCCGAACTGGTTCGCCGGCACGTCGATCGGCGCGATCAACGCGGCGATCCTCGCCGGCAACGCGCCGGAGCATCGCGTCGATCGGCTGCACGAATTCTGGAACACGATCTGCGAGCCGGCCGGCGCGTTCGCATGGCCGTCGGCGTCGGCGATGCGCGATGCACTCGCGTGGCTGCCGCCGAACAGCGCGCTCAGCGCGTGGATGGGCGCGCTGTCGGCGCTCGGCGCGCTCGTGCAGGGACAGCGCGGCTTCTTCATGCCGCGCACCGTGTCGCCGTTCGGTCAGATGCCCGGCAGCGACGCGGCGACGAGCTTCTACGACACCGCGCCGCTCGAGGCGACGCTCGGGCGCCTCGTCGATTTCGATCGCATCAACGCCGGCGGCGTGCGGCTCACGGTCGGCGCGACCAACGTCGCGACCGGCAACTTCCGCTACTTCGATTCGGCGATCGATCGCATCGGCCCCGAGCACATCATGGCTTCGGGCGCGCTGCCGCCCGCGTTTCCGGCGACCGTCATCGACGGCGAGCACTACTGGGACGGCGGCGTCGTGTCGAACACGCCGCTCGAATATCTCCTCGAATCGACGCCGCGGCGCGACACGCTCGTGTTCCAGGTGGATCTCTGGAGCGCACGCGGAATCCTGCCGCGCACGCTGCTCGACGTGCTCGAACGGCAGAAGGACATCCAGTACTCGAGCCGCACGCGCATGGGCACGGACGCGGTCGCCGCGCGACAGCGCCTGCGCAACGCGCTCGGCCTCCTGCTCGAAGCGATTCCGAAGAAGCACCTGCCGGCGCGCGTCGCCGACGACCTCGCGCCGTGGCTGTGCGACAAGGTGTTCAACATCGTGCACCTCATCTATCGCGCCAAGCCCTACGAGGAGCAGTTCAAGGACTACGCGTTCGGCGCCGGCGCGATGCGCGAGCACTGGTCGCAAGGTGTCGAAGACATGACAAGGAGCCTCGACCACCCGGAATTCTTCGTGCCGCCGCCGCGCGAAGTCGGCGTCGTCACGCACGACATCCATCGCGGCGAAAACACCGCGTAATCGAACGTAAAGAGGGCTGCGCCGGCACGCCGGGCGCGCGATGATAACGGCATGAGCGCGGATCTCATCGATCGGTTGCGCGCGCAGCTCGGCGGGCCGCGCGACGGCGCGCTGTTGCGTTTTTCGCTCGGCACCGCGCTGCTCTCTCACGGCGATGCGCCGGGCGCGATCACCGCGTTCCGCGAAGCGGTCGGCTTCGACCAGACGTATTCGGCGGCGTGGAAGATGCTCGGCAAGGCGCTTGCCGAGAACGGCGACGCGAACGGTGCGCGCGATGCGTACCGGCAGGGACTCGACGTCGCGCGCACGCGCGGCGACAAGCAGGTCGAGAAGGAGATCGGCGTGTTCCTGCGGCGGCTCGAAAAAACCGGCACGCGTTGACGCAGCGTGTCCCCCGCCGTCATCCCGGCGGAAGCCGGGATCCGCGTTGACGTTGCTCTTTGTCGCTCTCCGCCGAAATCCAAATCAAAATGGATCCCGGCTTTCGCCGGGATGACGAAGTGGGGAAACGGAAGCGGCGTGCGGAGCTGCATCATCCGGAAACCGCTTGTACGTCCACTGATACTGCGCGAACGCGTGCTCGACGCAGCGCTCGACGCCGCGATTCAGCGCAGCGCAGGCGGCGTCGATGTCCTCGTCGGCGATCGCCGGCGGCGCTTCGAGAAAGCGCAGACGAAATCCGCGACCGCGCGGCAAGCGCTCGCAGAACGCGAACAGCACGACCGCGCCGGTGCTTCGCGCGAGCCGCGACAGCAGCACCATCGTCAGCGCCGGCACGCCGAAGAACGGCGCGAGGACGCCTTCGCCCTGCTTCGGCCGCTGGTCGGGCAGGATGCCGACGACGCCGCCGGCGGCAAGACGCCGATAGAGCGCACGCACGCCGGCGCCCGACGCGCGCACCTGCTCGACCGGCAGGTTGCCGCGCACCTTGATCAGGAGCGGCTCGATCGACGCCTGCCGCGGCGGGCGGTAGACGATCGAGAGCGGCGTGCGCGCGGCGAGCCAGTAGTTGAGGAGCTCCCAGCAGCCGAGATGCGGCGCCGCGACGACGAGCCCCTTGCCGCCGGCGCGCGCCGCGTCGAACAACGCTTCGCCCTCGATCTCGCGGACGAGCGCGAGGGCCCGTTCGGGCGGCCGGCCCCAGATCGTCGCGGTCTCGGCGATCGCCTTGCCGGTCTCGACGAGGGTCTCGCGCGCGAGCCTGTGTCTGGATTCGGCGTCGTTTTGCGTTAGTACAAGGGACAGGTTGCGCTCGGCGGTACGCCGGGCGCGGCCGTGCAGCATCCACAGGAGTCGCCCGACGAGCGCGCCGATCGCGTGCACGACGGGCAGCGGCAGGACGCCGACGGTTCGCAAACTGCCGTAGAGCAGCGCGACGGGCCAGGACAGGCGAGCGACGTCGGACGAGGGCGGAGCGGCGGGGGCGCGACGACCGGGCATCGATTCGAGTCGTAAAGGGCGAAAAGTAAAGCTTTGTCGCGGGACGCCCGATTGTCGCAGACCTTGTCGCAGAACCCGATCGACGAGCTCTCGCCGCATTGGCGGGCACCGCTACGGGATAAGCTCCATGCTCCGGGATCCGCAAAGAACCGCCGTCGCCGATGATCGCTCTCATCCAGCGCGTTTCGCGCGCGCATGTCGAAGTGGACGGCGAGACGGTCGGCGCGATCGAGTCGGGGCTCCTGGCGCTCGTCGCGGTGCAGCCGGGAGACGGCGAGGCGCAGGTCGAGCGGCTGCTGGAGCGCCTGCTCGGCTATCGTGTGTTCGGCGATGCCGAGGGGCGCATGAACCTGTCGCTCGCGGATACCGGCGGCGGGCTCCTGCTCGTCTCGCAGTTCACGCTCGCGGCGGATACGAAAAAGGGCATGCGGCCGGGTTTCAGCACGGCGGCGGCGCCGGCCGATGCGGAACGCGGGTTCGCCCGGCTGGTCGAACGGGCCAGAGCTCGGCATCCGCGGGTGGAAATCGGGCGTTTCGGCGCCCATATGAAGGTCCATCTCGTGAACGACGGGCCCGTCACGTTCTGGCTCGAAGCGCACTGAGGCGCAGCGGAAGCGGCCCCTGCGGCAGGCGATGGCGCCCGTCGCGACCACCTTGAACAGCGCCAAGCGGCGAGCCGAATGCCTACGAAGGAAGGCTCCGAATCGCCCTTGACGCGGCTCCTATACTTCCTTTCCTCCGCCGAAATTCGATCCCTCCGGAACATCCATGGCCACAGAACACAATCAGGAGCAGCAGTCCGAGATCAAGACCCTGATCATCAAGGGCAAGGAGCAAGGCTACCTGACCTACGCCGAAGTCAACGATCACCTGCCCGACGACATCGTCGATCCGGAGCAGATCGAAGACATCATCGGCATGATCAACGACATGGGCATCGAGGTGCACGAAGTCGCACCCGATACCGAAACGCTCATGCCGGAAACGCCGGTCGCGGCCGATGACGACACCGCGACAGAGGAAGCGGTCGCCGTGCTGTCGGCGGTCGACGCCGAAGTCGGACGCACCACCGATCCCGTGCGCATGTACATGCGCGAGATGGGCACCGTCGAGCTCCTGACGCGCGAAGGCGAGATCGCGATCGCCAAGCGCATCGAGGAAGGCCTCAACCAGGTGCAGTCCGCGCTGGCGAGCTTCCCGTGGTCGATCCAGCTGCTGCTCGAGGAATTCGACCAGCACAAGGAAGGCAAGAAGCGTCTCTCCGAGGTGCTCGCCGGCTTCGCCGACATGGAGCAGCCGGTGATGAACATCCCGGAGCCCGTCGCCGCGGCCGACGCCGAGGAGGAAGACGAGGAAGAGGAAGAGAAGGGCGAGGGCGAAGAGGAAGCGGGCCCCGGCGAGACCGGTCCCGATCCCGTCGAAGTCGCGCGCCGCATGGAAGAGCTGCGTGCGTTCTACGCAAAGTTCCAGAAGGCTGCCGAGAAGCACGGCCTCACCGATCGCAAGGCGCAGAAGATCCGCGACCAGATGGCCGAGGCGTTCCTGAAGCTCAAGCTCCCGGCGATCATGATCGACGGATTCGTGCGCAAGCTGCGCGAGGTCGTCAACACGATCCGCCACCACGAGCGCATGATCATGGAGATCTGCATCAAGCACGGCCGCATGCCGCGCAAGGATTTCCTCAAGCTCTTCCCGGCCAACGAGACCAACATCCAGTGGGCCGACGAGCTCGGTCGCAAGCGCCAGAAGTGGTCGCCGAGCATCAAGGCGCATCGCGAGCAGATCGTCGCCGAGCAGGAACGCCTGATCGCGATCGAGAAGGCGCTGTTCCTCGCCGTCGGCGACATCAAGGAAATCAACCGCGCGATGTCGATCGGCGAGGCGAAGGCCCGCCGCGCGAAGAAGGAGATGGTCGAGGCGAACCTGCGTCTCGTGATCTCGATCGCGAAGAAGTACACGAACCGCGGCCTGCAGTTCCTCGATCTGATCCAGGAAGGCAACATCGGCCTCATGAAGGCGGTCGACAAGTTCGAATACCGCCGCGGCTACAAGTTCTCGACCTACGCGACGTGGTGGATCCGCCAGGCGATCACGCGCTCGATCGCCGACCAGGCGCGCACGATCCGCATCCCCGTGCACATGATCGAGACGATCAACAAGCTCAATCGCATCTCGCGCCAGATGCTGCAGGAGATGGGTCGAGAGCCGACGCCGGACGAGCTGGCCGTCAAGATGGAGATGCCCGAGGACAAGATCCGCAAGGTGCTCAAGATCGCCAAGGAGCCGATCTCGATGGAGACGCCGATCGGCGACGACGAGGATTCGCACCTCGGCGATTTCATCGAGGACGCCGCGATCGTCTCGCCGGTCGAATCGTCGACGAACATCGGCCTCATGGAGACCGTGCGCGACGTGCTCGCGGGCCTCACGCCGCGCGAGGCGAAGGTGCTGCGCATGCGCTTCGGCATCGACATGAACACCGACCACACGCTCGAAGAGGTCGGCAAGCAGTTCGACGTTACGCGCGAGCGCATCCGCCAGATCGAAGCCAAGGCGCTGCGCAAGCTGCGTCACCCGAGCCGTTCGGAGCAGCTGCGGTCGTTCCTCGATCTCGAATAAGCACATTTCACGCGTGCATGAAGAAGGGTGGCGCAAGCCACCCTTTTTTTTCGTTATACGGACGGTCGTTTTTCCACAGGGAGGTTCCTGCCTTGAAAGCCCCGCTCTTTGCGCTCGCCCTCGTGCTGCCGGCCGCCGCAGAATCCGCCGCCGTCCCGTGCGCCGTCAGCGTCACCGGCGATCCGCTAGTCATCCGCATGGGCAAGGACGAATTCCGCATCGCGTTCGGCGTGACCGCCGATGCGTGCGACACCGCCGGCTGCGCCGGCGCGATCCGCTACAAGGCCGCATGGCGCGCCGACGACGGCACCGACGGCATCGACGAGAAGGTGCTCCGCTACGACATCCCGAGCGGCGCGCGCCGCTCGATCGCGGTCGATCGTCACTATTTCGATTCGCGCGAGGGCGGGCACACGACCGACCTCGTCGAGGTCGCGATCGAGGACGTGACCTGTACGCTCGCGCCGGAGTGACGGCGCGAGGCAGTCGATCTCAACCGACGTCGTAGAAGAACTGCTCGCGAACGATCTTGCCGTTCCTGACGTGGTACACGCAGATCTCCTGCATGTTCACGCGGCCACGCTGATCCTTGAACGTCGCATCCATCGTCATCGTGACGGCGAACCAGTTGCCGCACACGATCGGATCGCCGACGCTGCCGCCGTGCACTTCCTTGATGCTGTCGTTGAACTCGCGCCCCTTCTTGCGGATCGCGTCCATGCCCTTGACGCCGCTCGCGCCCGGCATCATCGAGCCCGGTGCCTCTACGCTCTCGGCGTCGGCCGCGTAGAGCTCGTTCTGCGCCTGATCGCCCTTGCCCTCGCGGCAAAGCTCGACGAGGCGGCGGGCCACCTGTTCGGTATTCATGGCGATGCTCCTTGTGTTGGAAACGGGAGCAGCCTAGTCCGCGCCTGCTGACCGCGTGATGTCAGCAGGTTTGGTCCCGCAACCTCGGCTCGCTATCATTTCGCGACGGGCCTATAGCTCAATTGGTTAGAGCAGGGGACTCATAATCCCTTGGTTCCAGGTTCAAGTCCTGGTGGGCCCACCAAGCTCGCAGTCAGTCGCAGGACAGACCGGCAGGCAGTGTCAGTCGCGTGAGATCCATGTGCCCGGTTCCGTACGCCGTCGAGGCGTATTGCCCGGTGCATTTCACGCGCCCGTGATTGCAGTCGGTGCACTGGAACGTCAGCGACCGGCGGCCACTTCGGTGCCAGTAGGATTACTGTCGACAGCACCCTCGCTTTGGTATCAACCTCTGGCGCGTGGGTGGCGGGCCCGCCCACGCGCCCCGGAATGCCTCGACCTCCACGCCGAGGGGGATGGCCATGCTGCCGACACAGACGGAAACGAAAGCGCTGTCGCGCGAGCTGCTCGACGTCATGATCCGCACGGGCCTCATCGCCGGACTCGTGGTCTTCTGCTTCCAGATCTTCTATCCGTTCCTGCACCTGATGCTCTGGTCGGTGATCCTCGCGGTCACGCTCTACCCGTTGCACGTCCGACTCCGCGGCAAGCTTGGCGGTCGTGACGGCCGTGCGGCGACGCTGCTCGTGACGATCGGCATCGCCGTGCTGCTCGTGCCGCTCTGGTTCCTCGGCGCGTCGATGACGGACTCCGTGCAGAACGCGCTGGCGACGGTCCGGAGCGGCGACTTCAAGATTCCGCCGCCTGCCGAGTCGGTCGCCGGGTGGCCGCTGATCGGCAAGCGCGTCTACGATTTCTGGCTGCAGGCGACCGCCGACCTCACCGGCCTCGCACAGAAATTCCTTCCGCAGCTGAGGGACGCCGGTCTCGTCGTGCTCGGCAAGCTCGCGGGCCTCGGCCTCGGACTCCTGATGTTCGTCGTCGCGCTGATCATCGCGGCCGTGATCATGGCGTACGGCGAGCGCGGCGCGGACAGCGCCTTCAGGATCGCCTCGCGCCTCTCCGGGCCGGACCGCGCGCTCAAGATCACGCGGCTCTGCACGGCGACGATCCGCGCCGTCGCGCTCGGCGTCGTCGGCATCGCGTTCATCCAGATGCTGCTGATCGGCATCGGCTTCGCGGTGATGGGCATTCCGGGGGCCGGCCTTCTCGCACTCGCGGTCCTGCTGCTCGGCATCATGCAATTGCCGGCGACGCTGATCACGCTGCCGATCATCGTCTTCGTCTTCCTCACGCGCGGTGCGGACGTCGCGACGATCGTCTTCGCGATCTACATCTTCATCGCCGGCCTCGCCGACAACGTGCTGAAGCCGCTGATGCTCGGCCGCGGCGTTGCGGTGCCGATGCCGGTCGTGCTCATCGGCGCGCTCGGCGGCATGGTCACGAGCGGCATCATCGGTCTGTTCATCGGTCCCGTGATCCTCGCAGTCGGCTACGAGCTCTTCTGGCAATGGGTCGACGAGCAGCCGCCGCCGGTCGTCGCGCGCGAGCAGAAGCAAAGCTGACGCCGGGACACCTCGAGGAACGCTCGCGTGCTGCGCAATCTCCTGGTCGGTATTCCCGTGATGGTGCTCTGCCTCGTGCTGCAGGCGGTGTTCGTCAGCGCGAACCTCCGCTACTTCGCGCGCTCGCGTCTCGCGCGCGAGAATCGCTGGTCGCAGTGGCAGGAAATCGTCCTGCTCTCCGTCGTGATGCTGCTGATGCTGGTCTCGAATCTCGCGCAGATGGTCATCTGGGCGCTCGTCTTTATCGTGCTCGGCGAGTTCGGCGATTTCACCACCGCGCTCTACCACTCGGCCGTCAACTTCGTGACGCTCGGCTACGGCGACATCGTCATGACCGATCCGTGGCGCTTCCTCGGCCCGCTCGAATCGGTCAACGGCATTCTGATGTTCGGCATCTCGACGGCGGTGATGACCGCCGCGATCCTCGATGTCGTCAAGCATCGGATGACGAAGCCGCCGTGAAGCATCGGCGCGCACCTCCGCGCGCGGCCGGCTTTGTCACGGCGGCGACGCCGTCGCCTCGAGTTGCCGCCTGGCGGTCTCGTACTCGACGCGGTCGTGATCCTTGAGACCGCCTGCCGCGTCGAGCGCCTGCCACTGCGCCACCGCCTGCGCGTAGAGAGAGCGCGCTCGTTCGCGCTCGCCGTCTTCGCTCGCCCACGCAGCCTGCGCCTGATACGTCACCGCGACGTCGCGGCGCGCGCCGAGATCGCCGGGCGCGGCTTCGACGATCCGCAGGCGCACCTTCAGCGCTTCGCCCATCGCCGCGTCGGCGGCGCCTGCGTGCCTGAGGCCGCGCTCGGCGTTGCCGATGCGCCAGTGGCTGTTCGCGACGGCGCTCAGCACGCCCGAGCTTTCCGGCGCGAGCGCGAGCAGGCGCTGCTGCAGCGCCAGCGCCTCCCGGTAGCGCGCCACCGCGTCGTCGGGACGATGCTCGGCCTGTGCGACATCGCCGAGCTTGTTGGTCGCGAGCGCGACGTCGCTCAACGCCTGCGCATCGGCCGGATCGAGCGCGAGCCGGCGGCTCGCATTGTCGAGGCCGCGCCGGTACGCGGCCTGCGCATCGCGGGTCGAGACGTCGATGAGGTTTTCGCCGAACTGAAGCTCCGCGACCAGCAGGGCATGGCCGGCGGCGGCCTCCTGCGGCTCGGCCGCCACGATCGCCTGCAGTCGCCCGACCGCGCGGCCGAGCGCGGCACGCGCGGCGTCGCCGCGATCCTGCCAGCCGAGCGCGTTGCCGAGCCGCGCTTCGGATTCACCGAGAAACAGCGCGTAACCGGCGGCGTCGGCATCGCGTGCCAGACCGCGCTCCAGTGTCGCGATGATCGCCTCGTACGCGGCGATCGCCGCGTCGAGCTTTCCGTTCCACGAATCGATGTCGGCGAGCCCGCGCTTCGCGGCGAGCACGACCAGATCGAGCGAGGCGTCATTCTCGCGACGCGCGGCGAGCGATTCCGCGGACGCGAGCGCGCGACGATAGCGCGCCGCGGCGCCATCGAGGTCGCCGGTCCAGTACAGGATGCCGCCCGCGCCGAGGTCCGTGCGCGCGCTCTCCTCGGCAAGATCGGCGTCGCCGGGACGCTGCGCCCGTGCGCCGTCGAGCAGCGCCGTCGCGCGCGCGTAGCTCGCGAGCGCTTCGGCGCTCCGGCCGAGATTCGCGTACCCCTGACGGCCCTGGTCGTCGCCGAGCGTGCGGTAGGCGCGCGCGAATTCGAGCGCGAGCTCCGGCCGCTCGCGGGCCGTCGGCGCGAGATCGTCGAGATAGCCCATCGCCTCGGCGGTCAGGCGCGAGCGCAGCGCCGTCGTGCCGGGCAGGTGCGCCAGCGCGCTGTGCACGTCGACGAGCAAGAGGTTCGCCAGGCGCCGCACTTCGCCGAGCCGCGCCTCGGCTTCGCGCCGCTGCTGCTCGGCGACGTGCGCCTGCCAGACGACCGCGGCGAGGCCGACGCCGAGCGCAAGCAGCGCGACGATCGTCGCTGCAAGCCCGTACCGGTGACGCCGCGCGAACTTGCCGGCTCGGTAGTGCCACGTCGCGGGCCGCGCGCGCACGGGACGTCCGCCGAGATGCCGCTCGACGTCGTCGGCGAAGTCGGCGACGCTCGCGTAGCGATGCGCGGGCTCCTTCGCAAGCGCCTTGGCGAGCACGCGATCGAGATCGCCGCGGAGCTCCCTCGCGGCAGCACCGGAGGCGACGCTGCTCGCTCGCGGCGGAATCGCGTCGCGGATGCGCTCGGCCGATTCGGCGAGCGCACAGCCGTCGAGCGGGATCGGCGCGCGGCCCGTGAGCAGGCGATACAGCAGCACGCCGAGCTGGTACACGTCGGTCGCCGTCGTGATCGCGCCGCCGCCGATCTGCTCCGGTGCGGTGTATTCGGGCGTGCCGAGCCACGCCTGCGTGCGCGTCTCGGTGCCGGAAACGGCCTCGAGCGCAAGCAGCTTGGCGACGCCGAAGTCGAGCAGCTTGATCGCGCCGTCGCCGCCGACGAGGATGTTGCCGGGCTTGAGATCGCGGTGCACGAGCAGATGACGATGCGCGTGCTGCACGGCCGCCGCGACGTCGACGAAGAGCCGCAGGCGCGTCGCGACATCCGCCCCGCACCGTGCGCACCACGCATCGATCGGCTCGCCTTCGACGTATTCCATCGCGAACCATGGCACGCCCTCGGCCGTCGTGCCGGCGTCGATCAGCCGCGCGATCGCCGGATGCTCGAGCGCGGCGAGGGCGCGCCGCTCTGCGTCGAAGCGGCGCTGCCAGTCCGGCGACGCCATGCCGCTCGCGGCGATCAGCTTGATCGCGACGTTCTGCTCGAACGCGCCGTCGACGCGCACGGCGAAGAGCACGCGCCCCATGCCGCCCGCGCCGAGCTCGCGCTCGACGCGCCACGGCCCGATCCGGCGGCCGGCCCAGTCGCCGCGGCGATCGAGATCGCGCCGCTCGCGCTCGAGCGCCGCGACGATCGCGGGGCTCGATGCCGCGTGCGCTTCGAGAAGCCGCCGCAACCGATCGTGCATCGCCGGCGATTCGCTGCGCAGCGCCGCGAGCAGTGCCTCGCGTGCAGCCGGCGCGAGATCGAGGGCTTCGTGGAACAGCGCCTTCAGCCGCTCGCGCGAGACGTCGGCCGGCTCAGCGCTCATCGTCGTGCAGCTCGCACTGCAGCCAGGCGAGCGCCATCGCGGCCTCGCGTTTCACGGTCGCCGCCGAGCAGCCGGCGGCCTCGGCCGTCTCCTCGATCGTGAAGCCGGCGAAGTAGCGCATCTCGACGATCAGCGCCTGCCGCGCGTCGATCGCCTCGAGGCGCGCGAGCGCCGCGTCGAGAGCGACGAGGTCGACGTCGTCGTGCGTCTGCGCGATGTCCTCGTCGAGCGTCACGCGCGCGAAGCCGGCGCCGCGCTTGTCGGCCGCTTTCGCGCGCGCATGGTCGATCAGCACCGAGCGCATGCCGCGAACCGCGAGCGCGATGATCTCGCGGCGGTCGGAAATCTCGAGCGGCGTCTTCGCGAAGCGCAGGAATACTTCGTTGACGAGCGCAGTCGGCTGCAGCGTGTGCGCGTCCTGCCCGCGCAGCGCGCCCTGCGCGAGACGGTGCAGCTCCTGATAGATCTCGGGCAGCCAGCTCGCGAACTGAGGTTGCTCGGACACGCGCGCGCCCCTCGACGACATCGCGGGAGTCCGCGCGCGAGCACGCCGAAAATGTCGCGGTTTGTCCCCCGGCGGTCCGAAGCACGGACCGTCGGCCGAGTCTAGCACCGCGTGACGGCGCGGCGAGGCCGGGCGGCGCGCGCGCGAAATGGCTCGCATGGCGGCGCCGCGTCGCCTCAGTACTGCACCGTGATTTCCCACACCCAGCCCGATGCGAAGCGCGCGTTCAGCGCGGCGATCGCGTCCGGGATGCCGTCGTCCGGCCCGCAGCCGCCGGAGAGGAGCCACATCGTGTCCGGCGGATAGCAGAACGTCGGGGCGCAGCCGAACGGCGGTCCGAACGCGGTGACCGTGTCGAGCCAGTACAGCGGGTCGTAGCCGCCGTACGCACTCATCCAGTACGTCGTCGTCGCGGTCGCGCCGGCCGGGATCGACACCGCGACGACCGCATCGACGCAGCTTCGCCCGGGATCGGCCGGAATCGGCCCGAGGATCTCGTACGTCCCGAAGATGATCGTCGGCTCCTGCTCGACGCGCATCTCGGCCTGCGCCGAGCCGATCACCTGCCCCGATTCGCTGACCGTCACGATCACGGTATCGATGCCCGTCGCCGTGCCGCCGTTCGCGGTGTAGGTGCCGACCTTCGCGTCGAAGAGCGGCAGGCCCTGCACGAGATCGAGCGTGCCGACGGTCTCGGTCGCCTGCCAGGTGTATTCGAAGATCGAGTCGTCGCATTGCAGGCCGGAATGCGGCGGCTTGACGCGCGCCTCGAGCGCCTGCGAGGCGCCGTTCTGCAGCGAGGCGCGCCGCGGCGCGAGCAGCACCTCGACGGGATCCACGGTGACGGTGGACGCGTCCTTGCCGGCATACACGCGATTCGTCCCGTCGATCAGATAAGCCTTGACCTCGACGGTGATCGCGCCGGAGAAATTCGCGAGCGGCACCAGCACGCGCACGCGGTCGCTCGACGAATCGAAATCGGTGCCGCTGTGGCCGGCATCGTCGATGAGCTCGCCCGCGTCCGGCGGCGAGAGGTTCCAGTGATAGACGAAGTGCGCCTGCGGGTCGCCCGCGGCGTCGACGACGCGCACGGTCAGCTCCGGTGCCGGCGAGACGCAGTCGGCCGACGCCTGGTCCGGCGAGAGCTCGACGTTCGCGCCCGTGACGTCGATGTCCCAGCTGTCGCCCTGTTTCGATTCGGCGATGCCGACCGCGATCGCGCCGAGATCGAAGCTCTGCAGCAGCGCGTCGACGAGGCCGAGCGCGTTGCTCAGCGTCTCGGCGTGCTCGAGCGCGCGCGTGGCCGACGCGAACGCGGCGTCGGGATCGGAGCCCGTGACGATGATCAGGCGCAGCAGCAGGTTCGTCACCTGGTTGCGGAACGTCGCCGAACCGAAGAACGTGTTGTAGGCGTCGCCGAGCGCGCCCTGGATGTCGCCGTCCTGGATCTTGGCCGAGAACCCGGGCAACGTCGCGAACAGCGCGACGAGATCGTTCATGATCCCGTCGGTGCCGAATCCGTAGAGATTGTTGAGCTTGTCCTTGTTCGCCGGAATGATCACGCTGAGGATGCCGGGCACGATGAGGTCGCGCACGACGAACAGCATGCTGACCTGAAGCTGCTTGACCTGCTCGGTCTCGGGGAACGTATCGAGCAGGCCGACCTGCGCGGCGGGTCCGACGGCGTGCAGCACGTAATGCGTCTTCTGCGCGTCCGGCACGTTTTCGAGCCCCTGCCTTGGGCCGTCGACGGGCGTGTACGCGATCGGCTTCCCGTCCTCGACGCCGAAGATCACCAGCGACGCATCGAGCAGTGCGTCGTTGAGGTTCGCGGTGCCCGACGTCGGATCGATCGCGAAGTTCCTGGCGTCGACGGGGCACGATGGATCGCCGGCCGGCACGGTGCCGCTCTCGAACGTGCACGACTCGCGGGTGAGGAACGCGTGACCGGGACGCCGCAGCGCATTGGTGAGATAGAACGACTGGAACGGCTGGTTTGGCGTCAGGCCGCTCTGCTCGCCGGGCTGGATGATCACGCCGTCGATGCCGCTGCCGGGCGCGCTGCGCCGCGACGGCAGGAAGTGCGCGAGCGCAGCGGCCAGTGCCTGACGCACGGCGTCGTTCGGTGCGGCGAACGCGTTTTCGTCCGCGTTGATCGCCGCCGCGATCGCCGCTTCGAGGTCGGGCAGTGCGCCGGCCCCGTCGTCGCGGATGATGTCGATGAGCTGCGGCTCGAGCTCGGGCGCCGTCAGTGCGCCGCCGAGTCCGACGAA
Organism: Rhodanobacteraceae bacterium; assembly: GCA_035263065.1. Taxonomy (GTDB): domain Bacteria; phylum Pseudomonadota; class Gammaproteobacteria; order Xanthomonadales; family Rhodanobacteraceae; genus Dokdonella_A. Next base: position 41,231 of record DATFRS010000337.1, read on the forward strand.
TACGAGGATCTCGGCGGTCGTGCGCGCCGAGACCGCCGTGTGCGCCGCGTCGAGCCATCCCGCGAGCAGCGGCACACCGTCGGCGTTCAGCACGAACGTCATCTCGGGGCCTTCGAGGCTCGCGATCGTGAAAGCGCCCGTGGCGTCGACGGCGGTCTCGGCGATGCCGTTGCCGACCCGAAGCGTCGCGGGATCGATCGTGCTGCCGGTCGGCAGCCCCACCTGACCTGTCAGCGGAACGACCGGAAACTCGACGGCGTTGGCAAAGCCGTCGGCGAAGAGGTAGTCGACGCGCGTCGCCCCCGCACCCGCGGCGACGAGCAACCCGAACGGCAAAGCCAGCCATCGCTTCATCGGTTCCCCCTTGGTCATGTCCGCGGGCCCGTGCCGGCCTGCGGGTGTCCTTTGGGGAAACGGAAAACGGTGCGGGATCGGCTCACGCCGGTCGGCGCTACACTCACGGTCGGGGAAACAGCCGGTGATACCGATGGGACGCCTGCTTCGGGGACGCGCAACGCACGCCGTCGTCGCACTCGCCGCCTGCATCGCAGGTTGCGCCACCGTGCCCGATCGGGCTGCCGACGAGCGCTACATCGTCGAAAGCGAGCACGCCTGGGCCGAGTCCGTCGCGACCGGCGACACGTCGACGATCGAGCGCATCCTCGCCGACGACTTCATCGGCGTCGATCCGAAAGGAAAGATGTACGACAAGGCCGAGATGGTGCGCGACACGCGCGAGGCGCCGAAGTACTTCGCGTCGAATCACGTCAACGCGGTCAAGGTGCGCTTCTACGGCGACACGGCCGTCGCGCAAGGCGACGAGTCGTGGGTCAAGCGCGCCGACGGTGCGCGCGGACGCTTCGTGTGGACGGACACCTGGGTGCGCCGCAACGGGCGCTGGCAGATCGTCGCGGCCGAGGATCTCGTCGCGCCGGACGTCGACGCGGCCCGATGACGGTCTAGCCGTCGCGCCGCTTCGCGTCGGTGCAGCGCTCCGGAAACGCCTCGAGCGCCGCGCGCCAGCCCATCTGGAAGCGCGTGCGCGCATCGAGCCCTTTCATGAGCTCGCCGAGCCGCCGGTTCAGCGTCGCCGACGAGATGTCGAGCTCGTGCGCGATCGCCTTGTCGTTGAGCCCCGCGGCGAGGAGCGGAATCAGTTTCTCCGCGGCTTCCGGCAGACGCGCGACCGGTGCGCCGTGCGACGACACGCCGGTCGCATTGAACGCGATCGGCGTCGAGCGCTGCCACAGGCTCTCGAAGAGCTCGTAGAGCGCGTCGAGCAGCGCCGACGAGCGCACCAGCAGCGTCGGCCCGTCCGGCTGGCGCAGGTCGAGCGGTATGAACGCCGTGCGCCGGTCGAAGATCGCGACCTTGAACGGCAGCTCGGGGAACACGCGGATCTCCTCGCCGGACTCGCTCTCGAGCCGCACGCGCTCGGGCGCGCCCGGCAGCGCGAGATAGTCGCCGTCGACGATGCTGCGATAGCGCACGCCGCGCGAGCGCGCGTTGCGCTGCGCGACCTGGTCCTCCTCGAACGACGTATCGAGCCGCGTGACGCGCAGCGGCGGGCGCACCAGCGTGACGACCTCGTGCCGCGCGACCTGCTGCGCCTGCTCGAAGATGCGCCGCTCGGCGTCGCGGCTCGTCACGAGCTCGACCATCTCGCCGCGCTCGCTCGCGTCGCGCGCGCGCGAGGCGTGCGCGCTGAGGTCGGCGATCGCCGCACGTGCGCGCTCGAGCTCGGCGTGACGCTGGCTCACGATCGCCTCGACCGCGAATTCGGGCAGCACCGCCATGTAGCGCGGCGGCTGCTCGGGCGAGTGCGTCGCGAGCCCCTTCGCGGCGAGCGCGTCGAGGAGATGTTGCGTCGCGCGCGGCTCGAGGCCGATCTCGGGCGCGACGTCGCCCGCGCCCGCGAGCCGCCGCGACAGCAGCGCGCGGTACGCGCGCTCTTCCTCGGCGCTGATGCCGAGCGCCGCGAGCGGACGGCTCGTGCCCGACGTGGATGCGGAAGTGTTCATCGATCGGAAAGGGTCTGGTGATGCAGCGGAAAGGTTTCGCTGATGCGCAAGGTGATGTTTACATCTCAAGATAGAAATCAATCAAGCAGCGATCTTGTGGCGCCGAGTTGCCGAAATCCATACTCGATCGAAGCGCGCGCGTGCCGCGAAATGGACTTTGCTGCACCGCATCGACGCGCCATTCATCTCCGGCGATGCCGCACTGCCCGCTGTGCAGGCTGCGTCACCGGCTCGAAAGCATCCAGAACGGAGGGGAAATCCACGTGAATCGTTCGACCCCATCGGTGCGCGCCGTCGCGTGCGCCGCGCTCATCGCGCTCGCCACGCCGGCCGTGCTGCCGGCGGCGACGCCGCTTCCGCCCGCACTCGATGCGGCCCATCAGTATCCGTCGTCCGCGACGACGAGCGCCATGCCCCCGGCGTTGCGGAGCGCCGTCGAGCGGTCGCTCGCGCGCGATCCCGACGCCACATGGATCGAGCACGAGATCGTCGCCGCCGACGGCCAGGCCTTCGATCTCTTCGGCTTCCGCGTGCTCGTGTCCGGCGATATCGCATTCGTCAGCGCGCCGGCGCCGGGGCCGCGACCCGGCAAGGTGTACGTGTTCTCGAATTCGAGCGGCACGTGGACCGAGACGCAGCAGCTGACGGCGACGCCGTCCGTCACGCCGCCGCCGAACTGGTCCGACTTCTTCGGCTGGTCGCTTTCGCTGTCCGGCGATAGCCTGCTGGTCGGAGCGCCCGAAGTGTTCAACCAGATGTTCGGTCCGGTCGGCGGCGCCTACGTGTTCGTCCGCTCCGGCGACACCTGGTCGCAGCAGCAGGAGCTGCTCCCCGCCGACGGCTTCAACTTCGACTGGGTCGGCGGCGCCGTCGCGCTCGCCGGCGACACCGCGTTCGTCGGCGCGCCCAATCACGACGCCACGCGCGGCGAAGTGCATGTCTACACGCGCTCCGGCACGACCTGGACGGAAGGCACGCCGCTGCTCGCGAGCGACGGCGCGCAGGGCGACGCGCATCAGTTCGGCGGCGCCGTCAAGTTCGACGGCACGACGCTCTTGATCGGCGCGCCCGGCCCGGACTTCTCGTCGAGCGACTACTCGCCGGGCGAGGCCTACGTGTTCACGAACCAGGGCGGCACCTGGACCGAAGCGCAGATCCTGCAGCCGGACGACGGCGCCGACGGCGACCAGTTCGGCTTCTCGCTCGCGATCCAGGGCACGACGCTCCTGATCGGCACGCCCGCCGCCGACATCGGCGCGAACACCCATCAGGGCGCCGCGTACGTGTTCGACGGCTCGGGCGGCACGTTCGTGCAGACGCACAAGATCTTCGCGGACGACGGCGTCGCCTACGATCAGTTCGGCCAGTCGGTCGCGATGAGCGGCGACACCGCGCTGATCGGCATGTGGAGCCACAACGACGATCCGAACACGCCGCCGGCAACGCCGAAGCCGGGCTCGGTCTATCTGTTCAGCGCCGCGCGCGACAGCTGGACGCAATCCGACAAGCTCACCGCGAGCGACGCAACCGACGGCGACTCGTTCGGCTGGGACGTCGGCGTCGACGGCACCACGCTGATCGTCGGCGCGCAGGGCACGGTCGGCGGCAACCAGTTCCAGGGCGCGGCGTACGTCTACACGCCGGGCGATCCGCCGGTCGCGACCGTGACGCCGGATTCGCTGAGCTTCTCGCTCGCGCCGGGCGCGTCGGGCTCGAGCCCGATCACGATCGGCAACACCGGCGGCAGCGACCTCACGTTCGCGATCGCCGAAGCGGCGGCGAATGCTCCGCGCGTCGCGCTGAACCTGCGTCCGGCCTCGGCGCCGACGCCGCGCACGCCGAGTGCGATCGGCACGAGCCGCATCGCGGGTTCGCGCACGGCCGCGCCGTGGGCACCGCGCAGCCCAGACGGCGCGCTGACGTTCGTGCTCGACGACGGCACGTACGAGGACACGATCGGCCTCAACGATCAGACCAGCACGGAATCGGCCGCGATCTGGCTGAACCGCTTCTCGCCGCCCGCCGGCACCGGCGCGTTCACGATCGACTCGATCTCGATCCTGTGGCCGCAGAACGGCAACGGCACGCTGGTCGGCAAGGCGATCAACCTCGTCGCCTACTACGACGCCGACGGCGACGGCGATCCGACCAACGCCGTGCGCCTCGGCAGCGACGACATGATCACGATCGACAGCCTCGATGCGTTCATCGACTACACGGTGAACTTCGCGGTGCCGGGCGACGGCGACGTCTACATCGGCTTCGAGAACGTCTACGCGCTCGGCGGCTCGTCGCCGATCCTGTTCCCGGCCGCGATCGACGAGGACTCGGGCACGCAGGACCGCTCGTGGGTCGCCGGCATGTCGAGCGGCGATCCCGATCCCGACGTGCTCGGCAACAACGATCTCCTCGGCACGATCGACAGCTTCGGCCTGCCGGGCAACTGGCTGATCCGCGCGACCGGCGTAGCCGGCGGCGGCGGCGGCGACTGCTCGAACCCGTCCGACGTGCCGTGGCTCAGCGAGTCGCCGACGAGCGGCACGGTCGCCGTCGGCGGATCGCAGGACGTCACCGTGACGGCCGACGCGACGGGCCTCGACCCCGGCACCTATTCGGCGCTCGTCTGCGTCTCGACGAACGATCCGAACAACGCGCTGGTCGGCGTGTCGGTGAGCCTCACGGTCACCGCGGACGACACGATCTTCAAGGACGGTTTCGACGGCGCGCCGTAGGCGAGGCCGTTCCCTGCAGCGGCGGCGCCGGCAACTCCCCGTGCCGGTGCCGCGGCTCCGCGCCGCCCACGGGCGGCGTGTTCTTTTGTCGCTCAGCCGACCACGTCACGCACGCGCAGCGCGCGATCGGCGACGACGAACGCCGCGCGCGCCCCGGGCGCGATGCGGCCGTGCGACGCGAGGCCGAGGAATTCGGCGGGGTACGTCGACGCCATCCGCGCGGCTTCCGCTACGTCGACGTCGAGCATCGCAACCGCGTTGCGCATCGCGCTCATCATGTCGAGCGCCGAGCCGGCGATCACGCCGTCCGGCGTTTCGCAGCGGCCGTCGCGGCAGGTGACGGTAATGCCGCCGAGCGTGTACGTGTCGCGAACGCCGCCGACCGGCGGCATCGCGTCGGTGACGAGGAAAACCTTGCCGCGCGGCTTCGCGTGCAGCGCCACGCGCAGCGAGGCCGGATGCACGTGGAAGCCGTCGACGACGATGCCGCACGCACTCGCCGCGTCGTCGAGCGCGGCGCCGACGACGCCGGGCTCGCGGCTCGTCAGTGGCGACATCGCGTTGTAGAGATGCGTGAATCCGCGCAAGCCCGCGTCGAGCGCGGCGCGCGTTTCCTCGTACGTCGCCGCCGTATGTCCCGCGCAGACGATGACGCCGCGGCGCGTGAGCTCGCGGATCGCGTCGAGCGGCAGGCGTTCCGGCGCGATCGTGAGCAGCGTCTTGCCGTTGCGGAGCGAGGCGACAAGCGCGATCTCCGCCGCGTCCGGCACGCGGAACTTCGCCGCGTCGTGCACGCCGCGTCGCGCCGGCGCGAGGTACGGGCCTTCGAGATGGATGCCGAGCACGCCCGGCACGCCTTCGGCGATCGCAGCGTCGACGGCGGCGATCGCGGCGCGCATGACGTCGAGATCGTCGCTGATCAGCGTCGGCAGGAAGCCGGTCGTGCCGAACGTGCGGTGCGCTGCGCCGATGCGGCGGATCGTCTCGACGGTCGGCGCATCGTTGAACAGCACGTCGCCGCCGCCGTTGACCTGGCAATCGATGAAGCCGGGCAGGAGACAGTCGCCGTGCAAGTCATGCCGGTCCGCATCGCGCACGCGCGGATCGTCGGCAGCGACGATGGCCTCGATGCGATCGCCGTCGACGAGCACGGCGACGTCGTCGCGAAGACCCTGCTCCGTCAGCACGCGCCCGTTGACGAATGCGCGCGCCATCAGACGGTCTCGGTGACCTTGCTGAGGTGCGGCGGCGAATCGGGATCGCGGCCGAGCCTGACGGCGAGCGCGTTGACGGCTTCGTAGAAGCGGTGCACGGCGACGAGCGGCGTACACGCGGCGTCGACACCGGACGGCAGCGGCAACGTGTCGCAACCGCCGGCCTCGGCGCCGATCGTCCAGACGTGCGCTCCGCGCGCGCGAAACGTCGCGGCGACCTCGAGCGTGCTCGCCTGGGTGTCATCGTCCTGCACGAAGAAGACGACCGGAAAGCCGGGGCCGACCAGCGTCATCGGGCCATGCTGCACTTCGGCGGCGCTGAATGCCTCCGCGTGGATGCCGCAGGTTTCCTTGAGCTTCAACGCGGCTTCCTGCGCTGCGGCGAGACCGAGCCCGCGACCGACGACGAACAGGCTGCGCGCGTCGGCGAGGCCGTCGACGAGCGAGTGCCAGTCGAGCTTCGCGTCGTCGTTCAGCGCGGCCGGCACTCGTGCCAGCGCGTCGCGCAGCACGGCGTCGTCCTTCCATTCGGCGACGAGATGCAGGATCGCCGACAGCGAGCACAGGAAGCTTTTCGTCGCGGCGACGCTGAGCTCGGGTCCGGCGCGCAGCGGAATCACGAAATCGGCCGCGCTCGCGAGCGGCGACGTCTCGACGTTGACCATCGCGACGACGCGCGCGCCGGCCTGTTTCGCGGCTTCGGCCTGACGCAGCAGGTCGGGGCTCTTGCCCGACTGCGAGATCGCGAGGAACAGCGTGCCGCCGAGATCCTGCTCGGCGCCGTAGATCGACTGCACGGACGGCGCGGCCGACATCGTCGCGATGCCGAGCCGCGTCTCGATCAGATACTTCGCGAACGTCGCCGCGTTGTCGGAGCTGCCGCGCGCACCGGTCGCGACGAGGCGCGGCGGATCTTCGCACAGCGATACGGCGAGCGCGCGCACGGCCGCGGCGTTGTCGGCGAGCTGGCGCGCGATCGCGGCCGACGACTCGGCGATCTCGCGACGCATCTTCGTGCCTTCCGGCGTCAGCGTGGGCTTTGTGTCTGCGGCCACTTCGAATCCCATGACGTTCGCGTCATGCCGCCGGCAGCCGGACGCGCGCCGTCGAGTCGCGGATCACGAGCTGCGGGCTGAAGCCGCGGTTGGCGGGCACGGCGGTCGTCGCGTGCGGTTTCAATTCGGCGATGAGGCGCAGCGCCGCATGACGCGCGATGTCCTCGGTCGCCTGCTTCGCGGTCGTCAGCGCGGGCCACGACTGCTTGGAGAACGGGCTGTCCTCGAAGCCCGCGATCGAAAGCTCGTACGGCACATCGATGCCGCTCGACTTCGCCGCGGCGAGCACACCGGCTGCGATCTCGTCGTTGGAACCGAAGATCGCGGTCGGCCGCTCGCGCAGCGCGAACAGCCGGCGCGCGCCGCGGAAGCCGTCGTCGAACGAATAATCACCGGGGATCACGAGCTTCTTGTCGAGCGGAATGCCGTAGTCCTTGAGCGCGCTCTCGTAGCCCTTGAAGCGCTCCGGGCTCGATCGATGCGCTTCGCCGCCCCAGAGGAAGCCGATGCGCTGGTGGCCGAGCTGGATCAGGTGCTCGGTGATGTCGTAGGCCGCGTCGCGGTCGTCGACATAGACGCACGGATAGCCGTCGTTCGGATCCTCGGCGGCCGAGATGATGCGCACGAACTTGATGCCGTTGGCGGCGAGGTACTTGATGAGCTCCATGCGCTCGGACATCGGCGGCGCGAGCACGAGACCCGCGAGGCGTGCGCGGCGCACGAGCTCGTGCAGCTCGCCGGCGAGGTCGGGCACGGTCGAATCGCACGGATGGATCTGCAGGCCGAAGCCCTGGTCGCGGCACGCGGCGAGCACGCCGTTCTGCACGCTGATGACGTAGTACGGGTTCGGGTTGTCGTAGACGAGCCCGAGCGCGTAGGACGTCGCCGTGCGCAGGCTGCGCGCGCTCTGGTCGGGCTCGTACTTGAGATCCTCGATCGCGCGCTGCACGCGCTCGCGCGTCGGGCCGCGCACGGAGGCCTCGTTGTTGATCACGCGCGAGACGGTCTTCAGCGAGACTTTCGCTCGGTGCGCGACGTCTTTGATCGTGGGTCGGTGCACGGGAGGCTTGGTCAACGCGATGGCCCGCCATCGTAGCTTGCACTCGCCTCTCCCGCTTGCGGGAGAGGCCGCCCGCCAGGGCGGGTGAGGGACGCCGTCGAGTTGCCCTCACCCCAACCCTCTCCCGCAAGCGGGAGAGGGGGAAAAGAAAGTGGGCTCATCGGCGCGCCGTTCCGACGCTGTGGCCGCGCAGCGCGTAGAACAGGATGTACGCGTAGCACGGCACCATGATCGCGACGAACACGAGCTGGAAGTCGTGATGCTCGCGCAGCACGGCGAACGTCTGCGGGATCACCGCGCCGCCGGCGATGCCCATGATCAGCAGCGCCGAGCCCGTCTCGGTCAGGCGGCCCAGCCCCGCGATCGCGAGCGGGAAGATCGCCGGCCACATCATCGCGTTGGCGAAGCCGAGCGCCGCGACGAACGCGACCGACGCGTAGCCGTGCGTCACGTACGCACCGAGCGCGAGCACGATGCCGAGCGCCGCCGACAGCGTGAGATAGCGCGCCTGCGAGATGAAGCGCGGAATCGTGACAAGGCCGACGACATAGCCGACCAGCATCGCCGTCAGCGTGAACGAGGTGAAGAACTTCGTCTCGTCGACCGGCAGGCCGAAGCCGCGGCCGTACGTGCCGATCGCGTCGCCCGCCATGACCTCGACGCCGACGTAGACGAAGAGGCACAGCACGCCGAGCCAGAGATGCGGATGCGCGAAGATCGTGCGGTTCGCGCCGGCCGCATCGCTGCGGTTGACGTCCTCGGCGCGCACTTCGGGCAGTGGCGACTTCGCGATCCAGAGGCCAAGCACGCCGAGGATCGCCGCCATGACGAGATACGGCAGGTGGATGCGCGCGGCGAACGCGTCGAGCAGCGCGGCGCGCGACGCGGGATCGGCCGCCTGCACCTGCGCCTTGAGATCGCCGAGCCCGTGCATCACGAGCGCGCCGATCACGAGCGGCGCGAGGATGCCGGCGATCTTGTTGCAGATGCCCATGAACGCGATGCGCTGCGCGGCGCTCTCGATCGGGCCGAGGATCGAGATGTATGGATTCGCCGCGGTCTGCAGCAGCGAAAGGCCCGCGCCGATCACGAACAGGCCGGTCAGCGCGCCGGGATACCAGCGGCGCACCACGAACTCGCCGAACACGATCGCGCCAGCGGCCATGACGAGAAGGCCGAGCGCCATGCCTTTCTTCATGCCGGTGCGGCGCAGGATCCACGCCGCCGGCAGCGCGAGGAAGAAATACGAGAGATAGAACACCATCAGCACGAGGAACGCGTTGACGGTGTCGAGATCGAACGCGAGCTCGACGAACTGGATCAGCGGCCCGTTGAGCCAGGTGACGAATCCGAAGATGAAGAACAGAAGCCCGATGATCATCATCGGCGCGCGGTAGTCGCGCGCTCCTCTAAGGGCGGTGGCGCTCGTCGACATCCTCGTGGCTCCCCTCGCAGCGGTGCGGCCGGGCATTCGGCCGGCGCCGCGATTGTCCGCTCGCGGGCGGTGATTATCAACGTTGTCAGGCAATGATCCGGCGCGCTGCCGGAGCGCGCGTCGAAGGTGCATTCCTGCGGGAATTTTCGTCCCGACGGCGCAGGCACCCGCCCGCCGGCAAGACTCCAAAGGCCGGCCAGGAACCGTCCTCCGCAACAATTTTGCAATGCATATTGACAACGTTGTCATACGGGCAGAGACTCGGCCGCACCGTAACCGGCCGTTCGAGCCGGGCGGATTGCGGCATGGGCGGAGAGGGAAGAGTGGGGCAGACGAGCCAAAGCGCTTTCGCGCATGCGCGCGCGTCGCTGATTGCGGCCGACGTGGGCGGCACGCACGCGCGCGTCGCGCTGCTCGACGCGGGTCCCGGCGGTCGCGACGACTTCGCGATCCTGCATTACCGCAAGTACGCCTGCGCCGACTATCCGAGTCTCTCGGCGATCATCGAGGACTTCCGCGCGACCGTCGACGGCGGCGACGTCGACCGCATCGCGCTCGCGCTCGCGGGCTACGTGATCGACGACGCCGTCGTCAACGTGAACCTGCCGTGGACCGTGTCGATCTCGGAGCTGCGCCGCGCGCTCGGCGTCGGCGAGCTCGCGATCGTCAACGACTTCGAGGCGGTCGCCCACGCGATCGGCCACGCCGACGCGTCCGGTGCGACGCTGCTGGCGGGCCCCGTGGAGGCGCCGCTGCCGGGACCGATGCTCGTCGTCGGCCCCGGCACCGGACTCGGCGCCGCATTGCGCATTCCGCACCACGATCGGCCCGTGATCCTCGCGACCGAAGCGGGGCAGTCGACGCTCGCCGCGTACACCGACCTCGAGTTCCGCCTGCTGCGCGAACTGCGCCAGCACACGCCGCGCGTGCAGATGGAACACGTGCTGTCGGGCACCGGCCTCGCCAACCTGCATCGCGCGATCGGCGCGCTGCGCGGCGCGCCGGTGGCGAAGCTGTCGCCGGCCGAGATCACCGCGGCCGCGCTCTCGAAGTCGGACGACGTCGCCGCCGAGACGGTCGACGTGTTCTGCGGCTGGCTCGGCGCGGTGCTCGGCGATCTCGCGCTGATCTACGGCGCCGAGGGCGGCATCTATCTCGCCGGCGGCGTGCTGCCGCAGATGAAGGAGCTCTTGGTCGCGAGCGCGTTCGTCGAGCGCTTTCTCGACAAGGGCGTCATGCGGCACGTGCTCGCGCAGACGCCGGTGCGGCTCGTCGAGCACGCGCAGCTCGGCGTCATCGGCGCGGCGAGCTGGTATCTCGGCAGGCATCCGGTCGACGCGCGCGCGGCGCGCGAGGCCAGCCATGCGTAAGGCGTGCGCCACGATTTTGTTCGAGGAGTTCCATTCGATGCAGATCCACCATGAGCCGGCGAAACGCAGCGAGGAAGCGCGCGTCAGCCGCAAACAACCAGAGAGGGGAGTGTCATGACGTGCCGTAAAAGCCTTCTGTCAGCGAGCATTCTCGCCGGCTTGAGCTTCGCCAACGCGTTGTACGCCGCGGACGCTCCCGCGCCCGCCGACGCACCCGCCGCAGGTCCCGCCGGCGCCGCGCAGGACTCGACATCGTCGGGCGAGGAGATGGAAACGATCGTCGTGCGCGGCATCCGCGAGAGCCTCAAGCGCTCTCTCGAGACCAAGCGCGATGCCGACGCCGTCGTCGACGCGATCACCGCCGAGGACATCGGCAAGTTCCCGTCGACGAACGTCGCCGAGGCGATGGCGCAGATCCCGGGCGTGACGATCGACCGCCGCTTCGGCCAGGGCGAGCGCGTCAGCATCAACGGTACCGATCCGAGCCTCAACCTCACGTTCCTCGACGGCCATCCGGTGGCCGAGACGACGTGGCTCTACGGCGAGCAGCCGAACCGCGGCTTCGACTACACGCTGCTGGCGCCGGAAATCCTCGGCAAGCTCGAAGTCTACAAGTCGCCCGAGGCGCGCCTGCCCGAAGGCAGCATCGGCGGCACGGTCATCATGCACACGCGCGAGCCGCTGGACCTCCGCTCGAACCTGATCGCGGGCTCGATCGGCGCGACGTACGGCGACCAGTCGGACACGACCAAGCCCAACGCGTCGTTCCTCTACAGTTGGAAGAATCCCGAATCGACGTTCGGCGCGGCGTTCTCCGTGCAGCACTACGAAGAGAAGGTCGATCGCCAGGGCGAGGAAATCTTCGGCTACAGCCCGGTGTCGAGCCTCGCTTCAAGCCCGTACATCGCCGACGCGATCGCGAACGGCACGCTGAATCCGAACGACGTCATGCCGCAGGAAATCAACGCCGCGTGGTTCCAGCAGACGCGCAAGCGCGATTCCGGCACCGTCAATCTCCAGTGGAAGCCGACGAGCGAGCTCGAGTTCGAAGCGAAGGGCCTCTACATCCGCGAGAACTTCAACAACTTCAACCAGTCGATGTACGGCTTCACGAGCCAGACGCCGCAGAACATCACGAGCCTCACGCCCGGCGGCAACGGCATCATCACCGGCGGCCACTCGTGCGGTCTGGACGATCCGACGTGCCCGGGCCTTCCCGGAAACGGCGGCAACGGCCCGGTCAACACGTACATCGACAACCAGGCGCGCTCGTCGGTCGTCAAGACGTACGGCATCGATCTTTCCGGCATCTATCACGGCAACGACTGGAGCCTGTCGGGCCAGGGCGGCTATTCGCGCTCGAACAACACCGACAACACGCAGGCGTTCATCGAGCCGTACTACAACGGCGGCTATTCGTGGGACATCCACCGCGGCATCACGTTCGACGATTCGGCCGCGGCGGCGAATCCCGCCAACTGGCACGACGGCGACACGCCGGGCGGCGGCTGGGGCGGCAACTTCGGCAAGTGGCCGGCGGAAGCGAAGGACGTCTACGGCCAGCTCGACTGGAGCAAGAACTTCGATTCGTGGATCAACGAGCTGCTGGTCGGCTACCGCTACGCCAAGCACGACGAGAGCCGCGCGCTCTACATCGTCGGCGGCGTGCGCACGGCCGATCTCGCGACGATCGGCTTCCACGGCTACACCGACATCCAGGGTTTCGACAACGACCAGAGCCATCACGTCCAGACGAGCTGGGACGACGTGCGCAACTGGGTGCTCGGCAGCCCGCTCGGCAACGTGCCCGATGCGGCGTCGTACCTCAACAACACGTACTCGCTGACGCAGGACTCGGACGCCGCCTACGCGCAGGC
>DATFRS010000338.1:0-2839 GCA_035263065.1 Rhodanobacteraceae bacterium
ATCGCACCGATGAGGATTGAACCGACGTGCCGCGACCCGCGCCGGTCGACGTCGCGGCCGATCGCTACGATGTCACGGAACATCTGCTTCAGGTTGCCGGCGATCGTGATCTCCTCGACCGGATAGGCGATCTCGCCACCCTCGATCCAGAACCCCGCCGCGCCGCGCGAGTAGTCGCCGGTGACGGCGTTGACGCCCTGCCCGAGCTGCTCGGTGATGAAAAGTCCGCGCCCCATCCGCGCGAGCAGCGCGTCGAGATCGTCCGTGCCTGGCGCGACGATCAGGTTGTGCGCGCCGCCGGCGTTGCCGGTCGTCGTCATGCCGAGCTTGCGCGCCGAATAGCTGCCGAGGATGTAACGCTGCAGCACGCCGTCGCGGACGAGATCGGAATCGCGCGTCGCGACGCCTTCGGAATCGAACGCCGTAGAGCCGTGCCCGCGCGGAATGTGCGGGCGCTCGACGATCTGCATCCAGTCCGGGAACACTTGCTTGCCGGCGTGATCGACGAGGAAGCTCGCGCGGCGATACAGCGCGCCGCCGCTGACCGCCGACAGGAAATGCCCGATGAGGCTGCGCGCGACTTCGGGCACGAACAGCACCGGGCATTCGCGCGTCGAGAGCTTGCGCGCGCCGAGGCGCGCGACCGTGCGCTCGGCGGCCTTGCGGCCGATCAGCGCCGCCGGCGCGAAATCGCGCGCCTCGCGCACGGTGTCGTACCAGTAGTCGCGCTGCATGCCGGCGTCGTCCTCGGCGATCAGCGCGCACGACAGCGAATGCCGCGTGCCGCGCTCGGTGCCGCTGAAGCCGTTCGAGTTCGCGTACGCGGTCATCGACGCGCCGGCCTGCACCGACGCGCCTTCGGAATTGTCGATGCGCGGATCGAACGCGCGGCCCGCGTCCTCGATCTCGATGCCGAGGCGGATCGCGTCCTCGGCGCTGACGCTCCACGGATGCCAGAGGTCGAGATCCGGAAACTCGCGCGCGAGGAGCGCGGGATCGGCGAGCCCGTTCGCGGGATCCTCCTCGGTGTGCCTGGCGATCGCGCAGGCGTGCTCGATCGTCTGCTCGATCGACTTCGGATCGAGGTCGGCCGTGTTCGCCGAGCCCTTGCGCCTGCCGAAGTAGACCGAGACCGAGACGCCGCGGTCGCGCGTGCGCTCGACCGTCTCCACCTCGCCGAGGCGCACGTTGACCGCGAGCCCCTCATCGACGCTCGCGGCGACGTCGGCCTCGCTCGCGCCCCTGGCGCGGCAGCGGCGGATCACGTCCTCGGCGATCTGCTGCAGCCGATCGAGCTCGGCCAAACTGGTATCTTTGTCGATGATGATGTCGTTCACTGTGCCGATGCCAAACGTTGTGATGTCCTGATGCGCGACGACGAACTACGCGACGACGACGAAACCCTGCCGCCTAGCCGCAGCCAGAAGCGCCGCGACGCGCTCGAGGTGTTCGCCCTCGCCGAAACGCTCGCGGCGCTGAGCGACGCGCAGCTTGCGCACGTGCCGCTCGCCGACGAGCTCCGCGACGAGGTACTGCGCACGCGCGCCGTCACCTCGCACATCGCGCGCAAGCGCGCGACGCAGTTTCTCGCCAAGCAGCTGCGCAAGCTCGACGACGCGGACATCGAGCCGATCCGCCGCGCGCTCGAGCACGACCGCGACAAGGCGCGCCACGATACGGCCGCGCTGCACCGCCTCGAAACCTGGCGCACGCGGCTCATCGATGAAGGCGACGCCGCGCTCGACGCGCTCGTCGCGCTGCATCCGTCCGCCGACCGGCAGCACCTTCGCCAGCTCGCGCGCAACGCGCGGGCCGAGCGCGATCGCGAGAAGCCGCTGCATGCGTATCGCGAGTTGTTCCGGGCGTTGCGGGAGTTGTTCGAAAGCTGACCTCGTCATCCCCGCGAAAGCGGGGACCCAGCGCCTTTCGCTCGTATGCGAACCATCAAAGGCGCTCGGTCCCCGCTTTCGCGGGGACGACGTTGAAGATCGATCAAGCCGCCGTTCCACCGACCGTCATTCCGTCGATCTTCAACGTCGGTTGCCCGACACCCACCGGCACGCTCTGCCCATCCTTCCCGCACACGCCGACGCCTTCGTCGAGCTTGAGATCGTTGCCGATCATCGAAACGCGCGTCAGCACCTCCGGCCCCGAGCCGATCAGCGTCGCGTTCTTGACCGGCCGTGTGACCTTGCCGTCCTCGATCAGGTACGCCTCGCTCGCCGAGAACGTGAACTTGCCGTTCGTGATGTCGACCTGGCCGCCGCCGAAGTTCACGGCATAGAGACCCTTCCTGACCGACGCGAGGATCTCGCCGGGATCGCGCTCGCCGGGCAGCATGTACGTGTTCGTCATGCGCGGCATCGGCAGGTGCGCGAACGATTCGCGGCGGCCGTTGCCGGTCGGCGCCATCTTCATCAGACGCGCGTTGAGCTTGTCCTGCATGTAGCCCTTCATGATGCCGTTCTCGACGAGCACCGTGCAGTTCGTCGGCGTGCCTTCGTCGTCGATCGACAGCGAGCCGCGACGTCCCGCGAGCGTGCCGTCGTCGACGACCGTGACGCCGGGCGCCGCGACTTTCTCGCCGAGCATGCCGGCGAACGCCGACGTGCCCTTGCGGTTGAAATCGCCCTCGAAGCCGTGGCCGATCGCCTCGTGCAGCAGCACGCCGGGCCAGCCCGGGCCGAGCACGACCGGCATGTTGCCGGCCGGCGCGTCGACCGATTCGAGATTGACCAGCGCGACGCGCACGGCCTCGCGTGCGAACGCATGCGCGCGGCCGTTCTCGAGCAATTCCCTGAAGCCGTAGCGGCCGCCGCCGCCGGCGTTGCCTGACTCG
>DATFRS010000339.1:0-2649 GCA_035263065.1 Rhodanobacteraceae bacterium
CCTGCTGCGTCCTCGTTCCGATGTCGCGGGAAGGCATCGCCGAATCGATCTCGCGCCGCTGCTCGACGCAGCCGATTCGGTCGACACCGGCGCGCGCGTCTGCTCCGGCGCGCGCAACGTGCCGCGCGATCCCGGCTCGCTTGCCGCACGTATTGCGGCCGACACGCGTTTCGCGATCGAGCACGGCCGCGGTGGCGAGTTCCGTTACGACGTGCGCAACACCGACCGATCGATCGGCGCGCGGCTGTCGGGCGACGTCGCACGGCGTCACGGCGATCTCGGCATGAGCGACGCGCCGATCGTGCTGCGTCTGAAAGGCAGCGCAGGCCAGAGTCTCGGCGCGTGGAACGCCGGCGGCGTGCACATCGTGCTCGAAGGCGAAGCGAACGACGGCGTCGGCAAAGGCATGGCCGGCGGCAGGATCGTGCTGCATCCGCCGAAGGACGCAGCGTTCGTCGCGCGCGATGCCGTGATCATCGGCAACACGTGCCTCTACGGCGCGACCGGCGGCGAGCTCTACGCGGCGGGTCGCGCGGGCGAACGCTTCGGCGTGCGCAACTCCGGCGCGCTCGCGGTCGTCGAAGGCACCGGCGATCACTGCTGCGAATACATGACCGGCGGCATCGTCGTCGTGCTCGGCCCGACCGGCCTCAACTTCGGTGCCGGCATGACCGGCGGCTTCGCGTACGTGCTCGACACCGAGCGCGACTTCGTCGACCGTTACAACCACGAGCTGATCGACATCCTGCGCATCTCGCTCGAAGGGATGGAAAACCACCTGCAGCATCTGCGCAAGCTGATCGCGGCGCACGTCGACGCAACAGGCAGCGTCTGGGGCGCGCACGTGCTCGATCACTTCCGCGACTATCTCAGCAAGTTCTGGCTCGTGAAACCGAAGGCCGCCGGCCTCGACACGCTGATCGACGAATTGAAGCGGGCCGCATGAGCGAGAAGCTGCCGATCTTCGTCGAAATCCCGCGCGCGCCGCCGCGCGAAGTGCCGGTTGCGCTCCGCGTGCTCGGCTGGGGCGAGATCTACGGCAGTTTCCCGTCCGGCGAAGGCGAGCAGCAGGCCGCACGCTGCATCGACTGCGGCAATCCGTACTGCGAGTGGAAGTGCCCGGTCCACAACTACATCCCGAACTGGCTCAAGCTCGCGCGCGAAGGACGCGTCATCGAAGCCGCGACGCTGATGCACGAGACGAATCCGCTGCCGGAAATCTGCGGACGCATCTGCCCGCAGGACCGCCTCTGCGAAGGCGCGTGCACGCTCGAGGACGGCTTCGGCGCGGTCACGATCGGCGCGATCGAGAAGGACATCGTCGACAAGGCGTTCAAGATGGGCTGGCGGCCCGATCTCTCGAACGTCGTGCCGACCGGCAGGCGCGTCGCGATCGTCGGCGCCGGACCGGCGGGCCTTTCCTGCGCCGATCGCCTCGTGCGCGCCGGCGTCGCCGCGGTCGTGTTCGATCGCTACGAGGAGATCGGCGGCCTGCTGACGTTCGGCATTCCGCCGTTCAAGCTCGACAAGGACGTTGTGCGCATGCGCCGGCGCGTGCTCGAAGAGATGGGCGTCGAGTTCCGTCTCGGCGTCGAGATCGGTCGCGACATTGCGTTCGAGGCGCTGCTCGCCGACTACGACGCGGTGTTCCTCGGCACGGGCGCATATCGCGAAGTGCCTGCCGACATGCCAGGGGACGATCTGCCCGGCGTACTGCGCGCGCTGCCGTTCCTGATCGCAAACGCACGGCGCCTGCTGCGCGGCGAGGTCGGCGACGATCTTCCGGACCTTCGCGGCAAGCACGTCATCGTGCTCGGCGGCGGCGATACGGCGATGGACTGCAACCGCACGGCGTTCCGCCTCGGCGCGGCGTCGGTGACGTGCGTCTACCGCCGCGACGAAGCGAGCATGCCGGGCTCGCGGCGGGAGGTGCAGAACAGTCGCGACGAAGGCGTGCGGTTCCTGTTCAACCGGCAACCGGTCGCGATCGTTGGCGACGGTCGCGTGGCGGGTGTGCGCGTGACGGCGACGCGGCTTGTTGCCGACGCGCCGGGGCGGACGCGCGCCGATGCGATACCGGGGAGCGAGCAGGTGCTCGAAGCCGATGTCGTGATCGCGGCGTTCGGATTTCGACCGAGTCCGCCGGCGTGGTGTGCGCAGGCCGGCATTGCGCTCGAAGCGAGCGGGCGTGTTCGCGTGGGTGCCGGGTTCCAGACGACCCATCCGCGCGTATTCGCCGGGGGAGACAACGTGCGCGGCGCCGATCTCGTGGTCCGGGCGGCGCACGACGGTCGCGAAGCCGCGAAGTCGATCGCGGCGATGCTCGCCGGCGCGGCGAAAGGCCATCGAGCGTCGCAGGTCGTCGAGCTCTCGGAGCCGTAGCCGACGTCGCTGCGCAATGCGGCTAGAATCGTGGCGCAGGGAGAGGGCGTCATGAGAGCCAGTGGAGCCGCGGGGAATCCGCACGCGTCGGTCAGTCGCGTGCCGTATACATTGGACGACGCCGTGAAGGGGTCGACGAAGGCCGCGCGCGCGGTCGTCGACGACACCGTCGTGCTGCTCGCCAGTCACGGTCCGCTGCGATTCGGCCAAGGCGTCATAGCGACGATCATCGCGCTGACGCTCGGCGTGCTCTGCCTCCTCGCCGTC
>DATFRS010000340.1:0-8936 GCA_035263065.1 Rhodanobacteraceae bacterium
TGCTCGGCAATTTCGTACTGTTCGCGATCGTGATCGCGTTCCTAATTGCCGGCGCGCTGCGCAAGGTGTCGGTCTACGAAGCATTCGTCGACGGCGCGAAGCAGGGCTTCGAGGTCGCGAAGGATCTCCTGCCGTACCTCGTCGCGATGCTGTGCGCGGTCGGCGTGCTGCGCGCGTCGGGTGCGCTCGATTTCCTGCTCGACGGCATCCGCTGGCTTGCGAACGCGATGGGGGCCGACACGCGCTTCGTCGACGCGCTGCCGACTGCGCTGGTGAAGCCGTTCTCCGGCAGCGCCGCACGCGCGATGCTGATCGAGACGATGAAGACGCACGGCGTCGACAGTTTCCCGGGGCTCGCCGCGGCGACGGTGCAGGGCAGCACCGAGACGACGTTCTACGTGCTCGCGGTGTATTTCGGCGCCGTCGGCATCAAGCGGGCGCGGCACGCCGTCGGCTGCGCGCTGCTCGCCGATCTCGCCGGCGTCATCGCCTCGATCGTGGTGTGCTACTGGTTCTTCGGCTGACGCCGAATTCCTACGCAGGGCTGGCGCATCCGCCGATTCCGCGGAGGCGGCTTCGCGCCTAGTGTTCCGCCCAGTCCCGGCGCCGGAAACCTCCCGACTTGCACATGCAACCAAATAGGCAGATAATTCCCCATGCAAACAGCAGCGTTAAGGGTGGCCGATACGATGTGGTCGCACGCACGCAAAACCGCCACGCCGGAAGCCGATCCCGCGCGGGTACTGACGCGGGCGGCGCTTCGCGCGGCCGACATCCTCGAAATTCCGCAGCGCACGCTCGCCGACATCATCGGCGTCAGCGCCTCGACGGTGTCGCGCGCGGCGCACGGCGGCGCGCCGGTCGATCCCGACAGCAAGTCCGGCGAGCTCGCCAAGCTCTGGGTGCGCGTGTTCCGCTCGCTCGATGCGATCGTCGGCTCGAACGACGAAGCCGCGCGCGCCTGGCTCAATTCCGCGAACGCCGCGTTCGGCGGCGAGAAACCGATCGACCGCATCCGCAGCGCGGAAGGCCTGATCCATGTGCTGCACTATCTCGACACCGCGCGCGGGCGGCCCTGACCTCTCCAGCGATTTTCATTGAGATCGAGTCTGCGCGCCGCAGGTCGCAGATCGTGCGACGCCGATCGGCGATGCTCGCGTCCGAGTCATGATCGCGATCCGGAATTTCACCGTCGATGTCGTCAGGAACGCCGCGCGCGCGTTGAGCGCGAAGCCGTGGCGCATCGTCGAGGCGCAGCATCGCGTGCCGACGATGCGGCTGGTCGACACGCTCGACGAGCAGCGCACACTCGAGGACCTGCTCGAAGCGAGCAAGCCGCCCGTGCCGGCGGACGCATCGAAGCTGCACTACCTTCTCGCGACGCCGTTCCGCTACCCCGCGCCGCCGCCGGTCGGCTCGCGCTTTCGCGGCATCGGCGATCCCGGTGTCTGGTACGGCGCGGACGTCGTGCACACCGCGCTCGCGGAAGTCGCGTACTGGCGCCTGCGTTTCCTGCGTGATTCGCCCGGTACGCCCGACCTCTTGCCGGTGCCGCACACCGCGTTTCGCGCCAGCGTCGCCGGCAGTGCCGTCGTGCTGACGCAGCCGCCCTTCGATCGGCAGCGCCGGCAATGGGAAGATCCCGTCAGTTATCAGGCGACGCAGGCATTCGCACGCGTCGCGCGCGAGGCGGGTGTCGCGTTGATCCGCTATCGCTCGGTGCGCGATCCCGAGCACCGCGCCGCGCTCGCCGTGCTGACGCCCAAGGCGTTTCGCAAGGCCGAGCCGCTCGAGCAGCACACATGGCTCATCAAGGTCGCGCGCACGCAGGTGCTCGCCGAAGCAAACCTCGGCGGCGACCGGCTTTCGTTTGCGCCGGAGGCGCTTGGGCTTCGCTGACTAGCGCGCGCGCAGATGCCGGTACAGCGTGCTGCGGCTGACGCCGAGCCGCCGCGCCGCTTCGGACGTATTGCCGCCGCACGCCGCCAGCGCATTGCGCATCGCGGCATGCTGCAACGAATCGAGCGGAGCCACCGTGCCCGCGATCGCCACCGGCGCCGGCGGTTGCGCCGCGCCGCGCACGGATTCCGGCAACGCCTCGACGCCGATCGTCGAATGCGCCTCGCCGAGCGCGATCAGCGTACGCAGCACGCCGACGAGCTCGCGGAAATTGCCGGGCCACGCGTGCGCGACGAGCCGGTCGAGCGCCGCTTCCGAAAGCCGCATGCTCGCGAGTGCGGCGCCGAGCGAATTCCACAGCGCGACGATCAGCGCCGCGAGGTCCGCGCGCTCGCGCAGCGCCGGCATGCGCAGCGTGTTCTGCGCGATGCGGTAATAGAGATCCTGCCGGAACGCGCCGGCGTCGATCGCCTCGGCGAGATCGCGATGCGACGCCGCGATCAGCGCGAAATCGACCGGCACGGCGCGGCCGCCGCCGAGCGGCGTGACTTCGCGCTCCTGCAGCACGCGCAGCAGGCGGCTTTGCAGCGCGAGCGGCATGTCGCCGATCTCGTCGAGGAACAGCACGCCGCCGTTCGCTTCGCGCAGCAGGCCCGGCGCGCCTTCGCGGCGCGCGCCGGTGAACGCGCCGTGCACGTAGCCGAAGAGCTCGGCTTCGATGAGACTTTCCGGCAGCGCCGCGCAATTGATCGCGACGAAATTCGCGCCCGCGCGCTGGCTGCGCCTGTGCAGCTCGCGCGCGAAGACTTCCTTGCCGGTGCCGGTCTCGCCATGCAGGAGGATCGGAATGTCGGCGTCGACGAGGCGCACGGCGCGCTCGATCTCGGCTTCGCACGCGGCGTCGAAGAACGGACGCGGCGTGCGCGCGGGCTTGACGCGACGCGCAGACTCGCGCGCGACCGCAATCTGCTTCGCGCCGCCGTCGCGCCGCGCGACGAGCCGCGTGCCGAGATGGTCGCGCAGCGTGCTGTCCTGTCCGGGCGACGGCAGCGCGCCGGAAAAGATCTCGTCGTAGCGACGCCGGCCGAGCTCGTCGAAGCCGAGGCCGAGCAATTCGAGCGCATGCCGGTTCGCGGCGACGAGCTTGTGGCCTTCGAACACGAGCAGGCCTTCGCAGGCGGTGCCGAGCAGCGCCGGATCGCGATGCAGGCGCACGACGTCGCGGCCTGCGCAGAGCTCGCCGAACAGGCGATGCTCGATCTGGTCGACCGCGAGCCGCACCATGCCGAGCGCATGCACGTGGTGCACGGACGCTTCGCCGGACAGATCGAGCACGCCGGCGAGCCGGCCGAACGGATCGAGGATCGGCGACGCCGAGCAACTCAGGATGCGATGCGGCTCGAAGTAGTGCTCGCCACCGCGCACTTCGACCGGGCGCCGCTCGACGAGCGCGGTGCCGATCGCGTTGGTGCCGGTCGCGTCTTCGCGCCACGGCACGCCGGGTCTGAGCGACACGCGCGCGGCCTTGTCGAGGAAGTCGGCGGAGCCGACCGCGTCGAGCACGAGGCCGTCGGGTCCGGTGAGGATCGCGATCGCGCCGGTTGCGCGCGCGTCGACGTAGAGCGATTCGAGCTCAGGCCGGCACATGCGCCGCAACGATTCGTAGCGGTCCTGCAGCTGGTGCAGCGCTGCGGCTTCCATCGGCTCGACAGCGGGCCGCTGCGCAGCTGCAAGACCGAGCGCCGCGCAGCGCTGCCACGACGCCAGGATGACGTTCGAGACGAGCCCGGTCGGCCGTTCGCCCGCGGCGAAGAAGCGCCGGCGGGCGGCGAGGACACCGGTGGAAGCGGAGTACCGCGACATCGTTTTCGACCCCGAGTGTCGCAATTTGCGACAGCTCAAAAAGCCCTTGTCGCCCAACTACACACGCACCCCGCCCGAACGCAAGTGAAATCGCGTGCCGGCCGCATTGCGCTGCACAAAATTCGTGAGTCGAATCAAGGTTTGGAGCCGCTTGCGGCGTTGTTCATCGCAGCATGCTTCGGCGTGGCACAGCCGATGCTCCAGCGACTTCGCCACCCCAGGAGTCGTGTCATGACGAAGCTTCAGCAGCAGAACCTCGCGGTCCAGGTGCCCTTCAAGAGCCGCTACGAGAACTTCATCGGCGGCAAGTGGGTCGCGCCAGTCAACGGCAAGTACTTCGAGAACGTCACGCCGGTCACGGGACGACCGTTCTGCGAGATTCCGCGCTCGGACAAGGACGACGTCGAAGCCGCGCTCGACGCCGCGCACGCGGCGAAGAAGGCGTGGGGCCGCACATCGCCGGCCGCGCGCGCGAACATCCTGAACAGGATCGCCGATCGCATGGAGCAGAACCTCGATCTCCTCGCGCACGCGGAGACATGGGACAACGGCAAGCCGCTGCGCGAGACGCGCGCCGCCGACGTGCCGCTCGCGATCGATCACTTCCGCTACTTCGCGGGCTGCATCCGCGCGCAGGAAGGCACGATCGGCGAGATCGACCACGACACGGTCGCGTACCAGTTCCACGAGCCGCTCGGCGTCGTCGGCCAGATCATTCCGTGGAACTTCCCGCTGCTGATGGCGGCATGGAAGCTCGCGCCGGCGCTTGCCGCGGGCAACTGCGTCGTCCTCAAACCGGCGGAGCAGACGCCGGTCGGCATTCTCGTGTGGGCGGAGCTCATCGGCGATCTGCTTCCACCGGGCGTGCTCAACATCGTCAACGGCTTCGGCCTCGAAGCCGGCAAGCCGCTCGCGTCGAGCAATCGCATCGCGAAGATCGCGTTCACCGGCGAGACGACGACCGGTCGGCTCATCATGCAATACGCGTCGCAGAACCTCATTCCGGTGACGCTCGAGCTCGGCGGCAAGTCGCCGAACATCTTCTTCGACGACGTCGTCGCGAAGGACGACGATTTCTTCGACAAGGCGATCGAAGGCTTCGTGCTGTTCGCATTGAACCAGGGCGAAGTCTGCACGTGCCCGAGCCGCGCGTTGATCCAGGAATCGGTGTACGACCGTTTCATGGAGCGCGCACTGAAGCGCGTCGCGGCCATCAAGCAGGGCAATCCGCTCGATCCGGCGACGATGATCGGCGCGCAGGCGTCGAGCGAACAGCTGGAAAAGATCCTGTCGTACATCGACATCGGCAAGCAGGAAGGCGCCAAGGTGCTCGCCGGCGGCGAGCGCACGATCCTCGAAGGCGATCTCAAGGACGGCTACTACGTGAAGCCGACCGTGTTCCGCGGCCACAACAAGATGCGCATCTTCCAGGAGGAAATCTTCGGGCCGGTCGTCTCGGTGACGACGTTCAAGGACGACGAGGAAGCGCTCTCGATCGCGAACGACACTCTGTACGGCCTCGGCGCCGGCGTGTGGAGCCGCGACGTCAACCGCTGCTACCGCTTCGGCCGCGAGATCGAGGCGGGCCGCGTCTGGACGAACTGCTACCACGCCTATCCTGCGCACGCGGCGTTCGGCGGCTACAAGCAGTCGGGCATCGGCCGCGAGACGCACCGGATGATGCTCGATCACTACCAGCAGACGAAGAACATGCTGGTGAGCTACTCGCCGAAGGCGCTTGGGTTCTTCTGACCATGCTTTCCCCTCTCCCGCCTCGCGGGAGAGGGTAGGGTGAGGGCAAGCAGGTTCGACGCCGCACTCCGCCCGGCCCTCACCCCAGCCCTCTCCCGCGAAGCGGGAGAGGGGGAACAGCGTGCGGGAGGCGAACAAGAATGAGCGCAATCGAAACCCACGTAGCGCAAGTCGTCGCGACGCCCGCAGCGCTCGATCTCGTCGACCGTCTGCGCGCACAGCACGGCGATGTGCTGTTCCACCAGTCCGGCGGCTGCTGCGACGGCTCCTCGCCGATGTGCTATCCGCAGGGCGACTTCATCGTCGGCGACCGCGACGTGCTGCTCGGCGAGATCGGCGGCGCGCCGTTCTACATCTCGGCGCCGCAGTTCGAGTACTGGAAGCACACGCAGCTGATCATCGACGTCGTCGACGGGCGCGGCGGCATGTTCTCGCTCGAGAACGGCGCGGGCGTCAGATTCCTGACACGCTCGCGCCTGTTCACCGACGAGGAAGTCGAAGCGTTGAAATCCGCCGGGCGCTTCGGCGACTGATCAGACGCGGCTTCGCGCGGGTCCGCCTCCGAGCACGCGCGCGGGCAGGAAGATGATCGCGCGCAAAAGCTCGAACACGCCCTCGACGGCGATGCCGACGATGCGGAACGGCAAGAGCAGCAGCCAGACGATCGGATAGAGCACCAGCGCGAGCAGCGCCAGCGGCCAGCAGAAGACGAGAAGAAGGACCCAGAGCAGGAACGTAAGCATCGTCATCCTCGCCAGAGCGTCGTTCACGACGCAACTCAACGATCTCGCAGATGGGGTCGCGCCGGAAGTGCCAAAAGGGGTGCCGCGGCGCCTTTACGTGCGCGGCGGCAGCGTCTCGCCGGTCAGCGCGGCGCGGATCTCGCGCAGCTTCGCCTTGATCGCGGCCTCGTTCTCCGGGCCGCTGCGCAGCAGGAGCTTCTGCCCCGCCGAGCGCTTCTCGAGCGCGGGATCGGCGAACTCGTACATGACGTTCGGCTGCGTCAGCGCGGGCGGCTGCGGGAGGTCCGGCGTCGCGAGCAGGTGGTCGATCACGAACACGAGCCGATCGTTGAAATAGCCGTCCGGATAGCCCTGCTGGCGATAGGCTTCCTGGAACAGCGGATAGAAGCGCACGTACCAGGCGACGAGCTTTTTCGCGTCGATCGCGTTGGCGATGTCGGCGTAGGTCTTGTAGCGCGCGTAATTGCGCGGGTCGAGCTCGCTCGCGCCGCCGTCGCGGCGCGCGGCGAATGTGCCAGGCGCGCTCTTCACCGGCATCGCGTCGGCGGCGAGCTTCTGCCGCGGCAGGCTGTCGATCGTCGCGACCGTGCGCTGGATCAGGTGCTCCGGATTGAGCACGTCACCGAGCCCGGCGCCGGCCATCGCGCCGAGCGCCGCGAGCACCGCGGCGTCGCTCGCGTCGAGCGTCGGCAGCGGCTCGCCGTTCTCGGATGCGGCGCCGGCCTGCTCGATCGGATGCTGGATCGCCGGCGCGCTCGGCGCCGATGCGGCGGCGGGCGGAGCGCCCGCAGCGCCCGCGACCTCGCTCGTCGCGTGCTTGCCGCGGCCGGCGAACCAGATGCCCGCCGCGATAGCAACCGCGACGGCCGCGGCGCCCGCGATCCAGACACCGGGAGAGGTCGTCTTGCTGCTCACGTCGCTCGCCTCGCAGATCGCATCAATCACCTGACCTTCTTGGATGCGAAACGTTCCCGTCGGGTTGCGTCCAGTCGATCTCGACCGAGCGCGCGCCGTTCCAGAGCGCCGCGAGATAGCGCTCGATCTCGTCGCGCACGCGCTCGCCGTGATGCACGCGATGGCCCTGGCCGAGCTTGTCGATCATCGCGGCGAGCGTCGGAAATCCCGCGCGATAGTCCGCCGCGCGCGTGTCGGCGAAATAGCGGTAGTTGTCGCTGAGCAGCACGCTCGCGCGCCGGTACGACGGCGCATCGCCGAGATCGTTCTGCATGTCCGCGTCGCTGATCGGGATCGCGGCGTCGCGCCTGCGCTCGAAGGCGCCGCCGCGCCAGCAGTACACCGCGTCGCGCCGATGCCGCCATGCCGCTGCGCGGTAGTACGCGCCGTCGGCGATCTTCGCGGTGACCTCGGCCGCGAAGACGAGCCGCTGGTCGCGACACATCGACTTCGCCGCGAACGCGACGATCGTGTCGCCGACCGCGGCCGTGGCGCGGATCGCGGGCTTGCAGAGCGCGAGCGACAGGAGCCCGCCCTCGACACACGGCGCCGTGCCGTCGTCATAGCGAATCTTGTAAACATAGAGTCGGCTCATCGCGCTAGCGTAGCGTTAAGGCGCCGGTTCCTACGATCGGTGCCGCGGGGGCCCTGCCGGAGGTTGGCATGCGAAAGCGCAATACGGTGACGGCGACGCGCGACCGCCAGCGTGCCGGGCAGCGGCGCGACGCGTCGGACCGCGCCGAGACGACGCGCGCGGCGCGCAAGACCACGAACGGCGTGCGCATCACGCATCCGGAGCGCATCGTCTATCCCGGCACGACGATCACCAAGCAGGACGTCGCCGACTACTACCGCGCCGTGATGCCGTGGCTTCTGCCCGAAATCGCGAACCGTCCGCTGTCGGTGATCCGCTGCCCCGACGGCACCGGCGCCGCGTGCTTCTTCCAGAAGCATCACGCCGACAAGCTCGGCAGCGCGGTCGGCTCGATTCCGATCCGCGAGAAGGGCGGCGGCACCGGCAAGTATCTCTACGTCGACGATGCGCGCGCGGTGCTCGAGCTCGTGCAGATGAACACGATCGAGTTCCATCCGTGGGGCGCGCGCGTCGACGATCCCGAGCGGCCCGACCGGCTCGTGTTCGATCTCGATCCCGCGCCCGGCATCGACTGGAACGCGCTCGTCGCCGCCGCGAAGGACGTGCGCGCCGAGCTCGCGAAAGCCGGACTCGAGAGTTTTCCGCGACTCTCCGGCGGCAAGGGCCTGCATGTCGTCGTGCCGATCCGGCGCGGTCCGACGTGGGATCAGGCGAAGGCGTTCTGCGAATCGCTCGCCGACGCGATGGCCGCGGCGAAGCCGAAACTCTACCTCGCGACGATGAGCAAGGCCGAGCGCGAGGGCCGCATCTTCATCGACTGGCTGCGCAACACGCGCGGCGCGACGAGCGTCGCGAGCTGGTCGCTGCGCGCGCGGCAGGGCGCGCCGGTCGCGGTTCCGCTGCGCTGGGCCGATCTTGCGAAGATGCCGGGTCCCGCCGCGTTCGATCTCGCGGCGGCGCTGAAGCGCGCGAAGGCGCTGCGCACGGATCCGTGGGACGGCTTCGCGAAAACGCGCCAGACGTTGCCGAAAACGCCGGCGCGACGCTGAAAGCCGCCGCCGCGTCCGGCGGTCGTGGTTACGGATTGCTAACTTCGCGTGGGCTATGTTCGAAACGGATCCCGACCGGCG
>DATFRS010000341.1:0-8423 GCA_035263065.1 Rhodanobacteraceae bacterium
ATCCGCCGCCTGCTCGACTTCTGCGGCCTCGAGTTCGCGTCGCAGTGCCTGCGCTCGCACCAGAGCCCGCGCGTCGTGCGCACGGCGAGCGCGGCGCAGGTGCGCCAGCCGATGCGCGCCGACACGGCGCGCGCGCGGAACTACGGCGCGCTGCTCGATCCGCTGCGGCGCGCGCTCGGCCTCTGACGGTTTCGCGCGCCGGCGTGCAATGCGAGGGTGCCGTCGCCGGTCCTATGCGCCGAACCGCACCGCCGCGACCGAAGGGGAGATCGCATGAAGGCTTCGCCGCTCGACATCTGGACGCAACTGACCGCACGCCTCGACGGCGCGGGCCAGTCGATTCCGCCGCTGGTCCTGCGCCTCATCATGGGCTGGGAATTCTGGGAGTCGGGCCTCGAGAAGCTCCACGGCGACAACTGGTTCGCCGACATCCAGTCGCGCTTCCCGTTTCCGTTCGACGTCATTCCGCCGGGCTTGAGCTGGGGCCTCTCGACGTGGTTCGAGCTGATCGGCGCGGTCATGCTGTGGATCGGGCTCGGCACGCGGCTCTTTGCGTTCGTTCTCCTGTTCCTGACGTTCGTCGCCACCGCGGCGGTGCACTGGCCGAGCATGCTGACGATGTGGAGCGATCTCGCGAAGGGCTACGCGATCACCGACATGGGCCACGGCAACTTCAAGCTGCCGCTCCTGTTCGCGGTGATGCTGCTGCCGCTGATCTTCTCGGGCGGCGGGCGCATCAGCGTCGATGCGCTGCTCGCGCGATGGAAAGGCCTCGCCGATCCGAAGCCGCTGCACGGGCCGCTGACGTGGGCCCTCGCGGCGGCGGTGTTCGCGCTGCCGTTCCTGATGCTGATCCCGGCGCTCGGCTTCGCGCTCGCGATCGCGGCCGTCGCCTTCGCGATCGTCGGCGTGCGCAGCGCGCGCGCCGCCTGACTTTACAAATCGGGCGCCAGCGGCAATTCTTGCCGGCATGACGGCGCCGCCGGCGCCGTGTGCCGTGACGGCCTCTGCCGCGCGGACCCGTCCCGAGCCCTCGATCCCAGCATGAAGGAACACGCCACCGCGGCATCGGCCGCTGCCGACGCCGACGGCATGGAATCCGCGCGCAGCGCGGGCCAGCCGCCGTTCGATCGCGCCGAGGGGCTCTCGCCGAGCGCGCGCAAGCTCCTGGCCGACGTCGTCGAGTGCGCGCGCCTGCGCCGCGCGGACCAGGCCGAGCAGATCCTGCCTGCCTTGATGGCGCTCGCGCCTGCGCATCCGGAAGTACTGCGCGTGCGCGCGCTCGTCGCGCACCTTCGCGCGCGCTATCACGAAGCAGCGTCACTCCTGAAGCGCGCGCTCGAAGAGCGTCCGTTCGACGCGCTCGGCTGGAACAATCTCGGCAGCGCGCTCGCCGAGGCCGGCGATCTCGAAGGCGCGGTCGTCGCGTTCCGGAAGTGCGCCGAGCTCGCGCCGCAGCGCGCCGCGCCGTGGTTCAACATCGGCAACGCGCTCGACATGATCGGCCGCATCGACGAAGCGCACGATGCGCTGCGCGAGGCGCTGAAGCGCGATCCGAACCACGTGTCGGCGCGCGTGACGCTCGCCCGCGTGCTGCAGTTCATGGGCCGCATCGCCGAATCCGAGACCGAATACCGCCGCGTGCTCGGCGCACATCCCGAATCCGCGCTCGCGTGGTACGGGCTTTCGACGCTGCGCACCTCGCGCTTCAGCGAGGACGACGTGCGCGCGATCGAGCGGGTCTACGGCCGCCCCAATCTCGCCTCCGAGGAGCGCATCGGCGCGGGCTTCGCGCTCGCGAAGGCGCTCGAGGACCAGCATCGCTACACCGAAGGCTTCGCGGTGCTGACGGCCGCGAACTCGGCCAAGCGTCGCCTGCTGCACTGGGACGCGCGGCTCTTCTCGCAGTACATCGACAGCATCGCGGGCGCGTTCGCGCAGGCGCCGGCGAGCGCCGCGCCGCCCGACCACGGCCGCGAGGTCGTGTTCGTGTTCGGCCTGCCGCGCTCGGGAACGACGCTGGTCGAGCAGATCCTTGCCGCGCATCCCGAGGTCAGCGGCGCCAACGAGCTCGAGGATCTCAACCGCATCCTGGCCGAGGAATCGCGCCGGCGCGGCAGCCCGTTTCCGGCATGGGTGCACCAGGCCGATCCGTCGGAGTGGAAACGGCTCGGCGATCTCTATCTCGAACGCACGGCCGCGTGGCGCAAGGATCGGCCGATCTTCACCGACAAGGCGCTGTCGAACTGGGGCTACGTCGGCGCGCTCCGCGCGATGCTGCCGGGCGCGAAGCTGATCAACTGCCGGCGCGATCCGGTCGAGAACTGCCTCGCCTGCTTCCGGCAGTCGTTCGCGAAGGAGCTCGGCTTCACCTACGATCTCGCCGAGATCGCCTCGTTCTGGCGCGACTACGACCGGCTCGTGAAGATCTGGCACCAGCGCTATCCCGGCCAGGTTCACGACGTCGTGCACGAGCGGCTCATCGCCGATCCTGAGGGCGAGATCCGCGCGCTGCTCGCGTTCTGCGGCCTGCCGTTCGACCCCTCGGTGCTGAGCTTCCACGAGGCCGAGCGCAACGTGCGCACGGCGAGCGCGGCGCAGGTGCGCCAGCCGCTCCGCGCCGACACGGCGCGCGCCGGCCGCTATGGGGCGCTGCTCGATCCGCTCCGCGCGATGCTGGCGCAGGGTGCGTTGGGCATTCGCTGACCCCGCGCTTCCGCGTTTGCTAAGCTCGCCCGAGAGCTTTCGACGAACGACCGAATGAGCACTCCAGGAACCGAACTCCCGGCGCGTCCCGCCGCCGGCGACGCCCCCGCGCAGCTCGACCAGCGTCTTTCCGGCCTCCCGGCCCGCGCCCAGCGGCAGCTGCGCGAGGCGCGCCAGGCGCTCGAGATGCGCAATGCGCGTCAGGCCGACGCCGCGCTCGAACGCGCCGCGGAGGCCGCCGGCGCGCATCCCGAATACCTTCGCCTGTTCGGCATCACGCGGCACCTGCAGGGCCGGCCGGCCGAGGCCGTCGCGGCGCTGCGCCGCGCGCTCGACAAGGTGCCGGGCGATGCGCTGACGCTGACGAATCTCGGGACGGCGCTGCGCGCCGCCGGCGATTTCGAGGCCGCAGTCGTCGCGCTGCGCCGCGCGTGCGACGTCGCGCCCGATCTCGCGGCGGGGTGGTACAACCTCGGCCGCGCGCTCGGCTCCGCCGGTCGCACGGGCGAAGCGCACGAAGCGTACGAGCAGGCGCTGCGCTGCGATCCGACGCACGTCAACGCGCGCATCAGCTACGCCGACACGCTGCGCATCTTCGGCCGCATCGACGAGGCGACCGCCGCGTACCGCGCGGTGCTCGGCAAGCCCGGCGCGATCCAGGCGTGGCTGCGCATCGCGAACATGCAGACGGTGAAATTCACCGCCGCGGAGACGGCCGAGCTCGAACGGCTCTTCGTCGCGCCGACGACGAGCGAGAACGACCGCGTCGTGGTCGGCTTCGCGCTGGCAAAAGCCTTCGAGGATCTCGGCCGCCACGCCGAGGCGTTCACGGTCCTCTCGACCGCGAACGCGATCAAGCGTCGGCACGTGCAGTGGGACGCGCAGCAGTTCTCGCAGCGCATCGACGCGATCATGAAGACATTCGCACGCGCACCGGCGACGGCGTCGCCGCCGGAGCTCGGCCGCGAGGTCATTTTCATCGTGAGCCTGCCGCGCTCGGGCTCGACGCTGACCGAGCAGATCCTCGCCTCGCATCCCGACGTCGAAGGCGGCAACGAGCTGCCCGATCTCGGCAACGTGCTCGACGAAGAGTCCAAGCGCACCGGCCTCGAATTCCCGGACTGGGTGCCGCAGGCGACGCCGGAGGACTGGCGCCGTCTCGGCGAAAGCTATCTCGAGCGCACCGCGCGCTTCCGGCGCGACCGCGGCCGCTTCACCGACAAGGCGCTCTCGAACTGGCGCGTCGTCGGCGCCGCGATGGCGATGCTGCCGGGCGCGCGCTTCGTGAACTGCCGCCGCGATCCGGTCGAGACGTGCCTCTCATGCTTCCGGCAGGTGTTCACGCGCGGCCAGGCGTTCACGTACGACCTGCAGGATCTCGCGGCGTACTGGCGCGACTACGATCGGCTGATGCGCTTCTGGAACGCGCGCTATCCGCACGCGGTGCGCGATCAGGTCTACGAGAAGCTCGTCGAGGATCCCGAAGGCGAAGTGCGCGCGCTGCTCGCGTTCTGCGGGCTCGAATTCGATCCGGCGTGCCTGCGCTTCTACGAGACGCCGCGCAACGTGCGCACGATCAGCGCGGCGCAGGTGCGCGAGCCGCTGCGCCGCGACACCGCGCGCGCGCCGCTGTATCGCGAGCTCCTGACGCCGCTCCGCCTCGCGCTCGGCGTGCGCTGAGCGTTTTCGAATTTCCGCCTACCGATCAGGCCACGCCATGTCGACGCCTTCCCCGAATCCGCAACGTCCGGCCTGGCAGGCGGCGGCCCAGATCGTGCCCGCCCTGAGCGCGCAGGAAAACCCCGGCGACGACGCGCGCACGCGCGACCTCGACGTGCGCGCGCAGCGCCTGCTCGCGCGCGCGCAGCGCTGGCTGGAACGCAACGACTACGAATACGCCGATCGCGCGCTCGAGGAAGCGCTGCGCGCGACGCCGGATCATCCCGAGCTGATGCGCCTTCGCGCGATCACGCTGCACCTGCGCAAGCGCTACGCCGAGGCGGTCGCGCTGCTGCGCCGCGCGGCGGCGATCCGGCCCGACGATCCGCTGATCCACAACAACATCGGCAGCGCACTCGGCGAAGCCGGCGATCTCGAAGGCGCGGTCGAGGCGTTCCGGCGCGCGCGCGACGTCGCGCCGGATCTCGCGGCGAGCTGGTACAACCTCGGCAAGGCCGAGGATGCGCTGTTGCACAGCGAGGCATCCGAAGCGGCCTACGCGCGCGCGATCGCGCTCGATCCTACGCACACGCCTGCACGCGTGCTGCACGCGAAGGTGCTGGAGACGCTCGGCCGCATCGACGAGGCGAGCGCGCAGTTCCGCGACGCGATCGCGCGCCAGCCCGACAGCGCCGAGGCGTGGGCGGGCCTCATCGGCATGAAGTCCGCGCCGCCGACGGCGGAGGATCTCGACAAGCTGCAGGCGCAGTATCGCCGCGCCGATCTCGATCCGAACGCGCGCACGCTGATCGGCTTCGCATACGCGCTCGCGCTCGAGGCGCACGGCCGCTACGCCGAGGCGTTCGAGACGACGAGCGCCGCGAACGCGCTGCGCCGCCGCCAGCTCGCGTGGGACGCCGCCAACGCGAGCCGCGTGTTCGACGCGATCGCCGCTGCGTTCGCGGAGCCGCTGCCGTCGGCCGACGCTTCGCTCGGCAGCGAAGTGATCTTCCTCGTCGGCATGCCGCGCTCGGGCTCGACGCTCGCCGAGCAGATCCTCGCCGCGCATCCCGACGTACAGGGCGCCGGCGAGCTCCCCGATCTCTCCGCGGTCCTGCGCGACGAGTCGAAGCGGCGCGGCGTCGATTTTCCGGGCTGGGTCGCCTCGGCGACGGCCGTCGACTGGCAGCGGCTCGGCGAGGACTATCTCCGGCGCACGGCCCACTGGCGCCGCACGCGGCCGCGGTCGACGGACAAGAGCCTGACGAACTGGCAACTCGTCGGCGCGATCCGCGCGATGCTGCCGGGCGCGCATGTCGTCGACTGCCGGCGCGATCCGCTCGAGACATGCTGGAGCGCGCTCAAGCACCAGTTCGCGACCGAGCTCGCGTTCACGTACGACGTCGACGAGCTCGCGAGCTACTGGCGCGACTACGAAAAGCTGATGCGCGCCTGGAACGAGCGCTATCCCGGCAAGATTTTCCGGCACGACTACGAAGCGCTGGTCGCAGAGCCCGAAACGCGCATCCGTGCGCTGCTCGCTTCCTGCGGGCTCGCCTTCGATGCCGCCTGCCTGCGCTTCCATGAAACCGAGCGCGACGTGCGCACCGCGAGCGCGGGCCAGGTCCGCGCGCCGCTGATGCTCGACACCGCGCGCGCGGACCGCTACGGCGCGCTGCTCGATCCGCTGCGGCGCGCTCTCGGCCTTTCGGCGTAACGCGGCGGAACCGACGTGTCGATGCCACTCGGTCATTCGGATGCGTCGCCGGGACCGGGCTCGATCCCGCGCCTCAAGGGCCTGACGCCGGCGCTGATCGGACTGCTCGATGCCGCCGGCCGCGCGCTCGACCGGCGCGATCTCAAGGGCGCGCAGTCGCCGCTGTCCGAAGCGGTGCGCCTCTCGCCCGAGCATCCTGAAGTGCTGCGGCTGTGCGCCGTCGCCTGCGTCATCGGCGGCCAGCCGGCCGATGCCGTTGCCGCACTGCGGCATGCATTGCGCCAATGTCCCGACGATGCGCTGCTCTACAACAACCTCGGCAGCGCGCTGAACGCGACCGGCCAGGGCGATGCCGCGGTCACCGCATTCCGCCGCGCGACGGAGTTCGGGCCGAATCTCGCGGCCGCCTGGTACAACCTCGGCAAGACGCTGAAGGTGCGTGCCGACACGGCCGGCGCGGACGAGGCGCTCGCTCGGGCCGTCGCGCTGGCGCCGGAGCACATCGCGGCGCGCATCGTCTACGCCGACAACCTCAAGGCGATCGGCCGCGTCGGCGCGGCCGAGGCGGCGTACCGCGAGGCGCTGCATCGCGATCCCGGCGCGGCGCATGCCTGGTGGGGGCTCGCGAACCTCAAGACGGTCCGCTTCGACGCGGCCGAGACCGCGGAGCTTGGAAGGCGCTTCGCCGACAGGGCGGCGCGGGACCGGGCTGCGCTCGGTTTCGCGCTCGCCAAAGCGCTCGAGGATCAGGACCGTCATGCCGATGCGTTCGGCGTGCTGACCGAAGCGAACGCCCTGCGCCGTGCGGAGGTGCCCTGGAACGCGGCGCAGCTCAGCGGCCAGATCGACGCGATCGCTAGCGCGTTCGCCGCGATGCCGCGCGACGCGGGCGATCGCGGCCGCGAGGTCGTTTTCGTCGTGAGCCTGCCGCGCTCGGGCTCGACGCTGGTCGAGCAGATCCTCGCGGCGCATCCGGAGGTCGAAGGCGCCGGCGAGCTGCCGGATCTCGTGGGCGTGATCGGCGAGGAATCGGCGCGTCGCGGCGCCGCTTTCACGGAATGGGCCGCGGGCGCGACCGACGAAGACTGGCGGCGGCTCGGCGAGCGCTATCTCGAACGGACCGAGCCCTGGCGCCGCGCGCGGCCGCGCTTCACCGACAAGTCGCTTTTGAACTGGCCTTACGTCGGCGCGGCAGCCCGCATGCTGCCGGGCGCGCGCTTCGTCGACTGCCGGCGCGACCCGCTGGAGACGGCGCTGTCCTGCTACCGGCAGTGGTTCAACCAGGGCCAGGGCTGGAGCTACGGCATCGAGGACATCGCCGCCTGCCTCGCCGACCACGGGCGGCTGATGCGGCACTGGCACGCGCTGCTGCCGGACTCGATTCTCACCCTTACTCACGAGCACCTGCTCGCCGATCCCGAAGGGACGGTCCGCGGGTTGCTCGATTTCTGCGGCCTCGAGTTCGATCCGCGCTGCCTCGACTTCCATGCGGCCGAGCGCAGCGTGCGCACCGCGAGCGCGGCGCAGGTACGTCGGCCGCTCGCCCGGTCGACCGGACGCGCCGATCTCTACGGTCCGTCCCTCGACCCGCTGCGACGCGCGCTCGCCTCTCGCTGAACCGCGCGGCGGTCCGTCCGGGCCGCTTTTCAGGAATCAGAATTCACGTTCGAGGGCAGCCGCCGCGGCGAGTCGCATGCGTGGCTTGCGAGGTCGTCCTGCACCCGTTTCGAGATCGATCTTCGGCTGCGCCGAGCCGCTAGTTTTCGTTGTGCGGTGCGGTATCAAAACATGAATGATCGACGCTCGGAAACCCTTGTCCCACAAGGCTTGTAGCGGGGGCGACAACACTTGTCCGAAGTAGTTCAAAAGTCGTTGCAAATCTTGTTCGCAGTCTGTTACGTTCGCCGCGCTGTACCGCCCATCACCAACTCATGGGGAGTAGTAAAGCTCATGCGCAAGAGCACGATTGCTATTGGTATTGCGGCGGCCCTCTCGACACAAGCGTTCGTCACTCCGACAAGCGCCGATGCGGCCGTCAAGCACAAACTTCAGAAGGCCTCCGGGCCCACCAACGTAACCCGCCCGCAGTTCAAGTATCCGGCTCACACGAGCCCGACCGGCGGAAGCGTCCTCTACGATCAGACCGGCACCGTCGTCAACGGTGCGCCCTCGCAGAACTTCGAGTCGACGTTCGACGCGTACGACTCGCAGGGCGCCGACGACTTCGTCGTCACCGACGCTGCAGGCTGGACCGTCAGTTCATTCAATTTCGTCATCAGCGCGACGAGCGATCCGTCCAGCGCGACGTACGACATCATCGTCTATGACGATGCCGGCGGCG
>DATFRS010000342.1:0-3743 GCA_035263065.1 Rhodanobacteraceae bacterium
CCGTCGGCGTCGGTCAGCTTGAAATAGAACTTGCCGTCCGACTCGCGATAGCTCTTGAGCTGCGGCAACGCCGCCGCCGTCGACGAGGCCACATTCTCCTGCGCCACGCTACGACGATCCGTCAGCTTGCGGACACCCACCGCATAGCGGAGTTCGTCGACGAAGGCCACGCTGCGCTCGCGCGCCTTGCGCGCACCGGCGTGCAGCAGGTCCTCGATCTCCCGCGGCTCCGCGATCAGCTTCTCGTAGCGCTCGCGCGCCGGTGCAAGCTCCGCGTCGACACGCTCGAACAGCTTCTGCTTCGCCTCGCCCCATGCGATGCCGTCGGCGAACGCGCGCCGCATCGCCGCGGTCTCGTCGGCGCTCGCGAACGCCTGGTAGATCGCGAAGATGTTCGACGTCTCCGGATCCTTCGCCTCACCCGGTGCGCGCGAGTCGGTGACGATGCCGAGGATCGCCTTGCGCAGATCCTTCGCCGAAAGCCACAGCGGAATCGTGTTGTTGTAGCTCTTCGACATCTTGCGCCCGTCGGTGCCGGGCAGCGTCGCGACGTTTTCCTCGATGCTCGCTTCCGGCAGCACGAAATACTCGCCGCCGTAGATGTGATTGAAGCGCTGCGCGATGTCGCGCGCGATCTCGATGTGCTGCACCTGGTCGCGGCCGACCGGCACGTCGTTGGCCTTGAAGATCAGGATGTCGGCGGCCATCAGCACGGGATACATGTAGAGGCCTGCGGTGATGCCGGCGTCCTCGTCTTCGTGGCCGGCCGTGTTCTGGTCGACCGCCGCCTTGTACGCGTGCGCGCGATTGAGCAGGCCCTTGCCGGTGACGCACGTCAGGAGCCACGTCAGCTCCGGAATCTCCGGAATGTCCGACTGGCGATAAAAGAACACCTTGCCGGGATCGAGCCCGCATGCGAGCCAGCTCGCGGCGATCTCCAGCGTCGACTGCTGCACGCGCGCCGGATCGTCGCACTTCACCAGCGCGTGATAGTCGGCGAGGAAATAGAACGACTCGACGTTCGGTCGGCGGCTCGCGGCGATCGCCGGGCGGATCGCGCCGACGTAGTTGCCGAGGTGCGGCGTGCCGGTCGTGGTGATGCCGGTCAGGACCCGGCGGTGTTCGGTCATTGCAGCGATTCGGGTTGAAAACGGGCGCGTCAGTGTACGGGAACGCGCTCCCAGGCTTAACCCCGCCGCGCGCGCCGGCCCGTTGCATGAGTCACCAACGGAGGAGAAACCGCAATGCGTGCCCTGTTTTGTACCGCTTTCCTGGCCCTGACCGCCTGCGCCGCCGCGCCGAACGTCCGCGCCGGCAACCTGCTGGACCTCGCCGTCGTCGACCGCGACACCGGCGAGACCCTTCGGACCTACCGCGACCACGGCAAGCTCTACGTCGCCGGCACGCCCGGCCACCGCTATTCCGTGCGCCTGACCAACCGCACCGGTGCCCGCGTGCTGACGGTGCTGAGCGTCGACGGGGTCAACGCCGTGACGGGTGAGACCGCCAATGCGAACCAGTCGGGCTACGTGCTCGACGCCTGGGAATCGACCGAGATCGCCGGCTGGCGCAAGAGCAACGACGAGATCGCGCAGTTCAACTTCACCGCGCTGCCGGACAGCTACGCCGCGCGCACGGGCCGCCCGGCCAACGTCGGCGTGATCGGCGTCGCCGTGTTCACCGAGCGCGTGCCGGTCTGGCGCGAGCGCGACGACGAAATCGCGCGCGCCGAAGCGCCGCCGGTGCCGCCGTCGTCGGTCGGCAGCGTCGATCAGCGCGCACGGGATTCGGCCGCGGGCGCCGCTGAACCGATGCAGACGCCTGCCCCGGCGAAGTCCGCCGCGGAATCTCAGCCCACCGACAAGGCCAGGGCGCTCGCCAAGAGCGAAGAGCGCCTCGGCACCGGCCACGGCGCGCGCGAGTACTCGCACGTCGACAACACGACCTTCGACCGCGCCTCGCGCTGGCCGGCCGAGCAGCTCTCGATCTTCTACGACAGCTACCGGAACCTCGTCGCGCAGGGCATCATCGAGCGGCCCATCGCACGCCGCGATCCGCAGCCGTTCCCGAACGGCTTCGTGCCCGATCCGCCGGCGCGTTGAGCATCAGGACCTGCCTTTCGAACGGGCGGCGGCCGCGTCCGCCGCCCGCATGAGGACATGACGACATGCCATGTCCCCGCTAACACCGATCTAACTAAATCGCTGCCAGACTCGTTCGCTCGCGCCTTCATCGAGGGGACGTTGTCATGCGCTGGATCATCGCCGCCGTCGTCATCGCCGTATCCGCCGCCGCCCTGCCGGCGCGGGCGGACACGACGCTGCTCAACGTCTCCTACGATCCGACGCGCGAGCTCTACCGCGATTTCAACGCGGCCTTCATCGCGAAGTGGAAGCAGGACACCGGCGAGGCGATCCGCATCAACCAGTCGCACGGCGGCTCGGGCAAGCAGAGCCGCAGCGTCATCGATGGGCTCGAAGCCGACGTCGTCACGCTCGCGCTCGCGTACGACATCGATGCGCTGAGCCAGCACGGCGGGCTCGTGCCCGCGGACTGGCAGCAGCGCCTGCCGGACAACAGCGCGCCGTACACCTCGACGATCGTCTTCCTCGTCCGCAAGGGCAATCCCAAAGGCATCAAGGACTGGGACGATCTCGTCAAGCCCGGCATCGG
The DNA here is from genome assembly GCA_035263065.1 of Rhodanobacteraceae bacterium. GTDB lineage: Bacteria > Pseudomonadota > Gammaproteobacteria > Xanthomonadales > Rhodanobacteraceae > Dokdonella_A. The sequence goes on from DATFRS010000342.1 coordinate 2,674, forward strand.
CGTCATCACGCCGAATCCGAAGACGAGCGGCGGCGCGCGCTGGAACTATCTCGCGGCGTGGGGCTTCGCGGCGAAGAAATACGGCGGCGACGCGGGCGCGAGGGATTTCGTCGGCAAGCTCTACAAGAACGTCCTCGTGCTCGACACCGGCGCGCGCGGCGCGACCACGACGTTCGTCGAGCGCGGCCAGGGCGACGTGCTGCTCGCGTGGGAGAACGAGGCACTGCTTGCGCTCGGCGAATCCGGCGGCGACGGCTTCGAGATCGTCGCGCCGTCGGTCAGCATCCTCGCCGAGCCGCCGGTCGCCGTCGTCGACAAGGTCGTCGACCGGCGCGGCACGCGCAAGGTTGCCGAGGCGTATCTTCGCTATCTCTATTCGCCCGAGGGCCAGGAGATCGTGGCGCGAGACGGCTACCGGCCGCGCGATCCGACGATCGCGGCGCGCTACGCGAAGAAGTTCCCGGACCTGCCGCTGTTCACCGTTGACGAAGCCTTCGGCGGCTGGCAGAAGGCGCAGGCGACCCACTTCGCCGACGGCGCGACGTTCGACCAGATCTACACGCCGGGCCGATAACGCCCGACCGAGGAGCCTCGATGCGCCGACGGCGCCGACATGCGCTGCCCGGATTCGGGCTGACGCTGGGACTTTCGCTGTCCTATCTCGCGCTGATCGTGCTGATCCCGCTGGCCGCGCTCGTCCTGAAATCGGCGACGATCGGCCCGCTTGCGTTCTGGGACGCGGTGACCTCGCCGCGCGCGCTCGCCTCCTATCGCGTGACGTTCGGCTGCGCCGCGCTCGCGGGGCTCGTCAATCTCGTGCTCGGACCGCTGCTTGCCTGGGTGCTCGTGCGCTACCGCTTCCCGGGCCGCAAGCTCATCGATGCGCTCGTCGACCTGCCGTTCGCGCTGCCGACCGCGGTCGCCGGCATCACGCTGACGGCGCTCTACGCGTCGAACGGCTGGCTCGGCCGCTGGATCGAGGCGGCGGGCTACAAGATTGCGTACCGGCCCGCCGGCATCACGGTCGCGCTGATCTTCGTCAGCCTGCCGTTCCTCGTGCGCAGCGTGCA
>DATFRS010000343.1:0-9711 GCA_035263065.1 Rhodanobacteraceae bacterium
GCGTAGCGCAGTGCGTTCTTGCGATCGCCGAGCCCCGAGTAGGCGATCGCCGAGAGCATCAGCGCGTCGCGGTCCGCCGGCGCGGCGTCGGCCTTCGCGCGCAGGGCGTCCGCGACGGCTTGATAGCTTTCGCGCGCGCCGGCCGCATCGCCGCTCCAGCGGCGGAAGTCGCCGATCGAGAGATCGAGAACGGCGCGCCGCAGCGGATCCCAGTCGTGCACCGGCGAAGACGCGCGCAGCGCTTCGAAAAAGGCGAGGCCTTCGGCGAACTGCCGCCGGTACGCGTACTGCGCGCGGCGCTGCAACAGCGTTGCGCCGTCCGCGTCGGCGGACGCCGGCAGCACCCGCAGTCCGGCGTCGGCACGATCGAGCTCGCCGAGCGCCTGCAGCTTGTCCGCTTCGCAGACGATCACGGCCGGATCGTTGCTCCAGATCGCGCGCATGCCTGCCATCGCGTCCGCCGCCTCCACCGGACGATGGGCGTAGACGAGCGTTTCGACGACGAGGCCGGAGGCGGTACGCGACAGCGGATCGAGCGTCTGCGCCTGCCGCAGATACGCGAGCGCCTCTCGCCAGTGGCCGAGCCGGCGCGCGACGAATGTGAGCGATTGCAGAACCTCGGTGTTGTTCGGCCATCGCGCATGCAGCGTCCGGAGCTCGCGCTCCGCGCCGTCGTAGTCGCGCTCGACGTAGTGCACGTATTGCGCGTGCGCGAGCTGCACTTCGGCGAGATCGGGCGCGAGGGCCATGGCGCGATCGAGCGCATGGCGCGTGCGCTCGCGCTGCGCCGCATCGCCGCCGCCGAAACTGATATTGGCCTCGATGCGCGCGAGCAGCGCCCAGGCCAGCGCGAACTCCGGATCGAGCGCGACGGCCTTATCGAGCGCCGCCCGCGCATCGGCCCATTGTGCATCCTCGTTGGTCCGGTACCCGATCAGCGCGTGGAGATAGAGATCGTAGGCCTTGCCGTTCCTCGTCGGCAGCGCCGCCAGCGCGAGGCTTTCGCCCGGCGTGATCTTCGCGGCGAGCACCGTCGCAATGGAGCCTGCGATGTCGTTCTCGACCGAGAGCACGTCGTCGAGGCGCCGGTCGTAGGCCTCGGCCCAGAGGTGATCGTCGGTTGCCGCGCGGATCAGCTGCACGTTGACGCGCACCGTGTCGCCCGAGCGCTGCACGCTGCCTTCGAGCACGTTCGCGACGCCGAGCGTGCGCGCGATGTCGGCGAGCGTGCCCGGCTGCTTCGCGGCCTCGATGGCCGAGGTGCGCGAGATCACCTTCAGCGAGCCGATCTTCGCGAGGCGCGTCAGGATCTCGTCCTGGATCGCCGCCGCGAAATACGCCGCGTCGGCGTCCTGGCTCACGTCCTTGAAGGGCATCACCGCTATCGACGAATCCGGCGCGAGTTGAGCGAAGTTTTTCGGCGCGCGCGATGCACCGCCGTAGGTCGAGGCGACGATCGTTACGGCCGCCGCCATCGCGAGCCCGGCGAGCGCGAGCAGGGCGGCGCGTTTCTTCGGTGGCGCGTCCGGCGTGGCCGCCTCGACCGCGCCGGCAGGCGCCTGCAGCCGGTAGCCGACGCGCGCGATCGTTTCGACGTGGAACGAGCGGCTGCCGTCGCCGCGATCGGCGAGCGCGCGCAGCCTCGACATGCAGCGGTTGATCGCGGCCTCGCCGACGACGCGGCCGTCCCAGCAACGCTGGATCAGCTCGGCGCGCGACACGACCGCGCCGCTGGCGCCGGCGAGCACGACGAGCACCTGCATCACGCGCGGCTCGACGTGCTGGCGCTGTCCGCTGCGAACCGCCTCGCTGACCGACGGATGGATGTCGAGATCGCCGAGCGCGAAGTCGCGCTCGTCCGACAGGCGGACCGGGTCGTGGGAGGGCAGCAGCGGCAAATCGCGCGTCATCGGCGATCCATCCGCAAATCATCGGCAAACCGCACGGGCAACGGTATTCCGGTGCGCGCGCGCGCGGCGTTCAATCGCCCTCGCGACCGGCGAAATCGCCGCGTCGAGCGCAAGGGCGTCGCAACCGCCGTCGTCATGGCCGAGTCCCCGGCTCCTGCCCTCGGCCATTCTAGCCGCGACCGCCCGCGGAAAGGAGCCCAGCACAGGAGTGAGGCGTCATGCAGAAAGTCGTTCATGGAATCGGGATCGCGGCACTTTCCCTCGCGGCGATCCGCCTGGAGGCCGCCGACCATCACGTCAGTGTCGGCGGGGCCAGCGTCCGCTTCGACCCGCAGGAGATCACGATCAACGCCGGCGACACGGTCACGTGGGTCAGCTCGAGCGCCCAGCCGCACAATGTCCACGCGAACGACGACTCGTTCCGCTGTGCGGACGGCTGCGACGGCGACGGCCACGGCGGCAGCGGCGTTCCGCGAGTCGGCCCATGGTCGGCGACGTTGGCGTTTCCGCACGCTGGCACGTTCGGCTACCGCTGCGACCCGCACGCGAGCTACGGAATGGTCGGCGTCGTGCACGTCGTCGACGGCGGCGGCGGCGGCTCCTCGCACGTGCCGATCACGTCGGCGTTCACCGGCGCCTGGTACGACCCGCAGCAGAGCGGCCACGGCCTCTTCATCGAGGTGCTGCCGAACAACCAGATCCTCGCGTGGTGGTTCACGTTCACGCCGGACGGCCAGCAGGCATGGTTTGGCAACGTCGGTTCGATCGACGGCGATACGGCGACCGTCGCCGCCGTGCAGACGCAGGGCGGGCGCTGGATACCGAACTTCGATCCGAGCACCGTCACGCAACCGTCCTGGGGCACGCTGACGTTCCAGTTCACCGACTGCAACCACGGCGAGGTGAACTTCACGACGAGCGGGCCGTACGGCAACGGGCACATGGACCTGACGCGGCTGACGCAGCCTGCCGGGCTCGCGTGCCCCTGAGGGTTGCGGATTCGCACACGGGGGAGTGTCGCCGGGGGAGAAAAAAAGAAAGCCCCGCAGGACGCGGGGCTTTCTTCGTGGAGCGGTGAACCGGCTTGCCCTCACCCTGCCCTCTCCCGCGTTGCGGGAGAGGGAAAGAGCGGAGATCGCGGGCGCGATCAGAAATCCATGCCGCCGCCCATGCCGCCCATGCCGCCGCCGCCGTGGTTGTGCGGCTCTTCCTTCTTCGGCGCCTCGGCAACCATCGCCTCGGTGGTGATCATGAGGCCGGCGATCGACGCCGCGTTCTGCAGCGCGGTGCGCGTGACCTTGGTCGGATCCAGGATGCCGAACTCGATCATGTCGCCGTACTGTCCCGACGCGGCGTTGTAGCCGAAGTTGCCCTTGCCGTCGGCGACCTTGTTGAGGACCACGCTCGGCTCTTCGCCCGAGTTCGTCACGATCTCGCGCAGCGGGGATTCCATCGCTCGCTTGGCGATCACGATGCCGTGGTTCTGGTCTTCGTTGTCGCCCTTGAGCTTGGCGATTCCGGCGAGCGCGCGGATCAGCGCGACGCCGCCGCCCGGGACCACGCCTTCCTCGACCGCCGCGCGCGTGGCGTGCAGCGCGTCCTCGACGCGGGCCTTCTTTTCCTTCATCTCGACTTCCGTCGCGGCGCCGACCTTGATGACGGCGACGCCGCCGGCGAGCTTGGCGACGCGCTCCTGCAGCTTCTCGCGGTCGTAGTCCGAGGTGGTCTCCTCGATCTGCGCCTTGATCTGCTTGATGCGCGACTGGATGTTGGCGGCTTCGCCCGCGCCGTCGATCAGCGTCGTGTTCTCCTTCGAGATCACGACCTTCTTCGCGCGGCCGAGGTCCTTCAGCGTCGCCTTCTCGAGCTGCAGGCCCACTTCTTCCGAAATCACCTGGCCGCCCGTCAGGATCGCCATGTCCTCGAGCATCGCCTTGCGACGGTCGCCGAAGCCCGGCGCCTTGACCGCCGCGACCTTGACGATGCCGCGGATCGTGTTGACGACGAGCGTCGCGAGCGCCTCGCCCTCGACTTCCTCGGCGACGATCAGCAGCGGCTTGCCGGCCTTGGCGACGCCCTCGAGCACCGGGAGGAGCTCGCGCACGTTCGAGATCTTCTTGTCGTGCAGGAGGATGTACGGATCTTCGAGCTCGACCTGCTGGCTCTGCTGGTTGTTGATGAAGTACGGCGAGAGGTAGCCGCGGTCGAACTGCATGCCTTCGACGACGTCGAGCTGGTTGTCCAGGCCCGAGCCTTCCTCGACCGTGATCACGCCTTCCTTGCCGACCTTGTCCATCGCCTCGGCGATGAGCTTGCCGATCGCGTCGTCGCCGTTCGCGGAGACGGTGCCGACCTGCGCGATCGACTTGGAATCGGCCGACGGCTTGGAGAGCTTCTTGAGCTCGTCGACGGCACCCGAGACGGCCTTGTCGATGCCGCGCTTGAGGTCCATCGGATTCATGCCCGCGGCGACGGCCTTGAGGCCCTCGCGGATCAGCGCCTGCGCGAGGACGGTCGCGGTCGTCGTGCCGTCACCGGCGACGTCGGACGTCTTCGAGGCGACTTCCTTCACCATCTGCGCGCCCATGTTCTCGAACTTGTCGGCGAGCTCGATCTCCTTGGCGACGGACACGCCGTCCTTGGTGATCGTGGGTGCGCCGAAGCTCTTCTCGAGCACGACGTTGCGGCCCTTCGGACCGAGCGTCGCCTTGACGGCGTTGGCGAGCGTGTTGACGCCGCGGAGCATGCGCGTGCGGGCGTCTTCGGAAAAACGGAGTTCTTTGGCAGCCATTGGATGCGATTCCTTGAGATGCTGTTGGAGGTTGGCGAACGAGGCGGCGCGATGCGCCCGCTTACTCGATGACCGCCAGGATGTCTTCTTCGCGCATGACCAGGAGCTCCTGGCCGTCGACCTTCACTTCGGTGCCGCTGTACTTGCCGAACAGCACCTTGTCGCCCTTCTTGACGGCGATCGGACGGACCTTGCCGTCCTCGAGGATCTTGCCGTTGCCGGCCGCGATGACTTCGCCGCGGATCGGCTTCTCGGCGGCGGAGTCGGGAATCACGATGCCGCCGGCGGAGACTTTCTCTTCCTCCAGGCGCTTGATGATCACGCGATCGTGCAGGGGGCGCAGTGCCATAGGGTGGTCCTCAGATGGTTGATTGGAACAGATTGATTCGAAAAGGAAATTCCGAGACTGTTAGCACTCGCTCGGAATGAGTGCCAATTTTAGCCGCGAAAAATGTCCCAGGGAAGACGATGGGCCTGACCGGCAGGTAGGGGTCGGCGGAAGGGTTTCAAGGGCGGCAAGGCGCCACCGGATGCGTCGATCGGGCACGGTCCCCTGCCGATTCCGCAGCCCGCTCGTCGAACCGTCTCGCAACATTTACAACTTTTTCGATTTTTTGGTTTCGACGACGCATTGACAGTGTTGGCCGCGCCGGGAACGATTCGAGCGAGGGCATCCAAGGGGAATCACGATGCGGTCGACGAGGGCGCTGTGCGCTCTGCTGGTCCTTTGCGTCTCGGCTGCGTACGGCGCCGATGGGCTCGTTCTCAGTTTCGACGCCGGCACCGACGTGCGCCTCGCCGCGCCGCCGTCCTTCGTCGCACGCGTCGCCGAGCCGCGATCGTTCGAAGGACCGGCATGGACCGCGACGGCGACCGGCGCGACGTCCTGGACGCGCACGTTCCCGGCGCCGCGAGCGTTCGATGCCGACCCGGCCCGCGAGATTCCGTTTTCGATCGCCGTACCTCGCGTCGCTGCGGGCGACCGGATCACGATTCGCGATGAGCAAGGCCACGTGCGCTGGCGGCGGGCGATCGATGCACAGACGCTTTCGTCTGCGGCGAAGCGCGGCGCCGACATCGGGCATCGCGTGACGAAGGCTTCCGCGGCCACCAGGCGGCTGTCCGCGTCGACGCCGTCGCCGGGCCTGGTGCGACCGCTCGGCGAACACACGCGCCGGCCGCTGCCTGCGCACCTGCCGACGCATGCCCTCGCTGCGCCGAAGGCGACCGAGACGACGTGGTCGGTTACCGGCAGCGTCGTCGACGCCGGTCCGATCATCGTGCGCGCGTTCGACGCGGCCAGCGGCCGTTTCGTGCAGTCGACCGAGCAGGACTGGTATACGCAGACCTTCGACCTGCCGCTGCCCGCCGGCAACTACGTATTCGAAGTCGACGACAACCTCGAGTACATCGACAGCGACTTCTTCTACCGCAAGCCGACGCGCACGGCGCCGATCCGGATCAGCGCGAGCACGCGACTGGCGGATATCCATCGCGACGCAGCCGCCGGCGAGTTTTCGCTGCTTGCCCACGTGCCGTGCTCGCTGCTCGCGGAGCCGTCGTACCTACAGGCATTCTTCGACGTCTGGGCGACATCCGCGGACGGCGCGCACATCGTGCGGCAGGCGCGGGTCGACGAGGCGACGACGCCGTCCGGAACCGGAAGTCTCTGCGACGTTCGCTACGTGGCGCAGCTCAGCCCCGGCCACTACGCGATCGAAGCGTCGCCGCTCGGGTGGGAGCCGCGCCGTTTCGACGACGTCGAGATCGTCGACGGCGCGCGTTCGGAGAAGGCCGGGACGTTCGAGGCGATCGACCGCACGCAAGTCTGGCGCGGCACGGTCGTCGACGCCGCAAACCGACCGGCCGCAGGCGCATTCGTGTACATGTACGACGAGCTGCAGAACGAGACGGTGTTCCCGCAGCCCGTATCCGACACCGGTGCGTTCGAGATTCCGTATCGCAGGCAGTGGATCGCCGAATTCCGCTCCCCGTCATCCGGATCGAGCGATATCTGGACGCGGCATCTGCAAGTGCTCGACGGCGATGCGCTGCCTTCGACCGTCGTCATCGACGACCTCGCGCTCGAGGCGGCACTCGACAACGGCCTGGTGCGCATCTACGGCAACGGCGACCGCGCGAATCGCTACAACATCCTCTTCCTCGCCGACGGCTACACGGACGTCGCCGAATCGTTCACGGACGTCGACGGCAACGGCCAATGGGACGGCTTCGTCTGGTACGACCTCGACGGCGACGGTGCCTACAGCGGCTCCGACCTGCTCGGCTATTACGGCAGCGATTACCTGCCTCCTGACATCGGCGACGATCCAACCGCAGGCAACGAGCCGTTCGACGACGTCAACGGCGACGGCGTGCTCAGCGTCGACGATCCGGACCTCTTTCTGATCGACGCGCGTACGTTCCTGCGCGCGCTCCTCGGCTCGGACTTCTGGGACGCTCACCGCGACGCGTTCAATGCGTACGCCCTGTTCGAGCCTTCGCGCCAGGCGGGCTACGGCGTCGTTTCGTCCAGCGGCCAGACGCTGCTCACGCGCGATACGCTCTACGGATCGACGCTGGATCAGGACCGCAACCTGGTGACGGTCGATCGGCCCAAGGCGATGCAGCACGCGCTCGCGGTCCTTCCCGATGTCGATCTCGTCGTCGTGCTGGTCAACCAGACGGTCGTCACCGGCGCCCGCGGCAACACGACCGTGTCGCAGCCCGGCAGCATGGTCTACCCGACCGGAGCCGCGTTCGGGCTCGATCCGGCCACGACGACTCCGGCGCATGAAATGGGGCACTTCGTCGCCTCGCTCTGCGACGAATACAGCGAGTTCACGGGCGTCGCGCCCGGTGGGTCGACCTCGTTCCCCTGCCCTAATGCGAGCCACTCGCCGACGCCGGCCGGGATTCCGTGGGCGCAGTGGCTGGAGCCGGGCTTCGCGATGCCGACACGGAATCTCGACGTCGCGCTCGGCGTCTATGAAGGCGCGGACTACTATCCGGGCGGCGCCTATCGCCCTTCGTACGCGTCGATCATGCGAGACCTCTCGCCGCTCTTCAACGCGCCCTCGCGCGCCGCGCTCGAACACGCCGTGCGCCAGCGGACAGGCGTCACGCTGCGCGGCCATTCGTCGCACGCGCGGCCATAGCCGGTCGCGCCCGACCCGCTCCGGTTTCCGCCCCGCGCTAGACTCTGCTTTTTCGGAGTCCCGGATGGATGCGCTGATCGCGCTCTGCACCTGCCCCGACCCGGCAGTCGCCGATCGCATCGCGCGCGTGCTCGTCGAGGAGCGCCTCGCGGCCTGCGTGAACCGGCTGCCGGGCGTCGAATCGACCTATCGCTGGAACGGGGCGGTGTCCGTTGACGAAGAGGTGCTGCTCGTGATCAAGACGAGTCGCGCCCGCTATGCCGCGCTCGAGGCGCGCATCGTCGCGCTGCACCCGTACGAGGTGCCGGAGGTCGTCGCAATCCCGATCGGCGAGGGGCACGCGCCCTATCTCGCCTGGATCGCGAAAGAGACCCGGCCAGAATGAACCGGTTGCGAGCCCCGCGGTCCATGGACGGTCTTGGGAGTGCGCGCCGGCCGCGGCGCCGTCGTTTCGTTGGCTGGAGTCCTTGATGTCGCGTCCGTTCTGGTCCCTTTTGTTCGTCCTCGCCGCGCTCGCGGGTGCCCTTCCGCGAGCGCATGCGCAGAGCGAGGACGATCTGCTGCCGGTCGAGCAGGCGTTCAAGCTGACGGCGAAGATCGCCGAGCCCGGCACGATCGCGCTGCACTGGGACATTGCGGCGGACTACTACCTCTATCGCTCTCGCATCAAGGCGAAGACCTCGCAGGCCGGCGCGACGCTCGGCGATCTCGCGCTACCGGACGGCACCAAGAAGCACGACGAGTTCCTCGGCGACGTCGAGGTCTATCACAAGGGCATCGACGCGACGCTGCCCTATACGCTCGCCGATGCGGCGACGACGTCGATCGCCGTGACGCTCACCGTGCAGGGCTGCCACGAGGTCGATCCGAAGATCTGCTATCCGCCGCATCCGGCCACGGTGACGCTCGATGTGCCGGCGATGCCGGCGGACGATGCCGGCGGCGCGAAGCTCGGGCTCAACCTGCAAGGCGGCGCGCCGCTCGGCGCGAGCCCCGGCGAACCGCTCCCGCCCGAGCAAGCGTTCGTCTTCGAAACGATCGCCGCGAGCCCGACGAGCCTCCTCGCGCGCTGGACGATGCCGAAGGGCTACTACCTCTACCGCGACAAGAGCTCGGTGAAGCTCGCCGACGGCGACGGCGTGACGCTCGGTGCGCCCGAGTGGCCCAGGGGCGTCGATCACACCGACGAGCATTTCGGCACGGTCGTCGTCTATTTCGATCAGGTCGAGCTGCCGATTCCGCTGACGCGCACGAAAGGCGCGGCGCAGACGATCAAGATCGAGGCGGAATACCAGGGGTGCCAGGAGAACGGCATCTGCTATCCGGTGATGACGAAGGCGGTCAGCGTCGAGATGCCGGCGGCGACGGCGGCGGAGCTGGCGGCGGCAAGGCAGCCCTCACCCGCGCCTGGCGGCGCGGCCTCTCCCGCGAGCGGGAGCGGCGAAAGCACGGGCGGGCAGTCGGAGGAGCAGGCGCTTGCGGCGAATCTGTCGTCGGGCAACCGCTGGCTCGCCCTGCTGAGCTTCTTCGGCTTCGGCCTCCTGCTCGCGTTCACGCCGTGCGTGTTTCCGATGATCCCGATCCTGTCGGGCATCATCGCGGGCTCGGGCGAGAACATCTCGACGAAGCGCGCATTCGTGCTGTCGGTCGTTTACGTGCTCGCGACGTGCGTCGTGTTCACGATCGCAGGCGTCATTGCGGGCCTCGCCGGCGCGAACCTGCAGGCCGCGTTCCAGAAACCGTGGATCCTCTGGAGCTTCGCGATCCTGTTCGTGCTGCTGTCGCTCAGCATGTTCGGCTTCTACGAACTGCAGCTGCCGAGCGCGTGGCAGTCGAAGATCGCCGACATCAG
>DATFRS010000344.1:0-14318 GCA_035263065.1 Rhodanobacteraceae bacterium
AGCGCCCGAGCTTGTCCACGTTGTGCGCGCGACCAGTCGACCAGACCCGGATCTTGCTGTTATTGCGAAGCGACCCGTTCATCACACGTACGAGCGAGACGACACCGACATAGTTGTCGAACCACGAATCGATGATCAGCGCCTGCAGCTTGTCGGTGTCGCGCGGCTTCGGTGGCGGGATGCGCGCGACGATCGCCTCGAGCACGGCCTCGACATTCTCGCCGGTCTTCGCGCTGATCGGGATCGCATCGTCGGCGTGGATGCCGATGACGGCTTCGATTTCCTTCTTCGATTTCTCGACGTCGGCGGTCGGCAGGTCGATCTTGTTGAGGACCGGCACGACCTCGAGGCCCATCTCGACGGCCGTATAGCAGTTCGCGACCGACTGCGCCTCGACGCCCTGCGCGGCGTCGACGACGAGCAGCGCGCCCTCGCACGCGGCGAGCGAGCGGCTGACCTCGTAGCTGAAGTCGACGTGGCCCGGCGTGTCGATGAAGTTGAGCTGGTAGACGGTGCCGTCCTTCGCCGTGTACGGCAGCGACACCGACTGCGCCTTGATCGTGATGCCGCGCTCGCGCTCGATCGGATTGTTGTCGAGCACCTGCGCTTCCATCTCGCGCTCGGTGAGGCCTCCGCAGAGCTGGATGATGCGATCGGCGAGCGTGGACTTGCCGTGGTCGACGTGCGCGATGATCGAGAAGTTGCGGATGTGCTGCATTCGGGGGTCGGCGGCCTCGAGGCCGCGGCGGGCATAAGCGCGGAATTATCGCAGATTTCACGCCGGCCCGTGGTTTCGGGCGCCTGCGGGCACAAAAAAGCGCCGGCGACGAGCCGGCGCTTCGGGGGTTGCCTGGTGCGGGCCTCAGCCCTTCTTCGGAATCGGCACCGCGATGAAGCTCGTCGCGTCCTCGCGCCGGACCAGCAGCATGACCGAGTCGCCGGGCTTGACGTCCTTGACGGCGGCGTTGAACTCGCCGACCGACTTGATCGGCTTCCTGCCGACCATGAGGATCACGTCGCCCGGTTCCAGCGCGGCGCGGCGGGCGGCGGTGCCGCTGATCTTCGTGACGACGACGCCTTCCTGCGTATCGAGGCCGATCTGCTTTCGCTGCTCGGCCGTGATGTCGTCGACGACGAGGCCGAGCGCGTTCGCCGGCGAGGACTTCTCGTCGTTGCCGAGGCTCGCCTGCACGGCCTTCTCGACCGGGAGCTCGCCGACGGTCAGCGGCAGCGTCATGTTCTTGCCGTCGCGATAGACGCCGAGGTCGGCCTTGGTGCCGGGCTTGGTCGAGCCGACCAGCGGCGGCAGGTCCGCCGAGGTGCTGACCTCGCGACCGGCGAACGACAGGATCACGTCGCCGACCTGCACGCCGGCCTTGTCGGCGCTCGAGCCCGGCGTGACCTTGTTGACGAGCGCGCCGCCGATGCGCGGAAGGCCGAGCGCCTTCGCGTTCTCGCGGTCGACGTTCTGGATCTGCACGCCGATCATGCCGCGGCTGACGCGGCCGGTCGTCTTGATCTGGTCGACCGCGTTGAGCGCGATGTCGATCGGGATCGCGAACGAGACGCCCATGAAGCCGCCGGTGTTCGAGAAGATCTGCGAGTTGATGCCGACGACCTGGCCGTTGAGATTGAACAAGGGACCGCCCGAATTGCCGCGGTTGATCGGCACGTCGGTCTGGATGAACGGCACGTACTGCTGGTCGGCACCGCCGAAGTTGCGGCCGACGGCGCTGACGATGCCGGCGGTGACCGAGTGGTCGAAGCCGAACGGCGAGCCGATCGCGACGACCCACTGCCCCGCCTTGACGTTCTTCGAATCGCCGAGGCTCACGACCGGAAGCTCGGTCGCGGTGAGCTTCAGGAGCGCGATGTCGTACTGCGCGTCGGTGCCGACGACTTTGGCGTCGAGCTCGCGCCGGTCGGACAGGCGCACCGTGACGTTGTCGGCGCCGTCGACGACGTGGTTGTTGGTCAGCACGTAGCCGTCGGCCGAGATGATGAAGCCCGAGCCCATCGACACGCGCTGCCCGCCGCCGCGCGGATGCGGGACCGGTGCGCCGGGGCCGAAGAAGCGCTTGAAGATTTCCGGCACGTCCTGATCGTCGCCGCTGTCGGATTCGTCGGGATTGCCGGTCGCCTGCACGTTCACGACGGCGGGGCCGTACTTGTCGACGAGGCCGGTGAAATCGGGAAGGTCCACGGCGAGCGCGCTCGTCGAGAAGAGCACCAGCAGCAGCGGTGCGATGAGCCGGCGGGACGAGATCCCTGTTCTCGCTTCGATCATGTCGGGTTCCTCAAGCTGTTGCGTGTTTCAAGAGAGATGGGGCCTGCAGAGCCCCGCAAAAGTAGGCCGAAAAGGCCTCGGATGCGCCGTTTGATAGGGCCGCCGCCGCAAAGTTCCGGGCGTGTCCGACGAAACGACGCGGTTTTAAGCCGTTCTTCAGTCAGCGCGCCGCGATCGACCTGACGCCGCGCGCCATCGCCTGCACGGTCACCGGCGGCACGTCGCCGAGCGCCGTGATGCGCAGGCCGCCCGCGTCGCGCGAATGGATGCTGAGCACGCCGCGTACGATAGTCGATTCGGTCGCGGCCTGCGTCGTGTCGGCGTGAGGCTCGATGTAGATCGACACGCTCGCGATGCCGTCCGAATAGACGAGGTGCTCGGCCTTCGGGTCGCCTTCGACCGGCCGCTGCGTGCGCACGAGTCGGAAGCCCGCCGGCGCCTCGGCGATGCGCCAGAGCGGCTTGGCGGTCGTCGCGACCTCGTCGGCCGGCACGCTCGCGTTGCCGACGTCGCCGGCCGGCGCGAGCTCGGTCTCGCTCGGCTTCGAGCCGATGTCGAGCGCGACGAACATGAACTGCTCGAGCGGGCGCTTGGCTGCGTCGAGCACGGCCGAGCGCAGCAGCAGGTGATTGCCCTCTTCGAGCCAGAGGCGATAGCCGTAGCGGTACGGATCGCGCGGCGAAAGCTCGAGCACGCGCGCCTCGTAGCCCGCGACGCGGTCGGAACCCGCGGCGCTGACGCTGTACTGCTCGCCGAGCTCGCGCACGTTCGGCACGAGCGGCAGCAGGCTTGCGCCCTGGCGATTGGCGAACTCGGTCGGCGCGGCGCCCGGCGTGAGGCAGGTGATCATGCGACCGTTGCGCACGATCTCGCTGCGCGCACCGGTGAGGCTGACGAGGCGCTCGCGCTCTTCGGTGCCGCCGAGATGGAAGATGCGGAGCGCATCCGTCCGGCCGTCGTGCGTGTAGACGAACGAGCCTTCGAAGTCGATCGTGCGCAACGCGAGCCCCATGCGCCGCAGGAGCTCTTCGGGCGTCGCTTCGCCGGCGCTCGCGGCAAGGCTCGCGAACAGCGCGATCGAGCAGAAGGCGATCGCGCGCACGCCCACGGGTGTCCCCATTCGGCTCAGCGGTTCTCCGCCGGGCGCGGCTGCGGCGTCTCGACCGGCAGCAGGATGTACGGCACGAACTCGGGCTGGCCGGTCGTGCCGGTCGCCTGGTAGTGGCGGATCACGTACGACTCGAGGCGCGGATCGAAGCCCGCCGGCTGGGAGAAGTCGGCGCCGAAGCTCGCGGTCGTCGTCTGGATCGGGGAATTCGGGACGAGCGGCGAGAGGCCCGGGTTCGTCGAGGCGACCTGCGAAGGTGCCGGCGACAGGACCGTGGCCGGCCGCGGCGGATTCGGCGTGCTGGCGGTGGCGGCCGTCGGCGCGAGCTCGGGCTCGGTCGCGGGCTTGGTGATCATCAGCGCGGTGACGGCGACGGCCGCGGCGATCGCGCCGCCCGAGCCCCAGCGCAGCCACGGATTCGTGCGGGCCTGCGGCAGCGACTCGGCGTCGAGGCGCGCCATCAGCGACGTCGCGAAATCGGCGCGCAGCGCGACGACGTCATGCCGGCGCAGCGTCTGCCGCACGAGGTGATACCGCGCCCAGCGCCGGACGGCCTGCCCGTCGCCCTCGACGCGCTTCAGGAGGAACCGCGTTTCGTCGCGGCCGAGCTCGCCGTCCATGAAGGCCGACAGCTCTTCCTCGAAAGGCTGACTCATGTCTCTCTACTCCTGTTCCGACAGCAGCGGACGCAAGGTCTCGTCGATCGCTTCGCGGGCGCGGAAGATCCGCGACCTGACCGTACCGATGGGACAATTCATGGCTTCCGCGATTTCCTCGTAGCTCAGACCGTCGACTTCGCGCAGGGTGATGGCCGTGCGCAGCTCGTCGGGCAAGCTTTCGACCGTGGCGAAGACGGTTCGTTCAATCTCCTGGCGCAGAAGTTCACGTTCCGGCGTGGCCGATTCCCGCAGGCGCGTCGACCCGTCGAAAAGCACGGCGTCCTCGACCGCGACGTCGTCGGTCGGCGGCCGGCGGCCCTGCGAAACCAGGTAATTCTTGGCCGTGTTGATCGCGATCTTGTAGATCCAGGTATAGAACTGGCTGTCGCCGCGGAACGCGCCGATCGCGCGGAACGCGCGGATGAACGCTTCCTGGGCGACGTCCTGGCATTCGGCCCAGTCGTTGACATAGCGGCCGACGACGCTGACCAGCTTGTGCTGGTACTTGCGGACCAGGAGGTCGAACGCCCGCTTGTCGCCCTTCTGGACACGCAGAACCAGCGCCTGATCGACGTCGTTTTCGCCCATCCGGGCCGTTCTCCCTTGTTGCCGACCCGGTCCGGCATCGCCTGCTAGACCGGGCCCGGCTGAATAAGTTTCCGGGATCGCGCCTTTCAGGGATCCCGATTCGATACGACCGGCGACCCAGGGTGCCGGGTGAAGATGCGACCGATCGTTGCCCATCCGTCAAAAACCCGCGTGATTGTCATGAATCACGTAGGGCGCCGCCCGGACGCTATCAAGCGCGGGAGGGCGCGGCGAGATTCTTGAACAGGCGCTCGCGTTCCGCCAAGAGGTTTTCGAAGCTCGCCGCCGGCAGCGGGCGGCAGAAGAGGTAGCCCTGCAGCACCTCGCAGCCCTGCTCGCGCAGGAATTCGAGGTGCTCCTCGATCTCGACGCCCTCGGCGACGACCGCGCGATTCAGGTTGTGCGCCATCGAGATCGTCGCCTGCACGATCGCCTCGTCGTCGGGATCGACGCCGATGTTGCGCACGAAGGCCTGGTCGATCTTGATGCGGTCGGCCGGGAACCGCTTGATGTAGTCGAGCGAGGACTGGCCGGTGCCGAAGTCGTCGATCGAGATCTGGCAGCCGAGATCGCGCAGCGCCTGCAGCGTTTCCAGGAGGTTCGGGATCGACTTCACGCTGATCGACTCGGTCACCTCGAGATCGAGCAGGTGCGGATCGAGCCCGGTCTCCTCGACGATCGCCGCGACGAGCTGGACGAGGTTCGGCTGGCGCAGCTGCAGCGGCGACAGGTTCACGCTGATGCGCAGCGGCAGATGGAACTTCGTCTGCCAGCGCCGCGCGTCGATGCACGCCGCACGCAGCACCCACTCGCCGATCGGCAGAATCAGGCCGCTTTCTTCGGCGAGCGGAATGAAGAAGCCGGGGCTGATCATGCCGAGCTCGGGATGCTCCCAGCGGATCAGCGCCTCCATGCCCACGATGTCCTCGCTGCGCGCGTCGACCTGCGGCTGGTAGTGCACGCGCAGCTCGCCGTTCTTCTCGGCCTGGCGCAGCTTCGCTTCGAGAGCGAGGCGCTGCTGGTGCGATTCTTCCGGCACCGCGACGTAGGCCTGGTAGTTGTTGCGGCCCATGCCCTTCGCCGTGTACATCGCGACGTCGGCGTGCTTGAGCAGGCGCTCGGCGTTCGTCGCGTCGTCCGGATAGAAGCTGAGGCCGAGCGATGCCGTGATGTGCAATTCGAGCCCGCCGGCCAGCGTCAGCGGCGCTTCCATCACGCGCACGACCTTGTCGGCGATGCGCATGACGTCGTCGCGCTGCACGATGTGGCGCAGGATCATCGTGAACTCGTCGCCGGCGTAGCGGGCGACCGTGTCCGATGCGCGCACGCTCGCGCGAAGGCGCTTGGACACTGCGATCAGCACCTGGTCGCCGACGGCGTGGCCGAGCGAGTCGTTGATGTTCTTGAAGCGGTCGAGATCGACGAACACGACCGCGAACATTTCGCCGGTGCGGTGCGCTTCCTGGATCGTCGATTCGAGGCGGTCGTTGAAGAGGAGCCGGTTCGGCAAGCCGGTCAGCGCATCCTGCAGGCCGCGCGCGCGGCCCTGGTCGCGCACGCGCCGCAATTCGAGATCGAGCGCGAGGCGATGCGCGATCACGCGCAGGCCGTCGAGCACGACCGCGTTGCCGGTGAGCGCTTCGCGCCGCCCGACCACCAGCGCGCCGAGGCACACGCGCCGCTCGTCCATCAGCGGCAGGCCGATCAGGCATTCGAAGCGCCGGTCGCGCACGAACGCGTCCTCGGCGAGGTTCTTCCAGGCGTCGGCGAGCTGCACGATTTCCTTGCCGCCGAGCACGGTCTTGATACTGGTCTGCTGCAGGGGATCGGGCGTATCGGCCGCGGGCGCGAAGCGATGGTGGATCGCCAGCGTCTGCGTGTCGCCAGTCTGTTCGGGTCGCGCCTGCACGAGCACCGCGAAATCGAGCGCGAGCCAGTCGACGACCGAGCGCACGGCCGCGTTGACGCCTTCGTCGCCGCCGCCGGCTTCGGTGAGCCGCGACAGGAGGCTCAGCACGTGCTGGTAGCGACCGAGCTCGCCGACCTCGCGGAACGTGTAGAAATGCACGAGCCGCCCGTCCTGCACGGACAGGCGCACGTGCAGATCGATCGGATACGTCGTGCCGTCGGCGCGCGGCTTCTGCGCGCGCACCAGCACGCTGCCCTCGCGGCCGAGCTTGAGATTCAGCTCCGCGCGCTGATCGGGCGACAGCGTCGCGTCGAAGCTCTCGATGCGCGCGCCGAGCACCTGCGCACGGCCGAAGCCCGAGCGCTGCACGAACGTCGCGTTGATCTCGAGGATGCGCCCCGACTTCGGATCGACGACCGCGAGCTCGTCGAGGCTGCCGTCGAACGCGAAGTGATAGCGGTCGCCGCCGGTCGTCGGCGTCGACTGCGTGCGCACGGCGTCCTGGCGCACCGACAGCACCGCGTTGATGCGCGCCATCGCTTCGCCCGCATGCACCGGGCTTGTGATCCATTCGACGACGCCGGGCGGCATGCGCTCCCAGTGTCCCTGCTGGCGCGCGCTGCGCCCGGAAAGAATGCCGAGCACCGGCACCGGCACGCCCGGGTGGTACTGGCGCAGCTCGCCGCAGAACGCGAGCGCGGCGCGCGCGTCGTCGAGGAATTCGAGCAGCACGAGGTCGATCTGCGGATCCTGCTCGAGGAACGCGCGCGCCTGGGCGACGTCCTTCGCCGTGTAGATCGCGTCGAACTCCTGCGCGTCGAGCGCGTCGAACAGCACGCGGCGATCGTCGCGATCTGTCGCGACGATGAGGACCGAGCCGCGGCCTTCGTTGGCAGTCATTCCTAGGACACCCACCGACCGTCGCGAAGGCGCGGCGGAGCGCGCACTTCGCTGTCCGGATTGAGGCGCTGCAGCGATCCCTCGATTTCCTCGGGGACGGCGAGATTCGCGCCGACGAAGACGATCTTCCGCTCGTTGCCGGTGTGGATGCGTGAAATCCGGCGCAGGATCACCGTGTCGGGCGGCTTCAGGTGGTCCTCGAAGCCGGTGAAGAGATAGATGCCGAAGTGCATGCTCTGCAGGACGTAGCGGAGCGCGTCGGTGATGCGCTTGGAGCCCGGCACGCGCAGGCCGCTCTCGCGCAGCGACGAAATGCCGCCTTCGGGCTCCCACAGGTACATCGACGTGCCCGTGCGCATCGCCAGCGTGCGGAACTGCACCAGCGCGTCGTTGACGTGCGTCGTTTCGAGCGCGATCAGATTGCCCGGCGCTTTCAGAATCTGCTCGAGCAGCTTCTGCGTGACGAGGAGTTCGGCGGCTTTATCGGCCTGGGCCATGCCTGCCAAGCAGCGGACGCGGCCATGTGCCGCGCCTTCATGGTAGCGGATTTCTGGAAGAAAATACCTTTATTTTCAACGCGCAGCCGCTGCATTGACCCGGCGCGCGGCTTGCCCGGATGATAGCCGTCCCATTTCGGCGGAGCGGACCATGTTCGAGGGCCTGCGTTTCAAGCACTGGCGCTCCGAACGGGACGCGGACGGCATCGTCACGCTGACGCTCGACCGGGCCGGCATGCCGGTCAATGCCCTCAGCCGCGAGGTCGTCGACGAGCTCGCCGAGATCGTCGAGCGGCTCTCGTTCGAGCCGCCGCGCGGGGTGGTCATCCATTCAGGCAAGGCGGCCGGCTTCGTCGTCGGCGCGGATCTCAACGAATTCGCCGCGTTCGAGAAGGCCGGGACGATCCTCGACAACATCCAGAATGGCCAGCGGGTCTTCCAGAACCTGCATCGCCTGCCCTGCCCGACCGTTGCCGCAATCCACGGCCACTGCATGGGCGGCGGCACCGAAATGGCGCTGGCCTGCCGCTACCGGGTGGCCTCGCGCGATCCGTCGACCCGCATCGGGCTCCCCGAGATCAAGCTCGGCCTGCATCCGGGCTGGGGCGGCATCGCCCGGCTGCCGCGCCTGATCGGGGCTCCGGCGGCGGTCGAGCTGATGCTGACCGGCCGGGCCGCGTCGGCCGAGAACGCGAAGGCGATCGGCCTCGTCGATGCGGTCGCGGCGCCGGAGCTCCTCGTCGAATCGGCGAAGGAGCTGATCCGCCATCCAAAGCCGCGGCCGTTCGCGACACGCGTCCTCGCCTGGGCGACCAACCTCTGGCCGGCGCGGCAGATCCTCGCGCCGGTGTTCCGCAAGCAGGCCGCCGCGAAGGCGCGGCCCGATCAGTATCCCGCGCCGTTCGCGCTGATCGAAGTCTGGCGCCGCGGCGGATCGGGCACCGCGGCGCGGCTCAAGCTCGAAGCGCGCTCGATGGCGAAGCTCGCCGAGACGCCGACGGCTCACAACCTGACGCGCGTGTTCTTCCTGCAGGAGCGCCTCAAGGGTCTCGGCGGCGGCATCGAGCACGGCATCAAGCACGTGCACGTCGTTGGCGCCGGCGTCATGGGCGGCGACATCGCGGCGTGGTGCGCACTCCGCGGTTTCGACGTGACGCTGCAGGATCGCGAGATGAAGTACGTCGCGCCCGCGCTCGATCGCGCGCGCGAGATGTTCGCCAAGAAGCTCAAGACCAAGGACCGCATCGATGCCGCGCTCGCGCGGCTCCATGCCGACGTCGAAGGCAGCGGCATCGCGAGCGCCGATCTCGCGATCGAGGCGATTTTCGAGAATCTCGAGGCGAAGCAGGAGCTCTATCGCAAGACCGAGCCCGGGCTCAAAGGCGATGCGCTGCTCGCGACGAACACGTCGAGCATTCCGCTCGACGAGCTGCGCACCGCCGTGCAGAAGCCCGCGCGCTTCCTCGGCCTCCACTATTTCAATCCGGTCGCGCTGATGCCGCTGGTCGAGATCGTGCGCCACGATCAGCTCGATGCCGCCAACGAGAAGCGCGCCCTCGCGTTCTGCAAGGCGATCGACAAGCTGCCGGTGCCGGTCAAGGGCACGCCGGGATTCCTGGTGAACCGCATCCTGATGCCGTATCTGCTCGAAGCGATGCGCATCTACCAGGAAGGCGTGCCGGGCCCGGTCATCGACAAGGCGGCGAAGAAATTCGGCATGCCGATGGGACCGATCGAGCTCGCCGACACGGTCGGCCTCGACGTCGCGGCGTCGGTCGGCAAGGAGCTCGGCCCGTTCCTCGGCCTCGACGTCCCGAAAGGCCTCGACGATCTCGCCAAGAGCGGCAAGCGCGGCAAGAAGGACGGCCAGGGCCTCTACACGTGGGAGGACGGCAAGCCGAAGAAGCCCGAGGTCGATCCGAAGTACGTCGCGCCCGACGATCTCGAGGACCGCATGATCCTGCCGATGCTCAACGAAGCCGTCGCGTGCCTGCACGATCGCGTCGTCGAGGACGCCGAGCTCCTCGACGCCGGCGTGATCTTCGGCACCGGCTTCGCGCCGTTCCGCGGCGGCCCGATCCAGTACATCCGCGACACCGGCGCAGATGCGCTGAAGGCGAAGCTCGAGACGCTCGCGCAGCGCCACGGCGAGCGCTTCAAGCCGCGGCCCGGGTGGGATGCGCCGGAATTGCGATGACGAGTCTTGCCGAGAAGGTGTTCTGGACGATGGTCGCGCTGTCGAGCATCGGCGCCGGCGCCTTCGGCTATCACCGGTTCAAGCAGATCCGGCCCGATCTCTACGACAAGACGCCGCACGGCATTTCCGAGGACGAGCGCAAGGCGCGCATCGCCGAGTATCAGCAGAAGGGCGATGCGTTGACGCGCGCCGCGAATCCGCCGGCGCGCCTGCTGAAGCCCAGCGAGACCTGCGCGAACGGCGTGGTCGTCACGCTCGTGCGCGAGGGCGACAAGGCCGAAGCGAAGGCCGTCATCGAGAACGGACGGCCGGTGACCTGCGCAATGCAGCCCGCGCGCTGAGCTACTGCGGCGCGCCCTCGCCCTTGGCGAGGCCCGAGTGCCGCACGTCCTTGCCGCGCACGAGATACAGCACGTACTCGCACAGGTTCTTGCAGCGGTCGCCGATGCGCTCGAACGAGCGCGCGCACCAGAGGCGGTCGAGCTCGACCGGAATCTGCTCCGGCGCATGCTGCATGCGCTCGACGAGCACGTCGAACAGGCCCTTGTAGACCTCGTCGAGCTTCTTGTCGCCGCGCATGACGTCGAGCGCGAGCGTCTCGTCGAGCCGCGCGAACGCATCGAGCGCGCCGCGGAGCTGCGCGCGCGCCTGCCCGCCGAGCTCCGCCAGCGACGCGGTGACGTCGGTGCCGCCTTCCTCGCCGACGAGCCGCTCGGCGAGCTTGGCGATGCGCTTGGCTTCGTCGCCGATGCGCTCGACGTCGGCGAGCATCTTGACCACCGCGAGCACGAGGCGAAGATCCGACGCCGCCGGCTGCCGCCGTGCGAGGATGTACGCGCAACGCTCGTCGATCGCGAGCTCGGCCGCGTTGACCTGCTGCTCGCGCTCGCGGATCTCGGCGCCGCCCGTGCCGTCGCGCTCGACGAGCATGCGCAGCGACGCCGCGATCTGCTCCTCGACGAGCCCGCCCATCGCGAGCACCTGCCGCCGCACGTCCTCGATCTCGCTGTTGAACTGGCGCGAGATGTGTTGCGAGAGATGGAGGGGGTCCATGAGAGCTCGATCCTAACCCTGCAGCGTCACACGTAGCGGCCGGTGATGTAGTCCTCGGTCAGGCGCTCGCGCGGATTCGTCAGCAGCGCATCCGTCTCGCCGAACTCGATCAGCCGCCCCTGGTTCAGGAACGCCGTATAGTCCGACACGCGCGCCGCCGACTGCATATTGTGCGTCACCAGGAGGATCGTGTAGCGCGGCGCGAGCTCGTGCAGGAGCTCCTCGAAGCGCAGGGTCGTCGCGGGATCGAGCGCCGAGGCCGGCTCGTCCATCAGGAGGATCTCCGGCCCGACCGCGAGCGCCCGCGCGATCACGAGCCGCTGCTGCTGGCCGAGCGAGAGCGCGAGCGCGCTGTCGTCGAGCCGCGCGGCGACTTCGTCCCAGAGCGCCGCGGACCGGAGCGCCGACTCGACGCATTCGTCGAGCTCGCGCCGCTTGCGGATGCCGAGCAAACGCGGCCCGTACGCGACGTTCTCGTAGACCGACAGCGGAAACGGATTCGGCTTCTGGAACACCATGCCGACGCGGCGCCGCAGCTCGTGCACGGCGACGCCCTTCGCATACACGTCGTTGCCGCGCACGAGCACCGTGCCTTCGACGCGGCAGTCCGCGATCTCGTCGTTGAGCCGGTTGAGGCAGCGCAGGAGGCTCGACTTGCCCGACGCGCTCGGGCCGATCAGCGCGGTGATGCGGCGCGCCGGCACGGCGAAGCTCACCGACTCGAGCGCGCGCCGCTCGCCGTACCAGAGCGACAGCGCGCAGAGCTCGAGCGCGACCTCGACGTCGGCTGGCAGGCCCGCGGGCGGCGGGGATGGAATCGCATTGTCGGGCGATGTCGTCAGCATGGCCTCAACCTTCGAGCGCACGATACCGCTCGCGCAGGCGGTTGCGCAGCAGTATCGCCGCAAGGTTGAGCGCGACGACCAGGCCGACCAGCAGCAGCGCGCAGGCGTACGCACGCGGGATGCCGCGCAGCGCGTCGGGGCTTTCGAGCGCGGCGTCGTAGACGCTGAAGCCGAGGTGCATGAACTGCCGCGACGGATGCAGGAACGGGAACGACGCGTCGACCGGCAGCGCCGGTGCGAGCTTGACCACGCCGACCAGCATCAGCGGCGCGACGGCGCCGGCCGCGCGCGCGATCGCGAGGATCAGACCCGTCAGCAACGCCGGCCGCGCGGCGGGCAGCAGCAGGCGCCAGATCGTCTCGCCTTCGGTCGCGCCGAGCGCGAGCGAGCCCGCTCGAAGACCCGGCGGGATGCGGGCGAGGCCTTCCTCGACGCTGACGACGACGACCGGCAGCGTCAGCAGCGCGAGCGTCAGCGCCGCCCAGAGCAGGCCGCCGCTGCCGAACGTCGGCACCGGCAGCCGGTCGGAAAAGAACCAGCGGTCGATGCCGGCGCCGAGCCCGTGCACGAAGAGCCCGAGCCCGAGCACGCCGTAGACGATCGACGGCACGCCGGCGAGATTCGCGATCGCGCCGCGCACGATGCTCGCGGCCCAGCCGCGCCGCTCGTGCAGGTAGACCGCGGTGGCGATGCCGAACGGCATCACGATGAGGCTCATCAGCAGCACCAGCGTCAGCGTGCCGATCAGCGCGGGCAGCGCGCCGCCGATCAGGGCGGGCGCGGCCGTCGACGTCGTCAGGAACCGGCCGACGTGGCGCAGGAACACGCCGGTCCGGCCGACGACGCCGATCGCGTTCGGCCACAACGTTTCCTCGACGGCGACCGATGCCGCAGCGTCGCGCGCCGTCGCCGACGCGATACTCGCGTCGTCGCGTCCGAACAGCCGGCGGCCGTCGGCGAGCGCGACGACGAACGCGTCGTCCGGTTCCGTGCGCGACGCGATCGCGATGCGCGGGATGCGGACGTAGCCGCCGCCGGCGCGATCGCGCTCGCTTTCGCGCAGCACGATCACCTCGTCGGTCGCGACGGCGATCTCGCCGATCGCGATCGTTCCGTTCGTCTCGCGCAGCTCGACGATGCGCGATGGCCAGAACGTCGAAAGGCCCGCGCCGGCGAGCAGCGCGAGCACGCCGAGCATCGCGGCAAGGCAAAGCGCCGTCGCGCCCGCGACGAGCCAGGTGCCCGCGTGGCCGGCCGCGACGCGCTTCATGCGATCGAGGCGATGCCGTGCGCGTCGCGATGCAGGCGTGCGCGAACGCGCGCCGCGAGGACGTTCAGCACGAACGTCAGCACGAAGAGGACGAGCGCCGCGAGCAGCAGGAGGCGGTACGTGCCGCCCGGCGGCGACGCTTCGGGAAGGCCGAGTGCGAGCTCCGCGCTGATCGTGCGCAGGCCCGACAGCGGATTCGCATCGACGAGCGGCGTGTTGCCGCTCGCCATCAGCACGATCATCGTTTCGCCGAGGCAGCGCGATGCGCCGAGCACGAGCGCGGCGACGAGCCCCGGCCGCGCCGCCGGCAGCACGATCGAGCGGATCGCCTGCCACCGCGTCGCGCCGAGCGCGAGCGCCGCCTGCACGAGCGACGACGGCATCAGCATCAGCGCGTCGTCGGCGATCGAGAACACGAGCGGCACCGCGGCGAGCCCGAGCGCGAGGCCGACCAGCGTCGCGTTCCACGGACTCGCCGGCACGATCGACGATGCGGAGCCCGCGCCGAGCACGAGCGCCGCGACCAGCGCGACGAGTGCCGGCAACAGCCAAAGCGGGAGCCAGCCGGTCGGACGGCGCACGCGCGGACCGAACGCGAGTCCGGTCGCGACGAGCAGCGCCGGCACGACGACGACGAGCGCGAGCAGCGTGCCGACGTTGGTCTTGAGCCACGGCGCGACCGTCGCGAGCGCGATGAGGCCGAGCACGACCGTCGGAATCGCTTCGAGCAGCTCGAGCGCAGGCTTGAAGAACGCGCGGAACCGCGGCGCGGCGAACTCGGCCGTGAAGATCGCCGCGGCGAGCCCGAGCGGCAGCGCGACGAGGAGCGCGCACGTCGCCGCCTTGACGCTGCCGGCGATGAGGATCGCGACGCGCGACCAGGCGCCCTCGGGCAGCGGCGCCCACGAAACGATGCTCGCGGTGAGGAACAGCGGAATCGCCAGCAGCGCGGCCAGCACCACGGTCGTTCCGGCGAGCACGACGACGGTCCCGAAACGTTCGCGC
>DATFRS010000345.1:0-2362 GCA_035263065.1 Rhodanobacteraceae bacterium
ACGCGGAGTCGATCGAGGAGCTCAGCGAGGAGCAGTTCGATCTCACGATGCGCACGAACGTCTACGGCTACTTCAACATGGCGAAGGCCGCCGTGCGGCACCTGCCGCAGGGCGGCTCGATCATCAACACGGGCTCGGAGACCGGCCTCTTCGGCTCGCACGCGCTGCTCGACTACTCTGCGACGAAAGGCGCGATCCACGCGTTCACGAAGTCGCTCGCGTCGAACCTGCTGCCGAAAGGCATCCGCGTGAACGCGGTCGCGCCGGGGCCGGTGTGGACTCCGCTCAATCCCGCCGACCGGCCCGCGAAAGACGTCGCGACGTTCGGCGCGTCGAGCGACATGCATCGTCCCGCGCAGCCCGAAGAGATCTCGCCGGCGTACGTCTTCCTCGCGGCGCCGTCGTGCGCGAGCTACATCAGCGGCATCGTGCTGCCGGTGATGGGAGGGCCGACAGGCTAGGCGTTGCGCGTCAGGCGCGGGCTGCCGCTCTCGCGCATGATCTGGTCGAACTTGTCCCAGCTCACCTTGCGCCGGTAGACCTTGTTCGTCGGGCGCCATTCGACGGCGCCCTTCGAGATGAGGAGCGTGCCGAAGCGGCGGTCGTCCTTCTTGACGATGAACACGATGTCCTCGCGGCCGAGCTCGCGCCGCGGAAGCGTGAACGTCACCTTGTGCGCCATCGTCGTCTCCTCGCCGCGGCCGATGCGTGCCGCCCGATTTGCAGGATAAGGGTTTGCCGCTCGAAGCGCTTGACGCGCGCGTTTCCGAGGCGTATATAACCATTCGGTTTTATAACCATCTGGTCAGACATGAATCGCTCCGACCGCCTCGACGCCACCTTCGCCGCCCTCGCCGATCCGACGCGCCGCGCGATCCTCGCGCGCCTCGCGCTCGGCGACGCGACCGTCAGCGATCTCGCCCGGCCGTTCGCGATGAGCCAGCCCGCGATCTCCAAGCACCTCAAGGTGCTCGAGCGCGCGGGGCTCATCTCGACCGGGCAGGACGCGCAGCGCCGGCCGCGCCGCATCGAAGCGAAGCCGCTCGAGGAAGCGAACGGCTGGCTCGAGGAATACCGCACGTTCTGGGAGGCGAGCTACGAGCGCCTCGACGCGCTGCTCGACGAGCTGAAGTCGCAGCAGAAGAAGCGCAAACGCACGAAACGCTGAAGGAGGACGTCATGAAGAACACCGGAACGCTGAAGGTCGAGACGCGCGGCGATCGCGAGATCGTCATGACGCGCGTGTTCGACGCGCCGCGCGATCTCGTCTTCGACGCGCTGACGACGCCGGCGCTGCTCAAGCGCTGGTTCGGGCCGCACGGCTGGACGCTGACCGAATGCGAAGTCGATCTTCGCGTCGGCGGCGCCTGGCGCTTTTTCTCGACCGGCCCGGGCGGCCGCACGATGGGCATGCGCGGCGTCTATCGCGAGATCGTGCGTCCCGAGCGCATCCTCTACACCGAATCGTTCGACGACTGGGCCGACCAGGGCGCCGCGCTGATCACGACGACGCTCGTCGAGCGCGCCGGCACGACGACGCTGACCTGCGTGTCGCTCGCGCCCTCGCGCGAAGTGCGCGACGCGGTCATCCAGTCCGGCATGGAGCACGGTGCCGCCGAAACCTACGATCGCCTCGCCGACGTGCTCGGCACGCTCGCGACGGAGAAGACGTCATGACGCACAAGTACGTGCTGCAGGTCGGACCAGAGGGCGATCGCGAGATCGTCATGAAGCGCAGCTTCGATGCATCGCGCGATCTCGTCTTCGAGGCGATGACCAGGCCGGATCTCCTGAAGCGCTGGCTGTTCGGCCCGGTCGGCTGGACGATGACGCATTGCGCGGTCGACCTTCGCGTCGGCGGCAAGTACCGCTTCGAGTGGCGCAAGGTCGACGGTACCGAGATGGGCATGGGCGGGATCTACCGCGAGATCGTGCGGCCGGCGAAGCTCGTCACGACGGAGCTCTTCGACCAGGACTGGACCGGCGGCGAGGTCGCAGCGACGGCGCTCTTCGACGAGAAGGCCGGCGTCACGACGCTGACGACGACGCTCGTCTATCCGACCAAGGCGGCGCGCGAGGCGGTGCTGACGTCCGGCATGGAACGCGGTGTCGCCGTTGGCTACGATCGCCTCGACGACATCTTCGCGGAGTCGACCGAGATCACGACATGACGCGAGTCGCTCGAAAATCGCCTGCGCCGGAACGCTCGACGGACGAGAGCGTCCGCTACGCTCGCTGATGACGTTGGCCACGGCGGTGACGATCGCGTCGGGCTGATCGAACTGCATGTCGTGCGAGGAGCTCGCGATCCAGCGCTTCTCGCCGCGCGTCGACGTCGCGACGATGAGCTTGTGCGTCTTCG
>DATFRS010000346.1:0-40782 GCA_035263065.1 Rhodanobacteraceae bacterium
CGGCGTCGGCGACTACTGCCTGCGCTGCCACACCCCGCGCGGCTGGCTGATGGGCCACGTCGTCAAGCCGGGCTTCGGCCCGCCGAACGATCCGGTCAAGGGCGCCGCGGCATGCCTTCTCAACGGCGCCTACGACGCGCCCGACGACGTCAACAACGACATGGGCGGCGTGACCTGCCACTTCTGCCATCGCATGATGCCGACCGGCCCCGGCGGCGAGCCGGGCTACACCGACAACGGCAATTTCTGGGTCGACGACGTCAGCTGCGCGAACACCGGCGGCGGTCCGCCGTGCCGGCGCGGCCCGTACGCGTACACGGACGGCACCGCGCCGCCGCCGCACGAGTGGGACTATTCGGCGTACCACACCGAGAGCACGATCTGCGGCAACTGCCACAACGTCAGCACGCCGGACACGAGCAGCGGCCCCTTGAAGACGCTCAAGCTCGACGACGGCACCGACACCGGCCATCCGTTCCCGATCGAGCGCACGTTCGCCGAGTGGCAGCAGAGCCAGTACGCGCAGGCGCCGGAGACGAGCTGCCAGAGCTGCCACATGCCGACGACGGAAGATCCCGAGGCGACGGCGTGCTCGTACCGCATCAACAACCGCACCGGCAACATGCCCGTGCACGCGTTCGTCGGCGGCAACACCTGGGTGCCCGGCATCATCAAGGGCGAATACGGCGCGGGCCTCGACGCGAGCGGCACGCATCGCACCGAGTCGCTCGACCAGACCGTCGCGTGGGCGCGCGAGCTCCTCGGCACGGCGGCGAGCATCGATCCGGCGATCCAGAGCTACACGCCGCCGACGTCGACGACGGCGGGCTCGATGACGCTCTCGATCAAGGTGACGAACAACACCGGCCACAAGCTGCCGACCGGCTATTCCGAAGGCCGCCGCATGTGGCTCAACGTGCAGGTGCGCGACGCGAACGGCGGCCTCGTGTTCGAGAGCGCCGCTTACGACGCCGCGACGGCCGAGCTGTCGCAGGATCCGCAGTCGCGCGTCTACGAAGTGCTGCAGGGCATCTGGAACTACCACGGCACGAACACCTGCAACATCGAGGACGCCGAGGGCGATCCGATGTTCCACTTCGTGCTCAACGACTGCATCGCGCGCGACAGCCGCATCCCGCCGCTCGGCTTCACGCCGGCGACCGCACAGGATCCGAACGGCTACGACCTGCGTCCGGTCGGCATCACGTACCCGGAAACCTCGCCGGGCTCGGGCGTGCTCGTCAACTACGACACGGCGGCGTACGCGCTGTCGGTGCCGCCCGGCACGGTCGGTCCGCTGACCGCGACGGCGCGGCTCTACTACCAGACGTCGAGCAACTACTACATCCGCTTCCTGCGCAACGAAGCCGTCGAGAATGACTTTGCGGCGGAGAATGACATGTGCAGCGGCGGGCCCAATCGGCCGTTCACGGTCGGGCCGCAGGGCCGCACGCGCGGGCAGTTCGTCTACGACCTCTGGGCCGGCGACCGCATCTTCGGCAGCGGCTTCGACGACGGCAATCCGCTGCCGCCCGACGGCTACGGCCGCTCGCCGCCGGAGCTCGTGCAGTTCGGCTCGGCGACGACGTCGCTGTAAACAATCGGCTCATGCAACCGGCTGCGCGCCGCCAATGGCGCGCAGCAGCGCAACAAAAACGTCATCGCGGGGCGCGCTGCCGGCTCGCCCCGCGGGCCCCGCGCCGTACCGGCATCGCTGCGGCGCTTTACATTTCTTTACCGCAAAAACAGGCGTTTGCGGGCACGGCCTTACGTGCGGCTAGTGACCGTCGAGCCCGGTCCCGAGCACCGGTCCGGACATCGCCCGGAACCCTGCGCCATTCATGTTGCGTCGCATGATTCGGGTCGCCGGACCCATGATAGATTCCGCCGGTTAGTCCATCGGGACGTCGCGACCGTCGTTCCTCACTCTGGGGGTGAAGCATGATCGTTCGGGTTAGCACGCTCGCGCTTGCGTGCGCGTTGGGTTTGTCCGCGACCGCGCACGCGGGAGTGATCGACAAGGCACGAGAGGCCGAAGCGGCCTCGCATCAGACCTGGTCCGCCTGGGGCGGCGACATCGGCGTCCGCTGGAATCGCGAGCTCCTCGGCAACATCGGCGTGCGCATCGAGGCGTCGCCGGCGGCACAGATCCCCGGCCGCAACCTGCGCGGGCACGAATGGTTCCAGGTGCGCGAGGCCGGCGGCCTCGCGTTCACCGTCAAGAACGGATCGATGCAGCAGTTCACCGGCGGCTCGCTGCAGATGCGCGGCGGCTACGTGCTCAAGCTCGCCGATGGCAGCAGCATCGACCTTCGCGATCTTTCGTTCCGCATCCGCGCCGACGATCCGCGCGTGCTCGATGCGGTCAGCGGCGACGGCAAGGCGTGGTTCTACACCGACCGCGTGATGTTCGAGCTCGCCGACAACAGCAGGACGCTGGCAATCCGCGCGGCGGACCTGCGCATCGCGCCGGCCCTCGCATCGCGCATCGGCCGGCCGGAAGCGGCGAACTGGGAAGTCGCCGACCTCATGCTCAACACCTCGATCCACATCGAGGGCGAGGACGTCGTCGAGGGCGGTACCTGCGATCCGTATCCGTGGCCCGGCGCGAACGTCGGGGGCGTGCCCGGCGAGATCTACAAGGCCGACCTCTTCATGCAGGCGATCTTCTTCGATCCGGTCGGCTGCCAGAGCTGCGATGGCCCCGGCGGCGCCAACGACGGCACCGTGTCGTGGGCGCCGAGCTCGACGCTCAAGAACAACGTCAACAACGGCACGCTCGAGGAGACGATCCCGGGCGATCCGCTCGGCACGAGCGCGGCGCTCTACACCGGCTACATCGCGTGGTGGACGAAGTTCACGGGCGATCCGCCGCTCTACAACCCGCCGTACAAGAACGACCAGCATCCGTTCCTGATCTGGAACCTCTACCGCTTCAACGCCGACGGCAGCATCGAGCAGATCGGCCGCTCGGGCGTCAAGCACGCGTTCGTCAGCGTCAACGTCGGCTGCCTCGACAGCTGCGACCACATGGGCGGTCACGCGCTCGGCCGCGGCTGCGGCGACACGTACGGCACCGGCAACAACGACAGCCCGTGGGACATGGCGCCGCGCACCGAGATCGTGCCGGCGGCAGGCATCTGGGGCCGCTGCGGCTCGATCTTCGATCCGGATTGCACCGGCAACTACGCGGTGCAGGACGGCGGCAACGATTCGTGGACGCAGCGCCTCAAGTCGCACGAGTCGCAGGTCGATCCCACGGCGAATCCCGGCGCGACGTACATGATGGATTCCTGGTACATCGCGCGCCAGGACATCAACATCTACAACTCGATGGCGACGGTCACCGGCACGCCGCACTATTCGAGCAACCAGTGGGCCTTCAGCGGACAGACGAACTTCCGCCTCGGCGCGGCGATCGACCGCTGGGTCGATCCGACCAATCCGCCGGCGAACTCGATGAACACCGAGATCGCCGTGAACGAAGGCCACGCCAAGGTCGCCGTCAAGGTCACCGACAACGGCGACGGCACCTGGCGCTACGACTACGCGGTCATGAACTTCGACTACGCCCGTGCGACGATCGAAGGCGCGGACGCGGGTCCCGATCCGCGCGTCGTCGACAACAAGGGCTTCGACAGCTTCTCGGTTCCGGCCGGCGGCACGATCAGCGCGACGCGCTTCAGCAACGGCATGATCGACGGCACCGGCATGTGGACCGAAGCGAACGCCAACGGCGCGATCACGTGGACCGCGCCGGACGGCGGCACGCTCGACTGGGGCACGATGTACTCGTACTCGCTCACCACGAGTGCGCCCCCGGTCGCCGGCAATGCGACGCTGCATGTCGCGAAGGCGGGCACGCCGGCGTCGTTCGACGTCGCAACGCTGGTTCCGGGATCGACTGAACCCACCGACCGCGTGTTCGCCAATGGGTTCGATCCGGTTCCGTGACAAGAACCGCAGTCGGCTGCGCGGTGACGGCTAGCATGTTCGCCCACCGCGCAACCGGTTCGTCACCTTCGACCGGCCTTCCGTTGTTTCACTGAACTCGGGGTAATGAAGATGAAGCTTCACGCACTGGCTTTGTTCATTGCGGCCGCGATCGTTCCCGCGGCCAACGCAGGCGTCATCGATCGCGCACAGGCGCAAGGCACCCCCGCGACGGCGACATGGTCCGCCTGGGGCGGCCAGATCGGCCTGCGCTGGAATCACGATCTGCTCGGCAATCTCGGCATGACGCTCGGCAAGGCGCCGACGGCGCGGCTCGCGACGCAGGACTGGCGCCATCACGAGTGGTTCGAGCTGCGCCAGAGCGGCGGCCTGCAGTTCACGGTCGCGAACTCGGCGCTGCGGCAGTTCACCGGCGGCTCCGTGCAGATGCGCGGCGGCTTCGAGCTCAAGCTTCGCGACGGCAGCACGATTGACCTCCGCGACCTGACGCTGCGCGCGCGCACCGACGGCAGCAACGTCCTCGACGTCGTCTCCGGCGACGGCAGCGTGTGGCTGTACAGCGACAGCCTGATGTTCCGTCTCGCCGATAACGATCGCGGCCTCGAGATCGTCTCGGCGAACATCCGGATGAGCTCGGCGCTCGCCAACCGCATCGGCGTGCCCGAGGCGGCCGGCTGGAACCTCGGCGACATCGCAATGAACACGCAGATCTTCGTGCAGGGCGTCGACAACGCGCCCGATCGCGTCTGCAGTCCGTATCCGTGGCCCGACGTCGCGGTGCCGGGCGTGCCGGGCGCCGTGTACAAGGCCGATCTCTTCATGCAGGCGACGCAGTACGATCCGGTCGGCTGCCAGGGCTGCGACGGCCCCGGCGGCGCCGACGGCATCGCCAGCATCGCGCCCAACTCGACGCTGCGCAACAACGTCAACGACGGCACCGCGCAGCCGACGATCCCGGGCGATCCCAACGGCACGAGCTCGAACCTCTACACCGCCAACGTCGCCTGGCACCAGATGTTCAGCGGCGTCAACGATCCGTACGGCAACGACCAGCATCCGTTCCTGATCTGGAACATGTACCGCTTCAACCCCGACGGCAGCATCGAGCAGATCGGCCGCTCGGGCGTCAAGCACGCGTTCCTGACGATCAACGCGGGCTGCCTCGACAGCTGCAACAACTTCGACTCGCTCGGCCGCGGCTGCGGCGACACCTACGGCAGCGGCAACAACGACAGCCCGTGGGACATGGGCCCGCGCTCGGAGATCGTGCCGGCGACCGGCATCTGGGGCCGCTGCGGCTCGATCTGGGATGCGCCGTGCTCGGGCACGCAGCACGACAACGGCAACTCGTCGTGGTCGCAGCGCATGAAGGTGCACGAGTCGCAGATCGATCCGGCCGCGAACGCCGGCGCGACGTACATGATGGAGTCCTGGTACATCGCGCGCGACGACACCAACATCTACAACTCGATGGGCACGATCACCGGCACGCCGCACTGGTCCGGCGGCACCTGGTCGCTGACGGGGCAGGCCAACTTCAAGCTCGGTCCGGCCGTCGACAAGTGGGTCAGCCCGACCGCGCCGCCGCCGAACTCGATGAACACCGAGCTCGCGGTGACCGAGGGCCACGCCAAGCTCGCCGTCAAGGCGACCGACCTCGGCGGCGGCAGCTGGCGCTACGACTATGCGGTCGAGAACGTCGACTTCGCGCGTGCGGTCACGCAGCCGCCCGCGAACGGTCCCGATCCGCGCGTGCTCAGCAACAAGGGCTTCGACTCGTTCAGCGTGCCGATCCCGGCCGGCGCCAACGTCACCGCGACGTCGTTCCGCGACGGCGACCTTGAGGCCAACAACAACTGGTCGACCTCGACGTCGGGCGGATCGGTCACGTGGCGTGCGATGGCGCGCCCGGTGATCTCGCCGACCGCGCCGCGCGGACAGACGCTCGACTGGGGCTCGATGTTCGTGTTCTCGGTCACCGTCAACCGCGCGCCGGGCAACGGCAGCGGCGCGCTGCATGTGGCGACGTCCGGATCGCCGGCGTCGTACAACGTCGCGACGCTGATCCCGGCGAACTGACGAGGCACCGCGGCGCCGCTCCGCGCCGCACGTGGAAACTCGGCCCGCGCGTTGCAAGACGCGCGGGCTTTTTCTTTGCGTGCGGTCAGCGCGGCTCGAACGTCAGCGTGTGCTCGGCCGGTCCCGGCAGGAACGGCGTCGGCTTGCCCGCGGCCCAGTCCGCATGACCCGCACCGTAGTAGGGCGAGAGCGGATGCCCGCTCTGTCCGCCGGCGAGCATGAAGTAGCCGTGCGCTTCGTCGCCCGGCGCGACCGCGAAGCGCTCGGACGCGCCGAACGTCGGGCTCTGCACGCGCGGCATGTCGCGATCGCCGGGCAGCTCGTCGGGCGGCATGTCGAGCTTCCTGGCGAGGAAGCGCGGCAATGCGCTCGACAGCGGATGCGCGATGCGCATCGTGTTGCGCTCGCCCCAGGTGCGCGCGGCAATGCCGCCCGGCTGCTTGTCGAGGTTCGCCGCCGCGCGATCGGCGCACGCGATCAGGAACGCATCCCAGTCCGCGTAGCCCGGCGGCAAAAGATGCGCCGGCCGCTCGCGCAGGAGCTGCCACACCGCGTGCTCGCCCTGCGCGAGGTACGGCATCGCGAAATCGGGAAACTTCATGCGCACCTTCGCCGCGAACGCATCGAGCACGGCGTCGACGACTTCGCCGCGCCACGCCTTCACGACGCGATAGCCGACCGAATCGATCGACGCGTGCCCGCTCCATTCGGCGAGCGCCTTCGAGAGCGCCTCGTGCTGCGCGCTCTTCGGCGCACGATTGAGCTCGAGCGCGAGGAGCTCCTTCCAGCGATCGAGGAACAGCGCGCGATCGTCGAGCTGGATCTCGAGCATGTCGGCCGGCGCGAATTTCTCGCGCGCGCGCAAGTCGTCGCGGATCTGCCGCGCCCGCGCGCCGATGTCGTAGCCGCCGTCGCCGACCGTCGCGAGCCACGGCGCCTCGGTGACGCGCTGGTTGGCGGTCCACAGGCGCTGCCACGGCGGATTGGCGATCAGCGGATGGTCCTTGGCATCGAGCCAGCCGTCCCAGCCGGTGCCGGGCTGCGTCCAGTCGGCCGGGAGATGCGCGTCGTAATCGCCGCTCCGCTTCGCCAGATTGCCGGCGATCGTCCACGCGATGTTGCCGTTGCGGTCGCCGACGACGAAATTTTGCGGCGGCACGCCCGCGGCCTGCGCGATCGCGACCGCTTCGTCGGCGGTCTCGGCGAGCTCGAGCCGCTGCAATCCGAAGTTGAACGCGCCGGGCTGCTGCGCGGTCCAGGCCAGCGCGAGCGGCGTGCCGTCGGTGTCCTTGCCGATGATCGGGCCCCACTCGGTGTCCTCGACGGCGAGCTTCACGTCGTCGCCGCCGTGCACGCGGATGATCTCTTCGTGCTTCTCGATCGGCCGGAAGCCGTCTGACGTCTTGTATTGGTCCGGATGCGCGGGATCGCGCTCCACGCGCACCCAGTCGGTCGTGTCGGCGTATGCGTTCGTGAAGCCCCAGGCCACCTGCGTGTTGCTTCCGGCGATGATCGCCGGCGTGCCGGGCAGGCTCGCGCCGCTCACGTCGACCGTGCGGCCGGCGCGGCGCGGATTCGGAAAGATCGCGCGTGCGCGGAACCAGAGGCCCGGCACGCGCAGGTCGAGATGCATGTCGTTGGCGACGAGCGCCGCGCCGCCGGCGAGCGCGCCCGTCACGGCGAAGCTGCTGCTGCCCGGCGTATTGCGATCCGCACGCTCGCTCGATTTCAGGAGCTTCGGATCGAGCGCGTGCAGATCGAGATCGTCTCTCGGCGGCGTCGCCGGCCATTCGAGCGGCGGTCCCGCGATCGGCGCATCCCACGAGCCGCCCATCGCAGTCAGGAACTTGTACGCCGACTCCGGCAGCGCCGCGTGCATCGCCGCGAACGCGAGCTCGCGCTTGTTCTCGGCATCGTTGAGCGTGAACGCCATCGCCCCGACGACGAGCGGCGTGTCCTCGTCCTGCCACGGCGCCGGCGTCGAGCGCGTCAGGAGATACGGAAACGGCCGCACCGACAGCGCGGCGAGACCCGCGTTGACGCCGTCGCGATAGGCGGCGAGCTCGTCGCGATCGTCCGCGCTGAGCTTAGCGATCGCCTCGTGCGCCCGCGCGCGCATGCGATGCGCCCGCGCGATGCGGTCGGTCGGCAGCGCAAGCGTGCCGAAGAGCTCGGCGAGCTCGCCGGCGGCGCGGCGGCGCAGGAGGTCCATCTCGAAGAAGCGCTCCTGCGCGTGCACGTAGCCGAGCGTCCAGGTGAGGTCGCGGCGGTTTTCGGCATGGATTGTCACGGTGCCGTTGTGGTCGCGTTCGACGGTCACCGGCTTCGAAAGAGCGGCCGCCTGCACGACGCCGTCGTACTGCGGCAGGCTGGCGCGGAGCGCGAAATAGGCGCCCGCCGACGCCAGTGCGAGCAGGACGAGGGCGACGGCGAGCACGCGAACGATGCGGCGCACTGGGTGGTATTCCTCATTTGCAGCGAAGGCGCGATCTTGCCGCATCGCCTGCGCGCGAGTCACGCGCAGAGTGCGACGGCGGTCGCGCAAATCCTGCTCGCTTTGCGTGTGCTTGGCGGATCGCGCCGCCTAATTTCGTATCGATCCGGTGGGCGGCGCAACGTGCCGCATCGGAATCTTCGCCATGAACCTCCCGCAGCGGCTCTTTTGGGCGAGCCTCGCGATACTGCTCGCATCCTCGTTCGCCGCGCACGCGGCCACGGCGCCTTCGGCCGGCGGCGCGCGGCGCTCGTGCTCGATCGACAGCGACGGCGACGGACTTCCCGACTGCGTCGAAACCGGCACCGGCCGCTACGCCGGGCCCGGCGACACCGGCACGGATCCGCTGAACGCCGACAGCGACGGCGACGGCATTTCCGACGGCGACGAGGTCAACGGCACGGCCGGCGCGCTCAATCTCGCCGCGTTCGGCGTCAGCCCGGTGCACAAGGACATCCTGCTCGAATACGATTGGATCGACGACGCGAGCGGCTGCGGCGGCGCGCATTCGCATCGGCCGGACGATGCCATGCTCGCGGTCGTGGCGGAGGCCTTCGCCTCGGCGCCGGTCATGAATCCCGACGGCACGAGCGGCATCCATGTGTTCCAGGATCTCGCGCCGCCGACGGGCGCGCAAAGCGCCGACAGCGGCAGCAACCGCATCGACGACGCCGACGGCTTTATCGACGGCACGATCGGCGGCGACGACTACGCCGCCAAGGAAGCGGCGAATTTCGATGCGCGCCGCGCGGGCTATTTCCACTACGTCATCTTCGCGCACGGCTACACCGGCGCGCCGGGATCGTCCGGGCAGGCCACGATCGGCGGACATCACATGCTGGTCACGCTCGGCTGCGGCTACGCGAACGTCAACGAAGTCGCGTACACGATCATGCACGAGCTCGGCCACAACCTCGGCCTGCGTCACGGCGGCGACGAGGACTGCAACGACAAACCGAACTACGACTCGGTCATGAATTACCGCTACCAGTTCACAGGAGCGGTCGACTGCACGCAGCATCCGCTCGGTCGCCCCGACTATTCGCGCGGCACGCACGCGCCGCTCAACGAGAACGCGCTCGTCGAACGCAACGGCATCTGTCCGATTCACGGTGCGATCGGCCGCGTGACGCCGATCGACTGGAACTCCAATCACGTCATCGATGCGGCGCCGATCGCCTACGACGTCAACTTTGATCCGCACACGACGTGCCCCGGCCTCACCGTGCTGCACGACTACGACGACTGGGCGCACCTCGCGCTCGACGGCGTGCGCACGATGGCGGCGCCGGTCAGCGAGGCGTGCGCGCCGCCGCCGGCCTTGCAGTAGTTCTTCAGTCGAACCCGTTGCGGAAGATGAGGTCGGGATCGACCTCGTACGCGCCGATGTCGGCCTCTGCGCCCTGCACGCGTGCGAAGCCGGGGCCGCGCTGGTCGGTGTCGAAGCCGTCCGGCGTGCCGTGATCGATCGCGGGACTGCCGGCGAACAGCCGGTGGGTGCGCGTCAGGCCGCCGTTGTCCGCGAGCGGGGCGAGCCGCGGATCGTCGGTGATCGTGTCGGGCGGCACGGGCTGCTCCGAGCTCATGATCAGGTTCGCCGAGCCGTCGACCGCGATCGGGATGTCGCCGCCGACGTCCTCGGGATCGTCGACGGTGCCGAGCGCGATGTTGTTGGCGATGATCGTGCTCGTGACCGTGATCGGCGCTGCGCGCACCGCGAGGCCGGCGCTGAACGCGTAGCCGATCGGAATCGTGTAGGAACGCGCAATCGTGTTGAACGCGATCGTGCTGTTCTTGAGCTCGAGCGGCACGCCGGCCATGACGCCGCCGGCGGCGTTCGCCGTGTTGCCGGAGATCGTGCTGGCGCCGATGACGGCACTGTAGCCCGCGCCGTTCTCGAGCAGGATGCCGCCGCCGACCGTCGCGCTGTTGCCGGAGATCGTCGAGAAGTAGACCAGCGTGCTGCCTTTCACGAAGGCGCCGCCGCCTTCGCCGCTGACGGCATCGTTGTTCTGGTTGCCGCCGAGCGTCGAGTATTTCATCAGGAACCCGCCGCCGGCGTAGACGCCGCCGCCGTAGCCGTGCGATGACGTCGCGTTGCGGCAACCGGTGATCGAGCTGTAGAGCATCACGACGTCGCTGTGCGCGAAGACGCCGCCGCCGCGCGCCGCGCCCGACGTCGTGAGACCGCAGAGCTCGATGTCCGTGTCGACGATCGTCACCGAACCCTGCGCGTAGAGCGCGCCGCCGGAAGCGTCGTAGCTGTCGGAGTGAACACCGCAGGCGTAGATGTGCGAGTCGCGGATGTCGAGATCGCCGTTCGTGTAGACGCAGCCGCCGCGGCCGATGTTCGTGCTGCGGTACTTGTTGCCGAACGAAAGATCGACGCCGTGGATCGACAGCACGCCGCCGCCGATGTCGTAGAGGAGATTCTCGTGCGCCGCGGTGTTGCCCTGGATCATCAGCTGGTGCGCGCCCGGTCCCTGGAGCGTGAGGTCCGTGGCCGCGATCGGTATCGTGCCCGTCGTCAGCGAGATGACGCTGCACGCGAGCTGCGTGAGGTCGATCGTGTCGCCGTCGCCCGCGGCCCCGATCGCGTCGCGAAGGCTGCCGGGGCCGCTGTCGTCGCAGTTCGTGACGACCTGGACCGTGGGACTTCGCGGCGCCGCGGGCCCTGCGAAGGCGCTGCCCGCGTCGAGCGCCAGCGCGAGCGCGAAGGCCGCCGCGAGCGGCCGGAGCGGCAGTCCCTGAACGTACTTCGACACCCGCATCGTTCGACTCCGTTCGGCGTCGACGACGCCCCTTCCGGAGAGGAACGCCGCCGCGCGCGGGTTTGCGACATCGCGGCGGCGGCGACGTCGCCTATCCCGTCGTTTCGATGCGCTCCACGCGCTGCAGGCCGCGCGGCAGGAGGCCGCCGCGCGCGGCGCGGCTGCCGCCGTACTCGACGAGGTCGGCCCACTTGAGCGTCAACTTGCGCGCGCCGGCGTAGAGCGTGATCTCGCCCTTGCCCTCGGCGACGACGGCGATGCCGGCGACGCGCTCGCCGCCCGAGAGCTTCGCCTTCGGAATCTCGATCAGCTTGTTGCCCTTGCCCTTGTCGAGCTCGGGAAGATCGGCGACCGAGAACATCAGGAGATGGCCTGCGCTCGTCGCCACGACGATGCGGTCGCGCGCCGAGTCGGCGACGATCGCCGGCGCCAGCACGCGGGCATCCTTTTCGACACTGAGCAGCTGCTTGCCGGCCTTCTTGTTCGCGAGCAACGCCTCGAAGCGTGTCACGAACCCGTAGCCGCGGTCCGAGGCGATGACGAGCTTCGTCGACGGATCGGCGATCGCGACGGCGTCGAAGCGCGCGCCGGCCGGCGGCGTGAAGCGGCCGGTCAACGGCTCGCCGTTGCCGCGCGCCGACGGAAGCGTGTGCGCCGGTGTCGAGTAGCTGCGGCCCGTCGAATCGATGAACGCGGCCTGCTGCGTCGTGCGGCCCTGCGCGGCCTGCAGGAACTTGTCGCCTTCGCGGTAGCCGAGCTCGGTCGCGTCGACGTCGTGGCCTTTCGCGGCCCGGACCCAGCCCTTCGTCGACAGCACGACCGTGATCGGCTCGCTCGCGACGAGCTGCGTCTCGTCGAGCGCCTGCGCGGCCTCGCGCTCGACGAGCGGGGAGCGGCGCGCATCGCCGTATTTCTTCGCGTCTTCGCGCAGCTCGTCCTTGACCAGCGTCTTCAGCCGGGACTTCGATTCGAGCGTCTTGACGATGCGCGCACGCTCTTCCTCGAGCGCATCGCGCTCTTCGTTGATCTTCATCTCCTCGAGCCGCGCCAGCTGGCGCAGGCGCGTCTCGAGGATGTAGTCGGTCTGCTCCTCACTGAGCTTGAAGCGCTTCATCAGCGCAGGCTTGGGCTCGTCCTCGGTGCGGATCACGCGGATCACCGCGTCGAGGTTGAGATAGGCGATGCGCAGTCCTTCCAGCAGGTGCAGGCGCCGCTCGACCTTCGCGAGCCGGTGGCGCAGGCGCTTGGTCACGGTTTCCTGGCGGAATTTCAGCCACTCGCCGAGGATCTGCTTGAGATTCTTGACCTGCGGCCTGCCGTCGAGGCCGATCATGTTGAGGTTGACGCGGAAACTCTTCTCGAGATCGGTCGTCGCGAAGAGGTGCTGCATCATCTCGTCGACGTCGACGCGGTTCGAGCGCGGGAACAGCACGATGCGGATCGGGTTCTCGTGATCCGACTCGTCGCGGTAGTCCTCGAGCATCGGGAGTTTCTTCGCCTTCGCGAGCGCATCGATCTGCTGCAGCACCTTGGACGGCGAGACCTGGTGCGGCACCGCCGTCACGACGACGTTGCCGTCTTCCTTCCTGTACACGGCGCGGCAGCGCACCGAGCCGACGCCGGTCGCGTACATCGCCGCGAGCTCGTTCTTCGGCGTGATGATCTCGGCTTCGGTCGGGAAATCGGGGGCTTTCACGTGCTCGCAGAGCTCGGCGACACTCGCCGACGGCTCGTCGAGCAGGTGGATCGCCGCGGCAGCGATCTCGCGCAGGTTGTGCGGCGGAATGTCGGTCGCCATGCCGACCGCGATGCCGGTCGAGCCGTTGAGCAGCACGTGCGGCACGCGCGCCGGCAGCCACGACGGCTCCTGCTGCGTGCCGTCGTAGTTCGGCGTGAAGTCGACGGTGCCCTGGTCGAGCTCGGCGAGCAGGAGCTCGGCGATCGGCGTCAGCTTCGATTCGGTGTAGCGCATCGCCGCGAACGACTTCGGGTCCTCGGTCGAGCCGAAGTTGCCCTGGCCGTTGATCAGCGGGTACCGGTACGAGAACGGCTGCGCCATCAGCACCAGCGCTTCGTAGCACGCGCTGTCGCCGTGCGGGTGGTACTTGCCGAGCACCTCGCCGACCGTAAGCGCGGACTTGCGATGCTTCGCGGTCGCGGCGAGGCCGAGCTCGCTCATCGCATAGACGATGCGCCGCTGCACGGGCTTGAGCCCGTCGCCGAGGAACGGCAGCGCGCGGTCGAGCACGACGTACATCGAGTAGTCGAGGTACGCGCGCTCGGCGTATTCCTTGAGCGGGATCTGTTCGTAATTCGATTGCAGGTTCATCGGGATGTCCGGCACGCAAAAAGCGGCGCGCCGGAAGGCCGGCGCGCCGCTCTATTGTGCCGGATCGCGATCGTACCGAGCGAACCGCGAGTTCCCGACGCCGCGATCGTGCGATCGCGGTCCTCCGACGACTGCGGCAGCGACCACGAGCCCGCGGAGGGCGGGCTCGCGTCGGGCTCTTCCGCCGCAGCCTGCTACGGCCTCACGGGCAGGCGAGACCCGCCGGTTGCGTCAGTCGCGTCAGGTCCATGTGGCCGGAGCCGTAGCCCGACGCGACGGCCGACACGAAGTCCACGCTGCCGTGGTTGCAGTCGGTGAACTCGAACGTGAGCGTGCCCCAGACCGGCTGCGTGACGTTGCTCGGATCGAAGTTCGGTATCCAGCGTCCGCCCTGCGTCTGCACGGCGGCGACGAATGCCGTGTTCGTCGCGGGATCGATGGCGCCT
Source organism: Rhodanobacteraceae bacterium (assembly GCA_035263065.1). GTDB lineage: Bacteria > Pseudomonadota > Gammaproteobacteria > Xanthomonadales > Rhodanobacteraceae > Dokdonella_A. The sequence goes on from DATFRS010000346.1 coordinate 14,074, forward strand.
ACGTTGCCGAACCATGCTTGCTGGCCGTCCGGCGTGAACGTGAACCACCAGGCGAGGATCTGGTTGTTCGGCAGCACCTCGATGAAGATGCCGTGGCCGCTCTGCTGCGGGTCGTACCACGCGCCGGTGAAGGCCGGCGTGATCGGCACGTGACCGCCGCCGCCGCCAGTCGCCTCGGCGACGTGGATGACGCCGGTCATGCCCATCGAGCCGTGGACTTCGCAATGGAAGCCGAGGTCGCCCGCGTTGTTCAACGTGATCGTCGACGTCCAGCCCGCCGCGCTCGGCGTGCCGTCGCCGCCGGCCCCGTCGCAGCCGTTCGCACAGCGGAACGAGCCGTCGTCGGCGACGACGTTGTGCGGCGCGTAGCCGAGGTTGACGAACGTCACCGTGTCGCCGACGTGCGCGTTGACCGACGACGGCGTGAACGCGAGGAGCGCGCCGCCGTAGTAGCCGCCGTCCATGCCGCCGACGTTGATGCGATGATCCTCGGCCCATGCCGAAGTGAGGGCCAGCAGGAACAGCAAGGCCGGCCAGGTTTTCCGAAGGTGCAAGTGCATATGATCCTCTCCAACTCCCGTTAGGAATGCCCCAATGCCTCGCGGCCCCCGGCAATCGCCGCGCGTTCTGCTTCCGGCACGCGCCGTGAGCACTAAGCCGGATGACGGATTCTGACCTGCAAACGTCGCGGTGCATTGCGGCCGTCCGGGGTCCCTGAGTGAACTCCCGCAGCGCCGCTGAGTGTCTTCGGAATGCGTGCGTCCCGGACCGCCCGACGACGGTACGGCGCCGAAACCGCATCGCAGCGCGTTTTGACATCGGCGTCGGGGCGGGCACCCGGCTCGCGCCGCACGGCGGCAGGGCCCGTCTTGTTGCGGGCCCATGAAAAGTGACTTCATGCGGACTCGCCAGTGCCGCTCGCCCGGAATCGCAATTCCCTTGCGTGATGGTTGGATTACCCCCGGTGATCGCGATAAGCGCAGCCGATGCGGCGATGCCAACTTTTCATTGGAACCGCCTGCACGACCTGCCTAAGGTGGCGCCGGGGACATCGACGAGGGGGTCACCATGAAAGCTTCGCTGTGCTTGCTGCCGCTCACGCTCGCGCTCGCCGCGGGCCTTGCCCACGCGGGCGGTTCGGGGACGCTGTACCAGGAAGGCAAGGCGATCGCGCTCAACAACGCGTATGCCTACCGCGGGCCGGATCCGTTCGACAAGACCAAGACGATCACGACTGTCGTCTTCGCCGACAAGCCGATCGACGCCAAGGCGGCCGACGCGGCCAACGATCGCGGCGAGGCGGTCGACGATCAGCTCCGCCGCGCGCAGGCGACCAGCCTCGATCTCAACCTCGAGGACGACGGCAGCGTGCAGAACGTCAATCTCCACGGACCGGGCTACTCGGGCTCGCAGAGCGGCAGCGGCTGGTACACGTTGAAGCTCGTGCACAACGACGCCAAGCGCATCGAGGGCACGTTCAAGAGCAACGACGAGGAAGACAAGAAGACCGGCCGCTTCTACGACCTCAAGTTCGCCTTCGATCTCGCCGGCGCGCCCGACCTCGGCGCCGCGCTGCCGGCCGACGGCGGCGAGCCCGGCAAGGCCTACCGCGCCTATGTCGCCGCATTGCAGAAGGGCGACATCGACGCGCTCGCCGGGACGATGACGAAGGAGCGCTCGCGCGAGCTGCTCGGGCACCGCAACGATCCCGAGTTCAAGGAGATGTTCGAGTTCATCCAGTCGACGCGCATGCGCGATCCGAAGATCGTCAAGGGCAACTCGAAGGGCGACAGCGCGACGCTAGAGCTCTCCGGCAAGGACGGCGACGGCAACCATGCAACGAGCGTCGCGATCCTGCAGAAGGAAGGCGGCGCCTGGAAGCTCGCCAAGGAGTCGATGACCTCGCACGCGCAGTGACGCGTGCCGGGGCGATCGATCAGGCCGCGCCGTCGCGCGTGCTGCGCATGCGCCGGCGATTCGCGGCGATCAGCGCGTCGTCGGCGACGGCGTTGGTGCCGTCGCCCTGCATGCGGTTGGCGCGCAGGAGGCGCGGGCATTCCTCGGTCATCGTGTCGATGACGGCGCGCTGCAGCTTCGTGTAGTACGGTTGCTTGTGGAACTGCAGCAGCACCGGCACCTCAAACGGCCGGTAGCCGGCGACCGCGCGCACTTCGTGCTCGGGCCGCACGAGATGCACCGGCACGACCGCGCGGCCGATGCCCTGCGAGACCGCGTCGATGAGGCCGTAGATGTCGTCGAAGTACGCGCGCTGCATTTTCGGCACGGTCGAGCCGGTCTGGCTGAGGAAGAACCGCTCGGTGAAGTTGTCGCGCGGCTCGTGGTCGATGTAGCAGTCGGGCCGCACCTCGAAGCGCGCCGACTCGATCAGGACGTTGCGCTCGACGCCGATCTGCACGTTCTCGACGCCCATGCGCTCGCATTCGGCCAGCGACACGCAGAAGTCGATCTTGCCGTCGATCAGCATGTCGTGGAGTTCGTGCACCTCGGCCTTGATCGTCTGACAGGTGAGGCGCGGATTGGCGCGCAGCAGCACGCCGAGCGCGGGCACGACGACGCTGCGCAGCGAGGACGAGAACGCCGCGATGCGGAAGAAGCCCGCGATGCCGCCGCCGGCGTGCTTGTCGCCGACCAGCGTGTCGAGGACTTCCTGCTCCTGATGCTCGATGCTCGCGCCGTAGCGCTGCAGGATGCGGCCCGACTCGGTGAGCTCCAGGCCGCCGCGCAGGCGCAGGAACAGCACCTGGCCGAGCGTCTCCTCGAGATTCTGGATGCGCTTGGTCAGCGCCGGCTGCGTGATGTGCAGGAGCTCGGCCGCGCGCGAGAAATTGAGCTCGCGCGCCAGCACCATGAAGGATTCGATCTGGGCCGATGGCAACCGGGCCGTCATGTCGGCGCTCCCCTCGCTGACGGCCCGACTATAACCTGAAGTTATCGAGCGATCACCGGTGCGCATCACGATAACGCGACGGCATCGGCCATTGAGGTTCTTTCATTGGACCGGGCACATCCAAAGGGGCATCGTTGCAACCGGGAGAACGGGGAGAGCGGCGATGTGGGTCATTGGGGACCGTGGATCGCAAGGACGACAGGACGTCGCGCGATCCGCTGCACGCGAAACACTCGACATGGCGCGCCGCGGCCAGGTCCTGGCGCTGCTGCGGCGCTGGGCGCAGGAGCGCCTTCCTGCAGGGACGCGCGCCGCATTCGATGCGGCGGAGTGGGTTCGCGACGCTCTTTCCAGGACGGCTGGCCCCGAGGGCGAGGCCGCGCGCGATGCGTTCCGCGAAGGTGCGAGCCTTCTGGTGCGCCTGCGCGCGCGGCTGCTCGCCGACCGGCCCCAGCAGCTGCGCACGCGGCTCGCCGAACGGTCCGCGCCATCGGCACGCGTCGAGCAGCTGATCGGCTGCGACCGCCTCGACGTGTGGGAAGGCGCGCTCGCCGCCCTCGGGCGCCGTCAAAAAGAGCTCGTCATCCTGCGCGTCGAATTCGGCCTCGATTACGATGCGATCGCGCACGAGATGGGCATCGGCGTCACCTCGGCGCGCGCCGAGACCGTCAACGCGCTCGCCGCCCTGATCGACGCCCTCGGCGGCCAGCGCCGCGACCGCGCCGCATAGCTTTTCCCTCTCCCGCGTGCGGGAGAGCAGGGTGAGGGCAACCCCGCGAAACCCGTCAGCGCGGCGCCCGATACCCGCCGCGCACGCCGCGCGGCGACATCACGAGCTGCCACAACTGGTTGCGCCGCGCGCGGAACACCGCGGCCGACGCCGAGAGGTAGAACCGCCACATGCGCCGGAAGCGCTCGCCGTAGCTCGCCTTCAGCTGAGGCCACGCGCGATCGAAATTCGCGCGCCACGCCATCAGCGTCAGGTCGTAGTCGGCGCCGAAGTTGTGCCAGTCCTCGGTGACGAAGAGGCCTTCGCTCGCGCCGGCGATCTGCTCGGCCGACGGGATCATCGAGTTCGGGAAGATGTACTTCGCGATCCAGGGATCAGTGTGGTTCGACGACACGTTCGAGCCGATGCAATGCAGGACGAAGAGCCCGTCCTCGGCGGTGCAGCGGCGCGCGACGTCGAAGTACGTCGCGTAGTTCTTGACGCCGACGTGCTCGAACATGCCGATCGAGAACACGCGGTCGAACTTCTCGTCGAGCGTGCGGTAGTCGGCGAGGCGGATCTCGACGGGCAGGCCCTTGCAGATTTCGCGCGCGTAGTCGGCCTGCTCCTGCGACACCGTGACGCCGACGCCGGACACGTGATAGCGCTCGGCCGCGAGCTTCAGCGCCTCGCCCCAGCCGCAGCCGATGTCGAGCACGCGCATGCCGGGCTTGAGGCCGAGCTTCCTGAAGATGAGCTCGAGCTTCGCGTCCTGCGCCGCATCGAGATCGCCGGCGTCTTTCCAGTAGCCGCAGCTGTAGACGAGCCGGCGGCCGAGCATCGCCTGGAAGAGGTCGTTGCCGAGATCGTAGTGCCGCTCGCCGATCTCGTACGCGCGGCGTCCGCGCTGCAGATTGAGAAAACGCGACTTGAGATAAAGCCACGCGTCTTCGAAACCTCCGACGCGCTCGTCGAGCCGCGTGTCGAGCAGGCGGAACAGGAAGCCGTCGAGATCGCCGGTGTCCCACCAGCCGTCCATGTACGCCTCGCCGAGGCCGAGCGAGCCGTGCGCGAGGATGCGCGCGTAGAGATGCTCGTCGTGCACGCGCATGTCGGCCGGCGCGTCACCGTTGATGCGCACGCCGGCGAGATTGAGCAGCGACTCGATGCGCGCGTGGGCGCGCGAACGTGACGTCGACAGGCCCGGGATCAGCATGGCGCAAGGATAGCGCCTGCGTATGACGTTGAGGAAACGTGCCGCGAAACAGTGCAGCCGGGGTTCAGTCCGTCTTTACAACGGGACCGAACTCGGCGGGAAACCGCGCATGGAAAAGCTGCGCGCCGTCCTCGCGCACGATGTCGAGCAGCGCCTCCGCGTCCGCGTCGGAAACGAGGAACTCGACGACCACCGGCGTCTGCCCGGCGAGCTCGAAGAAGTGCTGCTCGGAGATCACGCCGTGCCGGCCGTAACCCGCGATCGCACGGAACGCCGACCCGCCGGCGATGCCGCGCGCCTTCGCCTGCGCGAGCAGCCATTCGTACAGCGGCACGCCGCGATGGCGCTGGTTTTCGTGCATGTAGAAACGCAGCGAGCAGCCTTTCATGCGAAGTCTCCGCGAGTCATGCGCGCAACACGAGCCGCACGAGCCCGATGCCGGCGAGCGTCAGCAGCAGCGATCCGACGAGGTGCGCCGCGATGATCGCCGCGGTCCAGCCGTATTGCTGGCGCAGGAACAGCGTGATCGTCTCGCCGGAAAACGTCGAGAACGTCGTGAGGCCGCCGAGGAAGCCGGTCGTGATCGCGAGCCGCCACGCGATCGGCAGCGTTTCGTAGTGCGCGAAGAGACCGAGCGCGACGCCCATGACGAGCCCGCCGATCAGGTTCGAGGCGAGCGTACCGAGCGGCAGCGAGGGCAGGATCGGATTCAGCGCGACGCCGAGCAGCCAGCGCATCACGGCGCCGGCGAAGGCGCCGAAGCCCACGGCGAGGAACGAGACGAGATTCATGGCACTCCCGGGTCGGTGGACGGGCCCGGAATCGGCGGAGCGCGCCTTCGTGACGACAGCCTGCGCGCCCCGATTCCGGGAGCTCGGCAGGCATCATCAGCCTTGCGGCGGTTCGAGGAGGAATGCCATCTCCTGGATTGCGCGGGTATGCTAGCGCAAACCGGCGCGCGCACGCCAACGTGCGCGCCTCCCACAAAAAGCCTTCGATGCCAGTCGACGTTTCACCGCGCCGGCGCCGTCTCGCGCCGCTGCTCGCCGCGCTCGCGATGTTCGGGCCGTTTTCGATCGACACGATCTTCCCGGCGTTCCCGGCGATCGCGGTCGAGCTCGGCGCGAGCGCGGTCGCGATGCAGCAGACGATCAGCGTCTACATGATCGCGTACGCGCTGATGTCGCTGTTTCACGGGCCGCTGTCCGATTCGCTCGGCCGCCGGCGCGTGATCCTCGCCGGCGTCGCGGTGTTCGCGGCGGCGTCGATCGGCTGCGCGCTGGCGCGCTCGATCGGCGCGCTCCTCGCGTTCCGCGCGCTGCAGGGGATCTCGGCCGGCGCCGGCCTCATCGTCGGGCGCGCGATCATCCGCGACTGCTTCGAAGGTCCCGATGCGCAGCGCCTGATGTCGACGGTCTCGATGATCTTCGGCATCGCGCCGGCCATCGCGCCGATCGTCGGCGGCTGGGTCGTCGCCGGCTTCCACTGGTCGATGATCTTCTGGCTGCTCGCCGCGTTCGCCGCCGCGCTCTGGTTCGCCTGCGTCGCGTGGCTGCCGGAAACGAATCCGCCCGAGCGCCGAGTGCCGCTGTCGCTCGACGAGCTCGCGACGACCTATCGCCGCATCGGCCGGGATCGCGCGTTCCTGCCGCTCGCGCTCGCCGGCACGCTGAACTTCAACGCGCTGTTCCTCTACATCGCGTCGGCGCCTGCGTTCGTGCTGAATCTCCTGAAGCTCGACGCGCAGCATTTCGCCTGGCTCTTCATCCCGGCGATCACCGGCATGATGACCGGTGCGTTCCTGTCGGGCCGCGTCGCGGGGCGCCTGAGCGCCGCCGCGACCGTGCGCCTCGGCTACGCGATCATGCTCGGCGCATCGGCGATCAACGTCGTCGTCGCGCTGATCTTCCCCGAGCCGCGCATCCCGTGGTCGGTGCTGCCGATCGGGCTGCACGCAATCGGCATCGGCATCAACTTCCCGACGCTGACGCTGCTCCTCCTCGACCGCTTTCCGCATCACCGCGGCGCGGTGTCGTCGGTGCAGGCGTTCGTGAGCCTCGTCATCAGCGCGGTGCTCGCGGGCGCGATCTCGCCGCTGCTCTCGACGAGCGCGATGAGGCTCGCGCTCGGCGCCGCCGCGGCGACGCTGCTCGGCTTCGGCAGCTGGCGCCTCTACCGCGCGATCGAACGCCGCGAAGCCGTCGCCACGGCCTGAAGCCGCGCATGCGCGGCCCGTTCATCCTGCAGCATGGCTCCGCCTGCTCGACTTGCGCCGCGCACCGGCGCAACGGCCTGCGCGCGACTCCCCGACGAGAAACGACACCATGCGGTCGAGCTTTCCATCGCACGCACGACTCCGACGACTCCTCGCGCTGTTCGTCCTCTGCCTCGCCGCGAGCGGTTGCGCGACGTTGCGCACCGACGTGCCGCGTCCGCCGTCGACCGCGCTGCCGCCGGTCGCCGACACGCCGTCGACGCGCTACCTCGCGACCGAGGCCGAAGACCACCGGGGCCTGTCCGGCTTTCGCGCGCTGATCAACAACAAGAACGCGCTGATGAGCCGCATCGTGATGATCGATCACGCGGCGCACTCGCTCGACCTGCAGTACTACATCTTCGACAACGACGCGACCGGGCGCCTCGTCGCGCAGCGCATCCTCGCCGCAGCCGACCGCGGCGTGCGCGTGCGCATCCTGCTCGACGATCTCGACATCGCGGGGCAGGACAACCTGCTCGATTCGCTCGACGCGCATCCGAACATCGAGGTGCGCCTGTTCAACCCGTTCCGCTTCCGCAACCGCTCGGCTTTCTCGAAGGCGGGGCAGTTCATCATCGAAGGACGAAGGCTGAACCGCCGCATGCACAACAAGGCGTTCATCGTCGACGGCATGGAGGCGATCGTCGGCGGGCGCAACATCGGCGATGCGTATTTCGATTTCGACACGGGGCAGCAGCTCCTGTTCCGCGATCTCGACGTGATCGCGATCGGCCCCGTCGTGCCGGCGATCTCGAAGATGTTCGACGCGTACTGGAACTCGAAGTCGGCGTTTCCCGTCACCGCGTACACGAACGTGCACGCGGGACCGGACGATCTCGCCCGCGCGCGCGCGGCGCTTGCGAAGGACGCACGCGCCTTCGCCGAGTCGGACTATGCGCAGGCGCTGTCCGACGAGCTGCCGAACGGCACGAGCGCCGACCGCAAGGGGCACTGGCTCTGGGGGTCGGCCGAGCTCGTCGCCGACGATCCCGACAAGGTCGATCCCGAGCACGACGGTCGTGCGCGCCTGATCGGGCCGAAGCTCAAGGACATGCTCGACGGCTCCGAGCACGAGGCCCTGCTGATCTCGCCGTACTTCATCCCGGGCGAGACCGGCACGAAATACCTGACCGGGCTCGTGCGGAAAGGCATCACGATCAAGGTGCTGACCAACGCGCTCGCCGCGACCGACGAGCCCGAAGTGCACGCGGGCTACTCGAAGTACCGCATTCCGCTGCTCGAAGCGGGCATCGAGCTGTTCGAGCTCCGGCCACAGCGCGGCAAGGTGCAGGAAAGCGCCTACGGCACGTCGTCGGGCGAGAGCCTGCACGCGAAGTCGATGATCGTCGACGGACGCAAGGTATTCGTCGGCTCGATGAATCTCGATCCGCGCTCGCGCCTGCTCAACACCGAGATGGGCGTGATCGTCGACAGTCCCGAGCTCGCCGTCGCGCTCCGGGACTACTTCCAGAGCGCGACGAAACCCGAGAACGCGTTCCATGTCGTGCTCGTGCGGCCCGACGGCGAGCCCGATGCGAAGCCCGTGCTGCGCTGGATCGGCGTCGACGACGGCAAGACGGCGACTTGGGACCACGATCCCGAGACGTCCGAATGGACGCGCATGCGCGTGAACATGATGCGCGCGATGCCGATCGAGGACATGCTGTAGCGACATGAGCTCGCCTCTGCACCCGCGGAGCGACGACGACGCCATGGATGCGCCGGTGCAGACGCGCAAGCGGCGCGCGCTGCGCTGGCTCGCGATCGCGGCATCGGCCGCCGCGCTCCTGACGCTCGTCGTGGCCGCCGTCATCGGCGCGCGCGCGTTCGCGTGGAGCGACCTGCCCGCGTTCATCGACGGCCTCGGCGCGTGGCGCTCGTCGCCGCTGGCGATGCTGGCGATGCTGGCGAGCTTCGTGGCCGGCGGACTCGTCGTGTTTCCGGTGAATCTCCTGATCGCGGCGTCGGTGATCGTGTTCGGGCCGGTCGCGGGCGCGCTGGTCGCGCTCGCCGGATCGGTCGCGAGCGCGGCGCTCCTGCATCAGATCGGGAGCGCGTTTCCGGAGCACGTCTGGACGCGCATCGCGGGCCGGCATGCGGAGCGCCTGCGCGAGCGCGTCGCGAGCCACGGGCTCCTCGCCGTCGCGCTCGTGCGTGTCGTGCCGGTCGCGCCGTACAGCATCGTCAGCGTCGCCGCCGGCGTCGCCGGCATTCCGCGCGTGCCGTATCTCGTCGGGACGGCGCTCGGCATGGCGCCGGGCATCGTGCTCTACGCGCTCTTCGTCGATCGCGCGCGCGAGGTCATCGCCGATCCGCGGCCGCTGAGCTGGGCGATGCTGCTGTTCGCGCTGCTGCTGATCGTCGCGGTCGGGATGCTCGTGCGAAAGCTCGCGCGGCGACGCCGGGCGAGCGCGACATGACGACGCTGCGCGTCGCGACCTACAACCTGCACGGCGGCGTCGGCGTCGACCGGCGCATCCGTCCGCTGCGCATCGTCGACGTGATCAACGAGCTGCGCGCCGACGTCGTGTCGCTGCAGGAAGTGCTGTCGCCGGTGCGCGGCATCGACGTGCACGCGGCGCTTCGCAGCGGCACGGGCCTCCATCTCGCGACGATGACGACGATCGAGCTCGCCGGCGGCACGTTCGGCAACGGGCTGCTCAGCCGCTGGCCGATCCTCGACGTCGCCGAGCACCGCCTCGCCGTCGGCCGGCGCGAGCCGCGCGGCGCGCTCGACGCGACGATCGGCCGCGACGCGCCGGAGCTGCGCGTGATCGCGACGCATCTCGGGCTCAGCGCCGCGGAACGCCATCGGCAGCTGGCGCGGCTCGTCGAGATCCTGCGCAGCGAGCCGCAACGGCCGACCGTGCTGGCCGGCGACTTCAACATCACGCGCAAGCGCGCGCGCGAGCTGAGCGAACATGCGGCGCATTTCGGCAAGGCCGATGCGCTGGCGACGTTTCCGTCGATCGCGCCGGTCCTGCCGCTGGATCGCATCTTTGCCGTCGGCGGCGCGAGCATCGTCGATGTCGCGGTGCATCGCAGCCGGAAGGCGCGGGTGGCGTCGGACCACTTGCCGCTCGTTGCGACGATCGAGCTGCCCTCACCCTGACCCTCTCCCGCAAGCGGGAGAGGGGATACGGCGCTCAGCACTCGATGACGTTGACCGCGAGGCCGCCGCGCGACGTTTCCTTGTACTTGTCCTTCATGTCGCGCCCGGTGTCGCGCATCGTCTTGATGACCTTGTCGAGCGACACGCGGTGCTTGCCGTCGCTCTTCATCGCCATGCGCTGCGCGTTGATCGCCTTGACCGCGCCCATCGCGTTGCGCTCGATGCACGGGATCTGCACGAGGCCGCCGATCGGATCGCACGTGAGGCCGAGGTTGTGCTCCATGCCGATCTCGGCGGCGTTCTCGACCTGGTAGATGCTGCCGCCGAGCGCCGCGGCGAGGCCGCCGGCGGCCATCGAGCAGGCGACGCCGACTTCGCCCTGGCAGCCGACTTCGGCGCCGGAGATCGACGCGTTTTCCTTGTACAGGATGCCGATCGCGCCGGCGGTCAGCAGGAACTCGATGATGCCGTCCTCGCTCGACTTCGGGCAGAAGCGCTCGTAGTAATGCATGACGGCCGGCACGATGCCGGCGGCGCCGTTCGTCGGTGCCGTCACGACGCGGCCGCCGGCGGCGTTTTCCTCGTTGACGGCGAGCGCGTAGAGATTGACCCAGTCGAGGATCGTCAGCGGATCGCGCAGCGCCGCTTCCGGGCGGTCGCGCAGCTCCTTGCACATCTCCGGCGCGCGGCGCTTCACGTGCAGGCCGCCCGGCAACGTGCCGCCTTCGCGGATGCCGCGCGCGACGCAACCCTGCATCGCGTGCCAGATCGCGAGCAGGCCGGCGCGGATGTCGGCTTCGCTGCGCCACGATTTCTCGTTCTCGAGCATGACGCCGGCGATCGACTTGCCCGAGTTCTCGCAGTACTTCAAGAGCTGCTCGCCCGACGTGAACGGATACGGCATCGGCGTCGTGTCGGCGACGATGCGGTCTTCGGCCGCTTCGTCCTGGTTGACGACGAAGCCGCCGCCGACCGAGTAGTAGTCGCGCGTCGCGAGCATCTCGTCGCCGTCGCCGTACGCGGAGAAGCGCATGCCGTTCGAGTGGTACGGCAGTTTCTGGCGCTTGTTGAAGACGAGGTCGGCCTTCTCGTCGAACGGAGTCTCGTGGCGGCCGAGCAGGCGGATCTTCTTCTCGCCGCGGATACGTTTCAGGCGCCCCGGAATCGAATCGGGGTCGATCTTGTCGGGCCACTCGCCTTCGAAGCCGCACAGCACGGCCTTGTCGGTGCCGTGGCCGCGGCCGGTCAGCGCGAGCGATCCGAACAGCTCGCAGCGCACGCGGCGCACGCGACCGAGGATGCCGGGCTCGTCGAGCCAGCGCTGGCAGAAGCGCGCGGCGGCGCGCATCGGCCCGACCGTGTGCGAAGACGACGGCCCGATGCCGATCTTGAAAAGGTCGAAGACGCTGACGGCCATGGAGGGGAGATGAGGGCGAAGAGGGCGCTATTCTACGCGCCCGCCGAATGAGCCAGGCCGATGCCGTTCATTCTTTACCAGCGCGACGACTGCAAGCTCTGCGACGAAGCGCTCGCCGTGCTCGCGCGAGCACGCGCGCCGGCGTTCGAAAGCGTGTGGATCGACGGCGACGCCGAGCTCGAGTCGCGCTACGGCGAGCGCGTGCCGGTGCTGCGCGATGCGGCGAGCGATCGCGAGCTCGGCTGGCCGTTCGGCCCCGACGACGTGAAGCGCTTCGTCGGCGCCGGCTGAGCCGGCGCCGCGAAGATCCGGATCAGAGCAGCGAGGACGCGTTCTTCAGGATAGAGCTGCACGCCTGTTGCGTCAGGTTGCTCTCGAGGCTGCCGAGCTTCGTGAGGTCGACGTCCTTGCCGTCGCTCCCCGTGAGGACGCCGGTGGCGCCGTTCTGGTAGCCCTTGTCGCTCTGCGCGGCGTCGGCGCCGCCGGCTTTGGCGAGCAGCTTGTCCTTCATCGACGCGGCGTCGCCGCCCGACAGATAGTTGCCGCCGATGCAGAACTGCAGGAGTCCCGCGGCATTGCCCGCGCTCCCCGGCATCAGCGAGCCGAGGTTGCCGGTGGCGGCGTTCTTGAGGGCGCCGAGATCCTGCGCCATCGCGACCGACGCGGCACACAGGGCGGCGAAACCGACGACTGCGATCGAAACCCGTGACTTCATGGCACGCTCCTTTGCAGGGACGGGGCGCCGATTGTCGCGCGATTCGGGCGCCCGGTCAGTGCCTTCGGTCGGGATTATTGACGGCTGATCGCCTCGGGCGGCTCGTCGTTCAGCGGCGGAATCTCGCCGTGGGCGGCTTCCACCGCCGGCGTACGCCAGCCGGAGGCGATGCCCCAGTAATAGAACACGGTGCCGATGACGGCGACGAGCGCGAGGTCCCAGCCGAACGGAATGTAGTCGCGGCCGCCGAATTGGGCGCTACCGTAGTACGAAATGAGTGCGATCGCGGGAAGGTAGGCGAGCAGCCACCACGCGCCGGCGAGCTGCGGTCGGAAGTCGCGCCAACCCTCGCTCCACTGATAGGGCGATGCCTCGGGCTGCCGGTACTTCGACGAGAGAAGCCCGAGCACCCAGCGCACGATGCGCTGGATGCCACCTCTCCATTGGTAGTAGAGGTATACCGGCAACGCGACGACGACGAGCAGGATGATCTCGCCCGTCAGCGGCCACTTCGCCCAGTAGAGCAGCTCCGCGGAGAACACGAACGCGAGCAGCGCGATCAAGTGCAGCCCCGGCAGCTTGAACGGCCGGTGCAGCTCGGGCGCCGTGCGGCGCAGGCTGACCACGCTCGCGGGTCCCGTGAGATACGAGATGATCGTCGCGACCGAAATCACCGCCGCGAGCGTGCCCCAGCCGCGAAAGAAGAACAGGAAGATGAACGACACGCCGAGGTTGAACCACATCGCCGGCCGCGGCACGCCCCAGACCGGATGCAGCCGGCCGAGCACTTTCGGCAGCGTGCCGTTGCGCTCCATGCCGTAGATCATGCGCGCCGTCGTCGCGGTATACGTGATGCCGGTTCCGCTCGGGCTGACGAACGCATCGAAGTAGAGCAGCCACGCGAGCCACTGGATGCCGAGCACCTTGGCGAGCTCGGCGAACGGCGAGGAGTAGTCGATGCCGTGCCAGCCGGCCTTCGCGAGGAGATCCGGCGGCACTGCACCGATGTACGCGACCTGCAGGATCAGATAGACGATCGTCGCGAGGCCGATCGACGCCAGCACCGCGAATGGAATGCTGCGTCCTGGATCGCGCGCCTCCCCCGCGAGATTCACCGGACTCTGGAACCCGTTGTAGCTGAAGACGATGCCCGCGGTCGCGACCGCCGTCAGCACCGCGGCGAAATCGAGCGCATGCGCCTCGCCGTGGACGCCGACCGAGAAATTCTCGGAATGGAATCCGGCGGCGATCAACGAGATGCCGGCGAGCGCCGGCACGACGAGCTTGAACAGCGTGATGACGCTGTTCGAATGCGCGAACAATTTGACGCTCCAGAAGTTGACGAGGAAGTAGACGATGACGAGCACCGCCGCGATCGCGAGGCCCGGTTCCGTCAGCTCGCCGTGTCCGCCGGGATGCGGGATGTAGAGGCCATGCGCCCAGTCGTAGTTCCACGAGGCCATGTACTGCACGGACGCCTCGGCCTCGACCGGAATCACCGACACGATCGCGATCCAGTTCGACCACGCCGCGATGAAGCCGACCAGCGAGCCGTGCGAGTAGTGGCCGTAGCGCACCATGCCGCCCGATTCGGGGAACATCGCGCCGAGCTCGGAATAGGTCAGCGCGATCGTCATGATGATCGCCGCGCCGATCACCCATGCCCAGATCGCGCCGGGTCCGGCGAGCCCCGCCGCGCGCCACGCGCCGAACAGCCAGCCGGAGCCGATGATCGAGCCGAGCCCGGTCAGCATCAGGGCGAAGGCGCCGACGTCGCGGCGGATGGCGGAATGCTGGGACATGGGGACTCCTGCTCGAACGGGCCGGCGCGGTACGCGGATGGACCTGCGGCGGAAAGGCCGCGCGCCGATATTCGCAGGTTTGCCCCGGATTTACACGATTCGCGCCGCCCCTTCACCGCCGTCATACGGACAGCGCCGCGGCGCTTCGGTAGGATCGGGAAAGGGTTCGGCTTCGGGGGACAACATGGCCTTTGCAGCGCGCACGCTTGCGCGTTTCGTCGCCTGCGCGCTTTGCGCAGCACCGTTCGGCACGGCACTCGCCCAGCTCGACGTCACGACGCAACGCTACGACGATGCGCGCCTCGGCGCGAATCTCGTCGAGACGCAATTGACGACCTCGAACGTCAATGCGGGCAACTTCGGCAAGCTCTGGTCGTACACGGTGTCGGGCTCGGTCTATGCGCAGCCGCTCTACGTCCGCGACGTGACGATCCCGGGGCAGGGCACGCACAACGTGCTCTACGTCGTCACGATGAACGACAGGGTCTACGCGTTCGATGCCGATTCGAACGCCGACACGCCGCTGCTCGAGTTCGACGTCACCAGCGAAGTGCCGGGCTCGACGCCGATCCCGATCCTGCAGATCCTCGGCTTCAACGACAACATCATCGGCAACGTCGGCATCGAGAGCACGCCGGTCATCGATCTCTCGACGAACACGATGTATCTCGTCGCGCGCACGCTCGAGACGTCGTCGAACTGCGGCTCGCACAATCCGACGTTCTGCCAGAAGCTCCACGCGCTCGACATCACGACGTTCGAGGAGCGGCCCGGCAGTCCCGTCATCCTCGGCGGCAGCGTGCCGGGCAACGGCAGCGGCAGCCAGGGCGGCACGCTCGCGTTCGATCCGAAGATCGAGGACCAGCGCGCGAGCCTCGCGCTGTCGAACGGGCGCGTGTTCGTCGCGTGGTCCTCGCACAGCGACCAGTTTCCGTATCACGGCTGGGTCATGGTCTACGACGCGGCGACGCTGCAGCAGACGCTGATCTGGTCGTCGGCGCCCGACGGCACCTCGTTCAACGGCGCCGGCATCTGGATGGCCGGCCGCGCGCCGGCGATCGACGCAGACGGCAACGTCTACTACATGACCGGCAACGGCACGTGGGACGGCACGACGAACTTCGGCGAGTCGTTCGTGAAGTTCGGCGCGACGCCGGACACGCCGCTGCTCGACTGGTTCACGCCGTCGGCCGTCGATCTGCTCAACGATCTCGATCTCGATCTCGCCGGCTCGGGCCCGATCCTCGTGCCGGGCACGAACCTCATCGTCGGCGCCGGCAAGAGCGGCGTCTTCTACGTCACGCGCATCGACGATCTCGGCGGCCACGTCGCCTCGGGCGACACCAACATCGTGCAGCACTTCGACAACAGCCGCTTCCAGGACGATCACGAGCAGATCAAGGGCGGCCCGGTCTACTGGAACCGTAACGGCGGCCTCGGCCCGTGGATGTACGTCTGGTCGGACGGCTGCAACCACTTCAACGCATACCGCTTCAACGGGACCGACTTCGATCTCCCGCCGGTCTCGCAGAGCACGATGCTGTCGCCGTGCGGCTCGTCGGGCGGCGTGCTCACGCTGTCGGCGAACGGCAGCGCGCCGGGCTCGGGCATCGTCTGGGTATCGATGCCGGTCGCGGGCGATGCGAACTCCGGCATCCATCCCGGCATGCTGCGCGCGTTCGACGCCGACGATCTCTCGACCGAGCTCTGGAACTCGAACCAGAACCAGGGCCGCGACGATGCCGGCAACTGGCCGAAGTTCAGCGCGCCGACCGTCGTCAACGGCCGCGTCTATCTCGGCTCGTTCCCCGACGACGGCTTCGGCGACACGCACGTCAACGTCTACGGCCTGCTCGTCGCGCCGGGCGATTTCTCGCTCACCGCGACGCCGCCGAATCCCGGCACGAATCCCGGCGGCAGCGTCGTCTACACGATCGACATCGCGGCACAGAACGGGTTTGCCGATCCCGTACATCTCGACGTCGGCACGCTCCCCGCCGGCGTCACCGCGACGTTCGCCGGCAACGACCTCACGCCGCCGGCCGAGACGACGCTGACGCTCGACGTCGACGCATCCGTCGCACTCGGCGAATATCCGCTCGCGATCGTCGCGACGAGCGGCGCGCTGCAGCACGGCGTCGACAACGGCTTCTACGTCACCGATGCGGCCGCCGGCGCAGGCGTCGTCAGCATCGACTTCGTCGGCAACGGCGTGTTGCTCGCCGCGACCGACCTCGCCGGCGTCGTGTCGAAGCCGAACTGGAACGAGCCGATCATCGCGGCAGGCTCCGGCCTCGCGCTCGTCGACGAATCCGGCGCCGACACCGGCGCGACGCTCGACTGGAATGCGGGCAACGTCGGCTCGCTCGGCATCTCGGGACCGACGCCCGACTTCGCGATGATGAACTCGTACCTCGACGCCGACCACGGCACGACGACGATCCGCGTGCGCGACCTGCCCGCCAATCCGGGCGGCTACTTCGTCTACGTCTACGCCGACGGCGACAACGGCGGCAGCGATCTCGCCGGCGTCTATTCGCTCGTCGGCGACGACGGCGAGCCGTGGTCCGCGCGCATCGTCGACGCGGCCGGCGCGACGTTCGATGGCACGTTCGTGCACGTCGACGGCGATGGCCGCGGCAACTACGCGGTGCTGTTCACCGGGTCGAACGGCTTCACGCTGACCGTCAGCCCGCCGCTCGTCGGCGGCGGCGCGCACACGCCGCTCAACGGCATCCAGATCGTGCGCGGCGACCGCATCTTCGGCAGCGGGTTCGACTGATTCCTAGCCGTTTCGGCGCAGGCGCGCGAGGATTTCCTCGCGCGCTTCGCGCAGGATCGAATCGCGGTCGAGGCTCTCGACGATCTCGGCGACGACGCGCTTGGGTCCCTTGTCGCCCCACGACTTGCCGCCGACGAGATATTTCTCGGCAGCGCGTCCGACCAGCTCGGTCGCATACCACGCGAGCGCACCCTGCGCGCCGGCGGTGACGACGGTCGAGAGGCCCGCGCTCATGCCCTTCAGCGCCGACGCGACGAGATGCACGCCCCAGATCGCGCCCATCAGCGCCGCGAGCTGCGCGGAGATCACGGCGATCAGCGAGCCGGCTTCGCTCTTCGTCAGCGGCAGGCCGTAGACGCGGCCGAGATGCATGACCAGCGCCGCGTCGAGCGCCGCCGCGGCGAGGAGATCGGCGACCGGGATCGGATTCAGCGCGACGGCGACGCCTTTGGCGATGCAGTACTGGCGGATCACCTTCGCCGCGAGCTCGCGCCGCGCGTCGGCGATGCGCTGCCCGACCTGGTCGGACAGGCGCCCGGCGAAGAGACTCGCGTTCAACGCGGCGAGCGTCTTGCCTTCGCGTTCGATGATGACCGACAGGCGATCGCGCAGTGCAGCGATGTCGGGCGCCTGCTCGCGCAGCTCCGCGACCTCGCTGCCGTCGGCGTCGACGCGGATGCGCTTGTGCGGCGCCGGGCGCGCGCTGACGGCGACGACGTCGTCCTCGCGCACGAGCCCGCGCACGTGCTCGCGCAGGCGCTCGAGGAGCCGTGCGCGCTCGTCCTCGCCGTAGCGGTCGGCCTTGTTGAGCGCGACGAGCAGCGGCCGCTCGGTGCGCGCGAGCAGCCTCAGCGCATCGAGCTCGCGCTGCGTCATGTCGCCGTCGACGACGAAGACGACGAGATCGCACACCGCGGCGACCTCGAACGCGAGCTTCTCGCGCGCCTCGCCGTCGAGCTCGTCGATGCCGGGCGTGTCGATCAGGTGCACGCCGCTGCCGGCGACCTCGCGCCACGCGCGCTGCATCGCGTCGCGCGTCGTGCCGTGCAGCACGCCGACCGTGAACGCGTCCTCGCCGAGCAGCGCGTTGGCGAGCGCCGACTTGCCGACGCTGACGCGCCCGAACACGGCGATGTGCAGCTCGCCGCGCTCGAGCTTCTTCAGCATCGTCTCGAGGCGCGTGAAATCGGCGGCGAGGCCGCTGCGAACCGCGGTGGGAATGTGCCGGTCGTCGAGCAGCGCGCGCAGGCTTTCGGCCGCCTGCACGCTGTGCGCATCGCCGGCATCCGCGCGAGCGCGTTCATCGCGCGCCGACACGCGCGCACGCAACCCGTCCCACCAGGCACGAAGGCCCGCCATGAGGCGGAGCTTACTGACTACTTGCCGGTCAGTGCGAGATGGCCGTGCACCGGCACGTCGGGACCGATGTCGGACCAGTCGGGTCCGTTGCCGAGCCCGAAATCGGCGCGCTTGAGCGTCGTGTCGACATCGAGCGTCGCCGTGTCGCCGGTCTCGGCGAACTTGACCTTCAGCGTCACCGGCTTGGTCTGACCGCGGAGCGTGAGATTGCCCTTGGCCTCGACGCCGTCGCCGGCCTTCGCGAACGACTCGGTGACGAAGTGCGCCTGCGGCGACTTCGCAGTGTCGAAGAAATCGCTCTGCACGAGCGTCTGATCGCGCTCGCCGCTCTCGGTGTCGACGCTGGAGAGATCGACGGTGACGTCGAACTTCGACTTCGCGGGATCGGCGGCGTCGTAGCTGATCGTCGCGTTGAACTTCTTGAACCTGCCGTCGAACGATTCGCCCTGGTACGAGCCCTTGAACGTCAGCGTGCTCTTCGCCGCGTCGACCTGCCAGTCGCGCGCGAACGCGGCGATCGGCAGGCCGAGCGTGAGCAGGATGAGGATGCGCGTCATGGATGGAACTCCTGGATCGATGTCGAAGCGGCGGCGGCTAGGGTAGCGGGTTCGCCTCGCCCGCAGCAGTGCGCCGTCCGGGCAGCATGCGCCGCAGCACCGCGTCGCGATCGTGGAAGTGATGGATCAGCGCGACCGTCGCGTGCCCGGCCGCGACCGCGGCCAGCGTCCAGAAGAGGCCGATGTGCAATGCCTCGGTGATCTCCTTGAGCGCCTTGTCGGGCCCGCCGGTGAGGCTTGGCACCTGGAACAGGCCGAACCAGTACAGCGGCCGGAGCGCCGTCGCCGAATCGAACAGCCATCCCGACAGCGGCACCGCGAAGATCAGCGTGTAGAGCAGCGCGTGACCGATGCGCGCAGCGGTGACCTGCCACTGCGGCACCGTCGGCGGCTCGTCGGGCCGACGATCGAAGAGGCGCCACGTGAGGCGCAGCACCGCGAACGCGAGGATCGTGAGCCCGAGCGACTTGTGGAACGTGTAGACCGGAATCGTGCTCGGCCGCTTCGGCAGGTTGACCATGACGAGCCCGATCGTCGCCTGCACGAGGATCGCCAGCACCGTCGTCCAGTGGAAGAACTTGGCGAGGCTGCCCCAGTGCGTGGCGTCGCTCTTAACCGCCATCGGGCTTCTTCTCCCCGGCGTCCTTCGCGGCGCCACCGTCCTTGAGGCCCTCGATCTCGAAGCGGAGCTCGATGTTCTCGCCGATGACTTCGGCGTAGCGCGTGATGCCGAAGTCCGCGCGCTTGACGACGGCCTTCGCCGAGAAGCCGGCCTTCTGCTTGAACTTGTACGGATCGTTGCCGACGCGGTTCAGCATGAACTCGACGTCGACCGGCCTGGTCACGCCGTGCAGTGTCAGGTCGCCGTGGATGACGCCGCCCTTGTCGCCTTTCTTCTCGACGCTCTTGCTGACGTACTGTGCGGTCGGAAAGCGCGACACTTCGAGCAGCTGGCCGGAGCGCACCGTTTCGTTCCACTTGTCGTCGCCCATGTCGGCCGATGCCATGTCGATCGTCATGACCGCGCGCGCGCTCGAGAAATCCTTCTCGTCGAACTGGAACCAGCCGTCCTTGACGCGCAGGCGTCCCTGCGGATGCGAGAAGCGCTGGTGATCGGCCGTGAACCAGATCTGCGTGTGCACGGGATCGAAGCGGTACGTCTCGGGCGCGGCATGCGCCGCCGGCGCGGCCGCAACGGCCGCGATCGCGATGACTGCACTCGTGAGCCGGATCTTCATGCGCCGAGCTTGGCAAAAACCCGTGACGATCTCCATCGACGGCCGCTGAACGCAGTGTTCACTGGGTGATTACCCGCCGGCGCGCTGGGTGTCGCCGCGGGCGGCCTCGAGCGCGAGGCGCGCGACGCGCTCGACGCGGTCTCGCGCCGGCTCGGCGAGCAGCGCCTTGACGCGCGTCTCGATGTCGGCGGCGTCGAGCGTGGCGCGCTCGCGCAGCGTGTCGGCGAGCGCGCGCCCGACGCTGTCGAACACGAACCCGTACGCGATCGCGTGCAGCATGCCGCCGCCGAGCGTGCCGAGGCCCGGAAACGCCTTCAGCGCATTGCCGGCGATCGCGAGCACGATCGCCGTCGTGTTGCGCACGGTGAGCCCGAGCCGCGACAGCAGCGCCTCGACGTCGAGCTCGCGCACGGGCACGCCGTGGATGCGCGCGAGCTCGCGCACGAGCGCCGTGCCGAGCGCGCCCTGGATCAGTATGTCGCTGCCCGGTGCGACTGCGGCGAGCGCGCCGACGATCGCGCGGCGCGTGTACTTCGCGACGGTCTCGGCCGATTCGCGATCGGCCGCCTCGCGCGCCAACGCGTCGCCGCGCCGGCCGACTTCGGCGAGCACCGCGGCTTCGCGCGCGGGTTCGAGCGCAGCCGCGCCGGACGAAGTGAGCGTGTCGAGCGCATCGAGCAGCGGCGCGACGACGGGCACGCGCTCGCGCTCGACGCGCTCGCGACGTCCGTCGGCCAGCGTGCGCTCGTAACGCTCGCTGCCGCCGGCGCTGATCGCGACGATCGCGCGGCTCTTGCCGCCGTAGCGCGCGCGCAGCTTGCCGATCAGCGCATCGATCTCGGCGTCGCCGTACTGGTCCGCCTTGTTCAAGGCGAGCACGAGCGGCTTGCCGAAGCCGAGCAGCCATTCGAGCTCGTCGGCCTGCGCGCGCGTGAGATCGGATGCCGCGACATAGACGACCGCGTGCGCGCGCAGCGCCTCGTCGCGCGCGAGCTGCTCGCGCAGCCTGCCGTCGACCTCGCCGCTGCCCGGCACGTCGGCGAGGACGAGCTCGCGCCCGTCCGGCAGCCGGCCGCGATGGTGGCCGACGTCGCGCGTCGTGCCGCCGCGCACGTCGACCGTCGGTGCCGCGTCCGGTGCGAGCGCGCGGATCAGGCTCGACTTGCCGGTCGAGATCTCACCGAACATCGCGACATACACCTCGCCGCCGGCGCGGCGCCGGTCGAGCTCGAGGAGCTCGGCTTCGAGCGCCGCCGTTTCGGCCTTGCGCGAGCGCAGCGCATCGATGCGGCTCTCGACGTCGGCGCGCGACACCGGCGGGGCGGTTGGCGACGCCGCGCGATTCGCCGGCCGCGCGAGCCGCCAGATCAGCCAGCCGATCGCGACGAGCAGCGCCGCGCCGAGCGCGATCAGCGGCCAGCGCAGCCAGGCCGGCAGCTCCGCGAGCCGCTGGTAGAACTCGAGCACGCCGTTCAACGTCGCGACGACGAGCCCGAGCACGAGCGCGCCGCCGATCACCAGCGCGGCGAGCATCACGAGGCGGAGGGGCAGGCGCGGCTGCGGCACGGCGCGATTCTACCGGCGCCGCGTCCGCGGGCGGCGACAGCCCCGCTGTCATGCACGGCGAATCCTCCCGCCGGAGGCTGCGGCGCGGCCGCGCGCGTGGCAGACTCGGCGGCCGGAGGGATACATGTATCGCTTTTGCCTGGTGCCGCTGGCCGCGCTCGCCTTCGCCGCGGCGGCAGCACCGCCGCCGGCGCCGCCGCAGTTCGTCGCGACCTCGGTCCGCGACGGCCTGCCGTCGAGCACCGTGTACAAGCTCGCGCAGGATCGCGACGGCTTCATCTGGATGGGCACGCAGGACGGCCTGGCGCGCTACGACGGCGTCAGCTTCAAGGTCTATCAGAACGATCCTGCCGAGCCCAAGTCGATCGCCGGCAACAAGATCACCGCGCTCCTGATCGACAGCCGGGGCCGCGTCTGGTGCGGCGGCGAAGCGACCGGGCTCAATCGCCTCGAGCCCGACGGCGAGCATTTCCATCACTGGCGGCACACGCCGAACGACCCGAAGACGCTCGGCAACGACGACGTCTGGGCGCTCGCCGAGGACGCGAGCGGCGCGATCTGGGTCGGCACGTACATCGGCGGCCTCAATCGGCTCGAGCCCGACGGCACCACGTTCACGCACGTCGACCATGATGCCGAGAATCCGGACAGCCTGCGCTCGAGCACGATCATCAGCCTGCACACCGAAGGCGGGCGGCTCTGGATCGGCACCGAGCAGGGCCTCGACGTGCGCGAAGGCGACGGTCGCATCGTGCACGTCGATCTCCCGCCGGTCGCGGAGCGCAAGGGACCCTCGCACGTCTGGGCGTTCGCGCCGGACAAGGACGGCAGCATGCTCGTCGGCACGCGCAAGGGGCTCTTCCGCGTCGGCGCCGACCTGAAATATCTCGGCGAGATCGCGCCGTCGACGCCGCCGTTCGCGATCGTCAGCCTCGCGCGGAGCGCGCCCGACGAGCTCTGGATCGGCACGCTCGGCGGCCTCCTGCGCTTCGACGGCGCCGAGGCGCAACGCTACGCCGGCGAGGAAGCCGTCGCGGGCTCGCTGCCGGCCGTGCGCGTCAACGACATCCTGCGCGACGCCGAAGGCGGCGAGTGGTTCGCGCTCGAAGGCGGCGGCGTCGCGCACCTGCCGCCGCACTGGCGCGACTTCGCGAGCTTCCGCCACGTGCCCGGCGAGCTCGCGAGCCTGAGCTTCCCGCCGGTGCGCGCGATCGCGCTCGACGCCGACAACGCCGCCTTCGTCGCGACCGGCAACCGCGCGCTCGACCGCGTCGATCCGGTCAGCGGCAAGATCGAGCGGCTCCTGCGCGGCGCGCCGGGCTCGACGTCGTACATCACGGCCGTGCTGCCCGAACGGCGCAGCCGCATCTGGATCGGCGATCGCAACGGGCTCGCGCTGCAGGCGCTCGACGGCGCCGCATCGGTCGAGCTGCCGGTCGATCTCACGCGCACCGACGCACTGCCGCCGCCGGGCTACGTGACCGGCCTCGTGCGCGCGGGCGACGGCAACGTCTGGGCAGTGTCGCGCGGCGGCGGCGTGTCGCTCATCGCGCCGGAGCCGCCGCGCGTGCTGCGCCGCTACACGCCGACCGACAAGACGCTCGGCGACGCCGACATCGCGGCGCTCGCGCTCGACGCGAACGGCACGCCGTGGCTCGCGACCTCGAGCGGCATCGAGCGCCTCGACGAGGAGCAGGGCACGTTCGTGCCGATCGCCGGCATTCCGCATGAGCCGATCCACGCGCTCGCGTTCGCGCCGGACGGCGAGCTCTGGCTGCACCGCGTCGGCGCGCTCGAGCGCTATCACATCGACGGCGTGACGGCGCTGCGCTCGCTGCGCTTCGAAGGCGGCGACGGCTGGCCCGCGATGACCGCGAGCGCGATCGCGATCGCGAGCGACGGCAGCCTCTGGGTCACGTCGTCGCGCGGGCTCTGGCGCGTCGACCCGAAGACGCGCGCGATCCGCCGCTTCGACGCGAGCGACGGCATGCCGAGCTCCGAATTCAACGCAGGCGCGCTCGCGCAGTCGGGCGACGGCACGCTCTACGCCGGCACCGAGGACGGCGTCGTCGCGTTCAATCCCGCGCACCTGCACTTCGACACGCCGGCGCCGCCGCTCAGGCTCGTCGGGCTCAGCGTGCGGCGCGGCGGGCGCACGGTCGCGCTCGACACGGCGGCGCCGATCGAGCTGTCGTATGACGATCTCGATTTCAGCGTCGCGGTGCGCGCGCTCTCGTACGCGAATCCTTCGTCGAACCGCTACCGCTTCCAGCTCGACGGCTTCGATCCCGAGTGGATCGACAGCGATCGCGGCGATCGCACCTATTCGCAGCTGCCGCCCGGCAAGTATTCGCTGCGCGTGCGCGCCGCGAACGCCGACCTCGCCTGGAACGCGCTCGATCCGATCCCGATCACGGTCGCCTCGCCGCTGTGGGCGCGGCCGATCGCGTTCGTCGGCTATGCGTTCGCGCTGCTCGCGGTCGCGATCGGCCTCCTCGTCGCGTACCGCATGCGCATCCGGCGCCGGCACGCGCTCGCGCTTGCCGACGAGCGCCGGCGCAGCGCCGAGCAGCTCGCCGAGGCGAAGTCGAATTTCCTCGCGACGATGGGCCACGAGATCCGCACGCCGATGACCGGCGTGCTCGGCATGAGCGAGCTTCTGCTCGCTTCGCCGCTCGACGAGCGCCAGCGCGGCTACGCGAAGGCGATCCACCAGTCCGGCGAGCTGCTGCTGCGGCTCGTCAACGACAGCCTCGACATCGCGCGCATCGAGGCCGGCAAGTTCGCGCTCGACGATCGCGAGCTCGCGCCTGCCGCGCTGCTGCGCGAAGTTGCCGCGCTGGAGCTGCCGCTCGCGCAGCGCAAGAACCTCACGATCGCCGTCGAGGTCGCGCCCGGCGTGCCGGAATCGGTGTGGGGCGATGCGCTGCGCATCAAGCAGATCCTGCTGAACCTCGTCAGCAACGCGATCAAGTTCACCGAGCGGGGCGGCATCACGCTCGCGCTGTCGCGCGTCGGCGGCGATCAGCTGCGCTTCCGCGTCGCCGACACCGGGCCCGGCATGAGCGAGGAGATGTGCGCGCGCCTGTTCAACCGCTTCGAGCAGGCCGAAGGCGTCGGCCGCCAGCACGGCGGCAGCGGGCTCGGCCTTTCGATCAGCCGCGAGCTCGCCACACTGATGGGCGGGCGCATCTCGGTCACCAGCAAGGTCGGCGAGGGCAGTGCGTTCGACGTGGACCTGCCGATCTACGAAGCGCGGCCGACCGGCGTGACCAACGCGATCCCGACGCCGCAGCGCGCGCAGTCCTCGCTCGACATCCTGCTCGTCGAGGATGACGCGACCGTCGCGCAGGTGCTGACGGGTCTCCTCGCCGGCATGGGCCATCGCGCGAAGCACGCGGCGAACGGGCTCGCGGCGCTGGTCGAGCTCCAGGACACGCGCTTCGATCTCGCGCTGCTCGATCTCGATCTGCCGGGCATGGACGGGCTGCGCCTCGCGCGCCTGATCCGCGCAGGGCAGTTGCAGTCGGATCTGCCGCTGATCGCGGTCACGGCGCGCTCGATCGGCGACGAGGAAACGCAGATCCGCGCGGCCGGCATGGATGGCCTGTTGCGCAAGCCGGTCACGGCGGCATTGCTCGATGCGGCGATCGGCGCCGCGCTCGCGGCGCGCGAGCGGGCGGCATGAGCCTCGTCGGGCGGTTGCGCCAGCTTTTCTGGATCGTCGTCGTGATCGGCGCGGTCGCGCTGATCGATTCGGACTTCGTCGTCATTTGCGCGGCCGCGATCGCGATCGTGGCGATCGCGATCGAGACGCGCGCGCCGGTGCAGGCGCTCGGGCTCGGCCGGCCGCGTTCGTTCGTCCGCGCGATCGTCGTCGGCATCGGCGCCGGCATCGCGCTGCTCTTGTTCTCCAAGCTGCTGCTGACGCCGCTCGTCGAAGCGTTGACCGGCATTCCGCGCGACCTCTCGGTATTCGACGACCTTCGCGGCGACACGAAAGCGTATTTCCTGCTGCTGCCGCGCATCTGGCTCGGCGCCGCGATCTGCGAGGAGATCGTGTTCCGCGGCTTCCTGATCGGCCGCATCGAAGCGGCGTTCGGCGCGCCTTCGCGCCTCGCGACCGGCGCGGCGGTGCTGCTGTCGAGCGTCGTGTTCGGCGCCGCGCACGCCTACCAGGGACCGACCGGCATCGTCATCACCGGCATCCTCGGCCTCGTGTTCGCGATCGTCTTCGTGTCAGGCGGGCGCAATCTCTGGCTCAACATCGTCGTGCACGGCGTCTACGACACATTGAGCCTCGCGCTCGTGCTGACGAGCACCGACCGCGTCTTCTCCGAGCTCGGATACCGCCTCATCCCGTACTGACGTTCCGGCTCATCTCGTGCACCGCGTCGACGAGGACGGCGACGTGCGCGGGATCGATGTCCGGCGTGATGCCGTGGCCGAGATTGAACACGTGGCCGGGATGTGCGCCGAAATCGTCGAGCACGGCGCGTGCTTCCTTGCGTATCGCCTCGGGCGACGCCGCGAGCACGACCGGATCGAGATTGCCCTGCAGCGCGACGCGCGAACCGACGCGCCTGCGTGCCTCGCCGATCGAGATCGTCCAGTCGACGCCGAGCGCCGCGCAGCCGGTATCGGCGAGCGCTTCGAGATGCGCATTCGCGCCTTTCGAGAACAGGATCAGCGGAAGGTGCTTCGCGACCGGATCGGCGCGGAGCAGCGACGCGATCTCGCCGAGCCAGCGCAGCGAGAACTCGCGGAACTGCGCGGGTGCGAGCAGGCCGCCCCAGGTGTCGAACACCATCAGCGCCTGCGCGCCGGCCTTGGCCTGCGCGATGAGATACGCGGCGACCGAGCGCGCCACGACGTCGAGCAGGCGATGCATCGTCGCGGCGTCGTTCCAGGCGAGCGCCTTGGCGCGCGCGAAGCTCGAGGAGCCTTCGCCTTCGATCATGTAGCACGCGAGCGTCCACGGGCTTCCTGCGAATCCGATCAGCGGCGCGCGGTCATTGAGCTCGCGGCGGATCAGGCGCACGGCGTCCATCACGTAGCCGAGATCGCGCTC
>DATFRS010000347.1:0-6679 GCA_035263065.1 Rhodanobacteraceae bacterium
CAACGATCCGGACGGCAGCACGCTCGACTTCGTCACCGGCCAGTGGGGCGTCTACGACCCGTCGCGCATCGACGACATCAACCTCTACAACTTCGGCGACGGCATGTACGTCTACTGGTACGGCGATGCGGTTTCGCTGGCGGTCGGCGGCGTCGTCGACGGCGGTGGCGTCGATTTCGCGGTGCTGCAGTCGGGCGACACGATCGGCCCGGCGTCGACGATCTCGGCGGGCTCGATCCAGATGTTCAACTGGATCGGCGGGACCGACGGCTACATCGGCGTCGCGTTCGAGAACGAGGATACCGGCCAGCTCAACTACGGCTACATCCACATGACGACGTCGAGCCCGGACGGCTTCCCGGCGCACGTGCTGGAGTATGCGTACAACCAGGTCGGCGATCCGATCACGATCCCGTAAGCACCGAAAAACCTGAACGAAAGCTCGTTCGAAGAGGCGGAGGAAACTCCGCCTCTTTTTTTGCTGCCATGCCCGGTTTCCTTGGTGGCGGCGCGCACGGCCCTGTGGCATAACGCATGCTCGTTCGAGCAGGGGCCCGCGCTGTACCGCATGTCGAATCCGCTTCGCATCACGATGCTCGCGGCCGCGATCGGCCTCGCGCTCGTCGCCGTTCCGCCGGCCGCTGCAGAGCCCGCCGGTCTGGAGGTCTCCGCGCCCGTCGCAACCGGATCGACCGCGCCGCAGACCTACATCGTGCGGTTTGCCGAACCCGGCCTCCTGCATTACGGCGGCGGCACGCAGGGTATGCCGGCGACGGCGCTCGGTGCGTCCGGCCAGCGCAGGCTCGATACACGCTCGGGTGCGGCGCGCGAATACCAGCGCTATCTCGCCGACCATCGCGCGACGCATCTCGCGGCGATCGCGGCCTCGCTCGGACGCGAGCTCGCCGTCACGCATCACTACGCGATCACGATGAACGGCATCGCCGCGTCGATGACGCCCGAGGAAGCCGCGCGCGTCGCGCGCGTGCCGGGCGTCGCGTCGGTGCGCGCGTCGCGCCAGTTCGCGCTCGACACGTATCGCGGGCCCGAATACATCGGCGCCGAATCGGTCTGGACCGGCAGCGCCGTGCCGGGCGGCGTCGGCACGCGCGGCCAGGGCGTCGTCGTCGGCGTCGTCGACAGCGGCAGCTACGTCGCCCATCCGTCGTTCGCGAACGATCCGGCGTGCGGCTTCGACGATGCGCATCCGAAGTTCCTGAGCGCGGTCGACTGCTCGACGACCGACGCGAACGGCGTCTGCAACGGCGAGACGCCCGAAGCCGATCCCGGCAACGGCCATGGCGTGCACACGGCGTCGACCGCCGTCGGCAACCGGCTCGACGCGAACGCGAATCCGCCGCCGACGATTCCGCCGCCGCACACGTTCATGTCCGGCGTCGCGCCGTGCGCCGCGATCCGCACGTACAAAGTCTGCCCGATCTCCGGCTGCACCGACGCCGCGATCACGGCCGGCATCGAGAACGCGATCGCCGATCGCGTCGACGTCGTCAACTTCTCGATCGGCGAGGTCTGCGGCACCCAGCCCGGCGAATCGCCCTGGAGCAACGGCGACGAGACCTGGCTCGATGCGCTCGGCACCGACATCTTCGTCGCCGCGTCGGCCGGCAACACGCGCGGGTCCTGTCCCGATCCGACCGCCAAGGTCGGCAACATCGGCCCGTGGGTCACGACGCTCGCGGCATCGACGCATGACGAAAACGTCGCGGGCTTTGGCACGATGAGCGCGACCGGTCCCGGCGCGCCGCCGATCGACACGCAGCACATCTCGATGGTGCCGGGCTCGGGGCTCGACGTCGGCCAGGCGATGGACGACGTCGAGATCCGCTTCTACGCGGCCAATCCGATCGGCTGCACGGTCAACGGCGGGTTTCCGCCGGGCTACTTCGACGGCGCCGTCGCGCTGATCGAGCGCGGCAACTGCGCGTACGAAGAGAAGATCAACAACGCAGAGGCGGCCGGCGCGGTGCTCGCCGTGATCTACAACAACCACGAAGGCTTCGTGCAGATGGGCGTCGGCGGCGCGACGCTGCCCGCCTACGGCATCCAGCAGGCCGACGGCGAGGCGTACATCGCGTTCATCGGCGCCAGCCTGCCTTCGCCGGTCACGATCGACTTTCGACCGGCGGTGAGCCAGGGCGATGTGCTCGCGGGCTTCAGCTTGCGCGGCCCCGACGTGCTGACGTCGATCACGAAACCCGATCTCACGGCGCCCGGCGTCACGATCTTCGCGGCGCTCGACGCGCCGGAAAACAACTACGGCTATCTCAGCGGCACGTCGATGTCCGCGCCGCACGCGGCCGGCGCGGCGGCGCTCGTGCGCGCGATCCATCCGGCGTGGACGCCGTCGGAAGTGAAGTCCGCGCTGATGCTGACCGCGTCGAACGACGGCACGCGCGAGGATCTCGTGACGCCGTGGAAGCCCGACGACGTCGGCAACGGCCGCGTCGATCTGACCCGCGCGGCGCTCGCGGGCTTCGTGCTCGACGAGACGTACGCCCACTACGTCGCCGCCGATCCCGCGTCGGGCGGCGATCCGAAGACGCTGAATCTCGCGAGCCTGCGCAACGTCGACGGCTGCGATGCGCCGGGGACGTGCACGTGGACGCGCACGCTGCGCGGCGTGCTGCCGGGAGCATCGTCGTGGAGCGTCAGCGTGAACGCGCCGCCGGGTCTCGCGGTGACGGTCGATCCGCCGACGTTCTCGTTCGGCGGCACCGGCGCCGACGGCGACACGCTGTTCCGCGACGGCTTCGAGGGGAACGCGGTGCAGGCGATCACGGTGGCGGCGACGACCGATCCCGAGCTGCGCGGCATGCAGTTCGCCGATGTCGTGTTCCACGAAGCGAGCGGCGCCGCGCCGGACGCGCACATGCCGGTCGCGGTCAAGGGCAGCAACGACGACGGTGCGTTCGGCGTCGACTGCGCGGCCGGCACCTGCACGTTCCGCGTCGACGCGCTGGCGACGCAGTTCGTCGCGATCGGCTGCGAGAGCTGGTGCGGCATCCTCTGGTTCAACCGCTTCACGCCCGAGCCCGCCGACTATCCGATCACGATCACCTCGATCTCGACGATCTTCGGCAACGGCACCGGCTGGAACGCGGCCGGCGACCGCATCAACGTCTACATCTATCAGGACGCCGACACCGATCCCCGCAACGGTGCGGTGCTCGCGGGCATGTATCAGGGCTACACGATGGGTGCGCCGTTCAACGACTTCACGACGATCACGCTGCCGACGCCGGTCGTCGTCAGCGGGCCGGGCGACGTGCTGATCGGCCTGACCAATCCGGTCGGGAACGTCGGCTCGCAGCCGGCTTCGGCCGATACCGGCCCGTTCGCCGGGCGTTCCTGGGTCGCCTCGTTCGAGGACAGCGGCACTCCGCCGAACTTCACGCAGCTCGCGCTGTTCCTGAACCCCGACGGGCTCGCCGGCTTCGACGGCAACTGGCTGATTCGCGCCACCGGCACGAACGCGGCGGGCCGGCCGATCGTGCTCGGCCTGCCGGCGAAAAACTGAACTTTCTCGCGGTTGGGAAAAAGCGACGTCGGCTCGGCCGCCGGGCGGAGATGCCCGTCGTTCTCGCGGCCAGAGTGGCTCGCGGAAACGTTTTCCGCGCACGCGGCACCGAACGGATCGCGCCGCTGAGCTCGTCGTCGCAACGCGCAATTCGCGACGGCGTTGCCGCCATCGCGAATTCGATGTGCCGCTGAAAGGCAGCCGAAAGGAAATCTGGATTAGAACCGCGAACGCGGCGGGCTGCCCTGGGCAGGGCGGGCTCGTCGCGCACAACCGCGGTGAAAGTCCGCAGCAAACATGAGGCCGCGATGCATGCGAGTTGGCACGCATCGCCGGACCTCGATGACCGATCGATCGGTGTGTTGGGACCGATTGGATGCGCTGGGTGGCGAACGGTCATGCGTTGCGGCGAGAGCCTTTCCCGCGATCCACAAACATGCATCTATTGAGGGAGTCAGTAATGCAAAGATCGCGCAATCTCCTGCGACGTACTGCGCTGTCCGCCGCCGCCACCTTGGCTTTCGGCAGCATCGCCCTGACGGGCGTGAACTTCGCGCACGGCGCGCAGCCGGTCGCTTCGATGGTTCCGACCGCGACGCACGCGACCGCGCTGCGTTCCGGCGACGCCATCAACGGCATGGTGCCGTTCACGCAGCCGATCCACATCGAAGTCTCGCTCCGGCTGCGCAACGCCGCCGCGCTCGAGAGCTTCATCCAGTCCGCGGGCGGTCCCGCCGCGAGCGCCGCGCACCTGATGTCGCCGGATGAGTTCACCGCGCAGCATTCGCCGACTGCCGAGCAGGCGCAGGCAGTCGTCGATTTCCTGAATCAGTCGGGCTTCCGCAACGTGCACGTCGCGCCGAACCGTCTGCTGGTGTCGGCCGACGGCACCGCCGACATCGTGCAGACTGCGTTCCAGACGACGCTTGCGCGCGTGCAGACGGCCGATGGCCGTGACGCGTTCGCGAATACCGAAGACGTGCGCGTGCCGGCGAACCTGTCGGGCATCGTGCTCGCCGTGCTGGGTCTGCAGACCGTGCATCAGGCGCACACGATGGCGCGCGTGCAGGATCCGAACCAGGTCGACGCGGTCACGGGCCACTTCCCGACCGAATGGTCGTCGATCTACGGCGGCTCGGGCGTGGCGAACGCGTCGGCGACGCCGGTCGGCATCATCACGCAGGGCAAGATCACGCAGACGATCACCGACCTCAACACGTTCACCTCGCAGAACGGTCTGCCGACCGTTACGACGCAGACCGTCAACACGAACGGCACGTCGAACGACACGAGCGGCGTCGTCGAATGGAACCTCGACAGCCAGGACATCGTCGGCATGGGCGGCGGGCAGGTGCAGAAGATCATCTTCTACAACATCCCGACGCTGTCGAACGTGAACCTGACGGCCGACATCAACACGGCCGTCACCGCGAACGCGACGAAGATCATCAACGTCTCGCTCGGCGAGTGCGAAACCTCGGCGCAGGGCGACGGCTCGGCCGCGGCGCAGGACCAGAGCTTCGCTCAGGCCGTCACGCAGGGTCAGACGTTCTCGATCTCGACCGGCGACGACGGCGCGGACGAATGCGGCAACGGCGGCATCACGCCGAGCTGGCCGGCGGCCTCGCAGTACGTCACGGCGGTCGCGGGCACCAGGCTCGACGCCTCGACGACGACGTGGAACAGCGAAGTCGTGTGGAACGATCTCTCGATCGGCAACGGCGCGACCGGCGGCAGCCCGTCGACGTTCGAGCCGAAGCCGAGCTGGCAGAACGCGCTCGTCTCCGGCACGCATCGCGGCGTCGCCGACGTCGCGTTCTCCGGCAGCCCGAGCTCCGGCGCGAAGATCGTCGTCAACGGCGGCACGCAGCAGGTCGGCGGCACGAGCCTTTCGGCGCCGATCTTCGCCGGCATGTGGGCGCGCGTCCTCGCGGTGAAAGGCCAGTCGTTCGGCTTTGCGCCGCCGCTGATCTATGCGCTCGCGGCGAGCAACTTCCACGACATCACGTCGGGCAACAACAGCGGCGAGACGGCGGGTCCGGGTTACGACTTCGCCTCGGGCCGCGGCAGCATGATCCTCAACGTCGCGATCAACAATCTCGGCGGTGGCGGCGGCGGCAACCAGCCGCCGGTCGCGAACTTCACGTTCACGACGTCGGGCCTGACCGCGAACTTCACCGACACCTCGACCGATCCCGACGGCACGATCTCGTCGCGCTCGTGGACCTTCGGTGACGGCGGCACGTCGACCGCGACCAACCCGAGCCACACCTACGCCGCGGGCGGCACCTACACGGTGACGCTGACGGTGACCGACAACGGCGGCGCACAGAACGCGCACTCGGCGCCGGTGACGGTGTCGAGCGGTGGCGGCGGCTCGCAGCTCCTCGGCAACACGGGCTTCGAGAACGGCACGGCGACCGCGCCGTGGACGCTGTCGTCGGGCGTCATCAACAACTCGTCGTCCGAGCCGCCGCACGCGGGCTCGTGGGATGCGTGGATGGACGGCTACGGCCGCACGCACACCGACACGGCCTCGCAGACCGTGACGATCCCGTCGGGCCGCACCTCGGCGACGCTGCAGTACTACCTGCACATCGACACCGCCGAGACGACGACGACGACCGCGTACGACACGCTGAAGGTGCAGGTCACGAACACGTCGGGCACGGTGCTCGCGACGCTCGCGACCTGGTCGAACCTCAATCACGCGAACGGCTACGTCGTGCACACCTCGAGCATGACGCCGTACATCGGCCAGACCGTCGTGATCAAGTTCGTCGGCGCGGAGGACGTCTCGCTGCAGACGTCGTTCGTGCTGGATGACGTGACGCTGACGGCGCAGTAAGACGATCGCGCGGACCGCGCAACGCGGTTCGAGCGATTCCGAAACGCGAAAGGGGCCGCACGTTGCGGCCCCTTTTTTCTTTTCCCTCTCCCGCTCGCGAGAGGGGGCAGGGTGAGGGAAGCTCTTGTCTCAAGCCGGCGCATTCCCCAGCAACTGCTTCAGCACCGCAAACACCTCGTCCTTCCCGCCCGTCACGGTGATCTGCGACTCGCGCGGAAAATCCGTGCCGAGGTTCACCGCATAGCCGGTGCCGAGATCGTTGCCGTCCTCGTCGATGCGCTGGAACGTGTCGA
>DATFRS010000348.1:0-2441 GCA_035263065.1 Rhodanobacteraceae bacterium
CACATCCTGCGCAACGCGCGGATCCTCGACTATCGCGGCAAGCCGGACCTGGTCGTGTGCTGGGGCGGCCACTCGATCGGCTCGGCGGAGTACGACTACACGAAGCGCGTCGGCTACGAGCTCGGCCTGCGCGCGCTGAACGTGTGCACGGGCTGCGGCCCCGGCGCCATGAAGGGCCCGATGAAGGGGGCCACCATCGGCCACCAGAAGCAGCGCAACGCGGGCGGGCGCTACATCGGCATCACCGAGCCCGGCATCATCGCCGCGGAGCCGCCGAACGCGATCGTGAATCGCCTCGTGATCATGCCGGACATCGAGAAGCGCCTCGAGGCGTTCGTGCGCGTGGCGCACGCGATCGTCGTGTTTCCGGGCGGTGTCGGCACGGCTGAGGAGATCCTGTACCTGCTCGGGATTCTTCTGCATCCGGCCAACGCGAGCGTGCCGTTCCCGCTGATCTTCACCGGTCCCGCGGCATCGTCGGCGTATTTCGAGCAGATCGACCGCTTCCTCCGGCTCGCGCTCGGCGATGCGATCTCGCAACGCTACCGCATCGTCGTCGGCGATCCGCGCGAGGTCGCGCACCAGGTGCGCAAGGGCATCGAGCGCGTGCGCGCGCACCGGCTCGACAACAAGGACGCGTTCTTCTTCAACTGGGCGCTGCACGTCGAGCAGGAGTTCCAGGTGCCGTTCCTGCCGACGCACGAATCGATGGCGGCGCTGAACCTGCATCGCGGTCAGGAGCCGCATCGTCTCGCCGCCGACCTCAGGCGCGCGTTCTCGGGCATCGTCGCCGGCAACGTCAAGGTCGAGGGCATGCGCGCGATCGAGCAGCACGGCCCGTTCGTCATCGACGGCGATCGCGACATCATGCTGGCGCTCGACGCGTTGCTCGCGAGTTTCGTCGCCCAGCAGCGCATGAAGCTGCCGGGCAACGACTACGTGCCGTGCTACCGCATCCGCGCGAGCTAACCCGCGTGCGCCGACGTCGCGCTTGATTCGGCGACGGCCGCGCGCTCGGCGATCTTGACCTTCTGGCCGGCGCTGAGGCGCTCGGCACCGCGAACGACGACCGTGTCGCCGGCCGTGAGCTCGCCGGTCACCGCCGTGAGCTCGCCGTCGCTCGCGCCGGCCTTGACCTCGACCCGCTCGGCCGTGTTGTCGGATTTGATGCGCATCACGTAGTTGCCGTCGCCGCGCACGACCAGCGCGTCGCGCGGCACGGCGAGCGTCTGCGCGACCTCGCGCTCGGGCAGCGCGACTTCGATCGCGCTCCCGACGAGGAGATCGTCCTCGGCGAGCGCAAGGCGCAGCTCGAACTGGCGCGACTTCTCCTCGCCGACCGGCACGACGGCGCGCACGCTCGCCTTGAACACGCGATCGCCGAGCCGCACCGGGAGCTTCATTTCCGGCTTGACCAGGCTCGCGAGCGCGAGCGGCGCCTGCACGCGCGCTTCGAGGTGGCTCGTGTCGACGACGTGCGCGATCGACGCGCCGGTCGCGACGTATTCGCCGCGCTGCACGAGGCGCTCGCTGACGACGCCGGGGAACGGCGAGCGCAGCTCGGTCTGATCGAGATCGTGCTCGGCCGAGCGCACGCGCACCTCGGCCTGACGGAGCTGCGCGGTGTACTGCGTCACCTGCGCGCGCGCTTCGTCGAGCTGGTTCGCGGCGACGCTGTTCGTCGCCGCGAGCTTTTCGAGGCGCTCGCGCGTGCGGTCGGCGAGCTCGCGCTGCGCGGTGATGCGCGCGACTTCGGTCTTCGCATCCTCGAGGCGCAGGCGGATCGTCTCGTCCTCGAGCTTGGCGACGCGATCGCCGGCCTTGAGGCGCGTTCCGACTTCGGCGACGTACTCGAGCCTGCCGGCGGCGCTGGTCGCAAGCTTGGCGTCGTCGCGGCTGACGACGCTGCCCGGCGCCCAGTGCCGCGGCGCGATGCGCGCGATGTCGGCCTTGGCGACCTCGACGACGGTCGGCGGCGGCTCGGGCGGCTTCGCCTGCTGCTGCGCCTGCGTCGGCTTCATCGCCGCCACGGCGACGAGCAGCGCCGCCGCGAGCGCGATCGGGATCGGGTGAAGCGCGAATTTCTTGAACATGACCGCTCCGTTCTTTGTCGTGCGTGTCAGGCCGCGCGCGGCACGGCCGCGGCCTCGGATGTTTCCTGCGTGAGCGCCTTCGTCGCGTCCTTGCGCTCGCGCGTCGTGAGCCGCATCAGGCTCGGCAGCAGCAGCAGCGAGAACACCATCGCGACCACGACGCCGCCGACGTTGACCGCGGCGAGCCCTCGATAGATGACGCTGCCGGGCCCAGGGTTTACTGCCATCGGCAGCGCGCCGAGCGCGCCGGTCAGCGTCGAGGCGAGAATCGCGCGCAGGCGTTGATTCATCGCGAGACGGATCGATTCCTCGAGCGAATGGCCGTGATTCTGCGCATCGCGCGTGCGG
>DATFRS010000349.1:0-32557 GCA_035263065.1 Rhodanobacteraceae bacterium
CGCTCGCGAGCCGCATCGTGCTGAGCGACGGCATCGCGATGCAGGACGGCGCGGCGGCGCTGACGGGCGAGGCGCTCGCGAAGACCGATGTCGTGATCGTCGACGAGCGCGCGTGGAAGAGCCTCGATGCGGACGCGCGCACGCGGCTGACCGACGCGACGCGCGACGGGCTCGGACTTTTCCTTCGCGTCACCGGCAACCTTCCGGACGCGGTCGCGACGGACTGGCGCACGCTCGGCTTCCGCGTGCGCACGGCCGACGTGCCGGAGACGCTGTCGCTCGAGCACGCGCCCGATCCCGCCGCCGTGCTGTCGCGGCGCGCGCTGCTCGTCGACGCCGACGACGCTTCGCCGCTCGTGCGCGCGAGCGACGGCACGCCCGTCGCGCTCTGGCGTGGCGACGGGCTCGGCCGTGTCGCGATCTGGTGGCTCGCCGATTCGTACCGCATCGCGCTCGGCGGGGACGCCGGGCAGTTCGGCACGCTATGGAGTCGCGCGCTCGCGACGGTCGCACGCGCGCGCGGCGTCGCGCCCGCGAAGGTGCCGGGCGATGCGCGCGTCGACCAGCGCAGCGTGCTTTGCGGGCTCGCCGACGGCGCGTACGTCGAGCAGCCCGACGGTGCGCATGTCGCGCTCGCGATCGAAACCGAAGGCGACGCGCGCTGCGCGGCGTACTGGCCCGCCGCCGAAGGCTGGCACACGCTCGTCACGGCGGATCGTCGCGCCGCATTCCATGCCGCGCCGGGGACCGCCGCGACCGCGCTCGTCGCGGCGCGCAACGCCGATGCGACGCGCATCCTCGCCGGCGTACACGCCGATGCGTCGGCCGCGACCGCGACGCGCGGCGTGCCCGCGCCGCGCTGGCCGTTCTTCGTCGCGTGGCTCGTCGCCGTCGCGGCGCTCTGGTGGCTCGAGCGCACGAAGGCGCGCGCCGTCGACGCATAAGTTCCCGTATGCGTGTGCCGGCAGCGCGCACTCGCGTTGCCCGAAGGGGCGACATCGACGCGCCGTGCGATCTCGGCGCACGTGCGCGACTAGGATCGATTCCTTTTCGTCCAGCGAGTCCGGGGAGGCTCCATGCATCGTTCGTTAGTTTGTTCCGTCGCCGTGTTTCTGGGGATCATGCTCGCATCGCCGCTCGCGTTCGCCGGCGGCTCGTTCACCCAGACGGACGACATGGGCTCCAAGCGCGCGCTGCACGGCGCGGCGCTGCTGCCGGACGGCACCGTGCTCGTGGTCGGCGGCATCTCCGATTTCGGCGTGTTCGTGCCGACCGCGGAGCTCTACGACCCGGCGGCAAACACGTTCGCGGACACCGGCGCGCCGAACGCGGCGCGCATGCGGCCGACGGTCGTCGCGCTCGCGGACGGCCGCGTGCTCGTCGCCGGCGGTCTCGCCGACGACGGCGCGACGTATCTTCAGAGCGCCGAGATCTACGATCCGACCACCGGCGAATTCACGGCCACCGGCGACATGACCGTGCGCCGCTACGTCGCGAGTCCCGCGCTGCTCGAAGACGGCCGCGTGCTGCTCGCCGGCGGCTTCAATCGCGACGACGGTCCGCTGCTGAGCGCCGAGCTCTACGATCCCGCGACCGGCGAGTTCACGGCGACCGGCAGCCTCGCGCTGCCGCGCAGCGAGCCGAAAGCCGTCGTGCGTCTCCTCGACGGCCGCGTGCTGATCGCGGGCGGCAGCAACGAGGACGGCCCGATCGGCACGGCGGAAATCTACGATCCCGCCACGGGCGAGTTCTCGAGCACGGCGGGCGATCTCGTGCATCCGATCGAGGATCATTCGCTCGCGCTGCTCGACGACGGCCGCGTGCTCGTCGTCGGCGGCAGCGACGGCGGCCAGACCGGCCTGCCGATCTACTACGCCGATGCGGAGCTGTTCGATCCCGCGACCGGGATGTTCACGTCGACCGGCAGCCTGCAGTTCCCGCGCGAGTTCACGACCGCGAGCCGTCTGCCGGACGGCCGCATCCTCGTCGCGGGCGGGCTGCACACGGGCGGCGGGCCGGGCTTCGGCGTCGTTGCCGAAGTCGAGATCTACGATCCCGCGAGCGGCGACTTCACGCGGATCGACGACATGCCGGTGCCGCTCGACGAGCCGGTGCCGGTCGTGCTCGAC
The DNA here is from genome assembly GCA_035263065.1 of Rhodanobacteraceae bacterium. Taxonomy (GTDB): domain Bacteria; phylum Pseudomonadota; class Gammaproteobacteria; order Xanthomonadales; family Rhodanobacteraceae; genus Dokdonella_A. The sequence continues at coordinate 2,130 of DATFRS010000349.1, forward strand.
GACCGGCGCGTGCTGCTCGTCGGCGGCTTCGACTTCGACAACGACCTGCCGACCGCGAGCGCCGAGTTCTTCGTGCCGGACGTGAACGACACGATCTTCGCGGACGGCTTCGAGACGCCGTCGCGCGCGCGTCGCTGAACCGGCTTTCCGGAGCGGGCCGAAGATCGCCCGCTTTCGTCGTGAATCCGCGTGATGTCCCTGCAGACGCCTCGATGCGAGGCGAGGGAGGGAAGTCACATGAACGGAATCACGCTATCGACGATCGGCGCGGGCGCATTGGCGCTCTGCACGGCAGCGGTTGCGGTCGCCGGCGGCAACGACGGCGATCTCGACACGACGTTCGCCTTCCACGGCCGCTTCACGTATGCAATCGGCAGCGGCCCCGGCGATTCGTCCAACGATCAGGTCTTCGCAGCCGCAGTGCAGGGCGACGGCAAGATCGTCATCGTCGGATCGAGCCTCGCGCAGGCCGGCGACAAGGATTTCCACATCACGCGCATCGGCAGCGACGGCAACCTCGATCCCGCGTTCGCGAACGGCAACGGCACCCTCACTCCCGGATTCGACTTCGGCGGCACGAACGACGACGTTGCGCGCGCCGTCGCGATCCAGGCGGACGGCAAGATCGTCGTCGCCGGCGAAGTCGCCGGCAGCCAGAGCGGCTCCGGTCCCGGTCCCGGCATCGGGCTCCTGCGCCTCATGCCCGACGGCACGCTCGATACGGCGTTCGGACCGAACGGCGACGGCACGGTCTACTACACGCCGAACGACGGCTTTCCGCTCGACGTCAACGCGGTCGTCGTCGCCGACGACGGCAGCCTCCTCGTCGCCGGCGCGATCATGGGCTCCAACAACAAGGACTTCTTCGTCGAGCACTTCACGGCCGGCGGCGACACGATTGGCTTTCGCCTGATCGCGTTCGACCTCGGCGGCGACGACAACGACGTCGCCACCGCCGCCGTGATCCGGCCGAACGGCAAGCTCCTGATCGCGGGTTACGCCGCGCGCGGCGGCGGCAACGTCGATTGCGCGCTGGTCCAGCTGCTGCCGCCGGAATTCGTCGCCACCGACGACGGCTTCGGCAACAACGGCGACGGCACGCGCCTCGTCGCGTTCGACATCGGCGGCGACGACGCGGACTTCTGCCACGCGCTCGCGTTGCAGCCCGACGGCAAGATCCTGATCGGCGGCGGCGCCGCGAAGGACGCGAGCGGCGGGACGTATGCCGCGATCGCGCGGCTCAACGGTGGCGGCGGCCAGCTCGACGACACGTTCGCGGGCAACGGCAAGCTCACGACGTTCTTCGAAAGCGCCGCCATGGGCGCCGTCAACTCGGTGCGTGCGATCGCGATCCAGTCCGACCGCAAGATCGTGCTGACCGGCTACGGCACGACGCTGGACAGCGCACGCGCGCCGTACGATTTCGCCGCGATGCGCGTGCTCGAGAACGGGACGCTCGACGGCACGTTCGAAGGTTCCACGCCGGGCTCGAACTTCGCGACGACGATGATCGACTTCAACGGCAACGACGATCGCGCGTTCGCCGGCGTGCTCGAGGGCGGACGTGTGGTGGCCGCGGGACAGGCGAAGTTCGCCGACGGCAGCAGCAACGAGATCGCCGCCGTGCGGCTCACCGCGGATCTCATCTTCGAGGATTCGTTCGATCCCTAGGCGCGCGCATCCGGCGGACGTAGGCGATAGCATGTCTCCGGATGGGCTCGAAGGACGGCGTCATGATCGCAGCGCGCGCGCTCGGCCTCATCGTCGGGGTGTCCCTGGCGTTCTCGCCCGCGCTCGCGGGAGAGCCCGCGCTCAAGCCGGGCAAGTACGACGGCCTCCACGGCACGCTCACCATCCAGCAGCAGAAGGATCGCACGCTGTCGTTCGAGCTGACGGTCGTCAGCAGCGTCGGCGACATCTGCGGACTCGAAGGCCGCATCGAGCATCTGCGTGCGCGCCTGTCGCTCGACGCCGAAGGGTCCGGAGAGAAGAACGTCTGCGTCGTGGACTTCAAGCCGTCGGCCGACGGGATCGAGATCGCGACGAACGACCTCGACTGCCAGCAGTTCTGCGGAGCGGGTGCGTCCTACGAGATCGTCGAGGGGCTCTACACGCCGGACGCCGCGCGCTAGTCGAAGGCGTCGGAGGCGGGATGGTGGCTATGGGTGGGCTCGAACCACCGACCCCGGCATTATGAGTGCCGTGCTCTAACCGGCTGAGCTACATAGCCATAGGGTGCAGCGCGCGGGGGCGTGCGATTCTAGTGCGCTGCAGCGGGGTGTCAAGCCGAGCGGGGCCGCGATCGCGGGGTTTCGCCTTGCTGCGGTTGGTGAGGCTATGGTTGAATCCTTCGCCATACGCGGAGGAATGTGGTTGTGATCGACCCCGATGGCTACCGGCCGAATGTCGGCATCATCCTGTTGAAGGAGGATGGCCGCGTGTTCTGGGCGCGCCGGGTCGGGCGCGACGGCTGGCAGTTCCCGCAGGGCGGCATGCGCAGCGACGAGACGCCGATCGAGGCGATGTATCGCGAGCTCGAGGAAGAGACCGGCCTGCATCCGCATCACGTTCAGGTGCTCGGCGCGACGCCGGGCTGGCTCCGCTACCGCCTGCCGCAGCGCTTCGTGCGCCACAACGAGCGCCCGGTCTGCATCGGCCAGAAGCAGGTGTGGTTCCTGTTGCGGCTCCTCGGCGAGGAGACCGCGTTCCGCCTCGACGCGCACGAGCATCCGGAGTTCGATCTCTGGCGCTGGGTCGATTTCTGGTACCCGGCGCAGCACGTCGTCAACTTCAAGCGCCGCGTCTACGAGCAGGCGCTGCGCCACCTCGCGCCGCTGGCCGAGGACTGCTGCAGCGTGTCGCTGCGCGAGCAGCGCTGGGATCCCGAGCTCGCGCCGGTCGGCTGAGCGGCTTTCCCCCTTGATGGATCAATGGGTTGCGCATCCGCCTCGTCTGCGCGGCGGAGTCTTGTTGACAATCATTCTCATTTGCACTCAAATACGCCCCATGTACGTCTGCATCTGCAATGCCGTCACCGAGCGCACGATCCGCGACGCCGCGCGCGCGGGCGTTCGCACGCTCGACGAGCTCGCCCGCCGCACGGGCTGCTCCGACTGCTGCGGGAGCTGCGCCGATCTCGCGACGGAGATCCTCGCCGACACGCACGGCAAGGCGCGCACGCTCGACCTCCCGCTGATCGCCGCGGCGGCCTGAACCTTCCGATTCGTCTCGCGATCGCACGCGCGAATGCGTGCGATTTTCGTTCCCTCGCTCTTCTGCCTCGGACGCTATAGTCCCTTGGCTCGCCGCGTTTCGCGCGCGGCGGCTTTCGTCCGGCTCGCAGGAGAACCCCGATGAAGGGCAACGCGAAGATCATCGAGCACCTCAACAAGGCGCTGTGCAACGAGCTCACCGCGATCAACCAGTATTTCCTGCATTACCGGATGTACAAGCACTGGGGCTACAAGGAGCTCGCCGAGCACGAGTACAAGGAATCGATCGACGAGATGAAGCACGCCGATCGGCTCATCGAGCGCATCCTGTTCCTCGAAGGCCTGCCGAACCTGCAGAAGCTCGGCAAGCTCCTCGTCGGCGAGAGCCCGAAGGAAGCCCTGGCCTGCGACCTCAAGCTCGAATCGGCCGCGGTGCCCGATCTCAAGGCCGCGATCGCCGACGCCGAGAAGCTCGGCGACTACGTCAGCCGCGATCTCTTCTCGAGCATCCTCGAATCCGAGGAAGAGCACATCGACTGGCTCGAGACGCAGCTCGGGCTCGTCGAGGAGCTCGGCGTCGTGCCGTACCTGCAGACGAAAGTCGAGAGCTGAGCCGCGCCGGCGCCTACGCGCCGCGATCGATCAGATTCGAAAGCTCCGCGGCGACGCGCTCGAATTCCTGGCGGATGCCGATCGCGATTTCGGCCGACGACGTCGGCACGCCCGCGCGCGCCGCGTGCTCGATGCCGCGTGCGAGATCGGACAGGGCCGTCGCGCCGATGTTCGCGCTGCTCGATTTCAGCGTGTGCGCCGGCGCGATCTGTGCGGTCGCATCGTTGGTTGCGGCCGCGGTTTCGAGCTGCCGCAGCCGCTGCGGCGCATCTTCGAGATAGACGCGCACGAGATCGCCGAACTCGCCGCCCATCGTGTCGAGCAGGTCGCCGATGATCACCGCGTCGAGCGCGGTCATCCGGTCGGACGGCGGCGGCGCGGGTGCCGGACGCGGCGGCGCCGGTGGAGGTTCGGGCACGCGCGTCTCGACGTGCGGTGTCGCCGCGATCGCAACGTCCTCGGCCGGCGCGGCCGGCAGCCAGCGGCGCAGGAGCTGCCCGAGCGCAGCGCGGTCGAGCGGCTTGGAGATGTAGTCGTCCATGCCGGCCGCGAGACAGCGCTCGCGATCGCCGGCCATCGCGTTCGCGGTCATCGCGACGATCGGCAGGTGGCCGCTGCCGGTCGCGCGCTCGCGCTCGCGCCAGAGCCTTGTAGCCATATAGCCGTCCATCACCGGCATCAGGCAGTCCATCAGCACGAGATCGTAGCGGTCGCGCTCGAGCCGGCCGACCGCTTCGCGGCCGTCGCCGACGGCCGTGACCTCGAGGCCGTGCATGTCGAGCAGGCGCTGCGCGACGCGCAGGTTCACCGCGTTGTCCTCGACCAGCAGCACGTAGCCGCGCAGCGGCTGCGTCGCGGCGCCGTCCGCGGGGCCGAGATCGATCACGGCCTCGGGCGGCGCTTCGCTGCGCGTGACCGCCGGATCCTGCACGCCGAACATCGGCTCCAGCATCGCGCGCAGCGATTCCTCGGTGACGTTGCCGGACAGGACGCGAAGGCGCGCATCCTGCGGCAGGTCGGTGCCGGCGTAGTTCGTCGTGAGGATGCGCACGTGATTCAGCGCCGCGTCCTTGAGCACGTTGCGCACGAGCGTCGCGCACACCGGCTTGAACGCCCCCGCGTCGATGAAGAGCAGCGAGTGCCGCCAGCGCTCGCCCATGTTGGCGCTCGCGCGCAGGCCGCTGAGCGCATCGGCGAGCGAGCGCACTTGCGTGAGCTCGATGCCGTGCACGGACGCCGCGGCCTGCACGCGGCGCATCAGCGCGTCGTCTTCGATCAGCGCGAGCCCGCGGATGCCGTCGAGGCTGCGCCGCATCGGCAGATCGCCGACGGCCTTGAGCAGCGGCACGCTGAACCAGAACAGCGAGCCCTTGCCGGGCTCGGACTTGACGCCGAGATGCCCGCCCATGAGATCGACCAGCCGCTTGCAGATCGCGAGCCCGAGGCCGGTGCCGCCGAACACGCGCGTCGTCGACGCGTCGGCCTGCGAGAATGGCCGGAACAGCTTCGCGGCGACGTCGGACGCGATGCCGATGCCGCTGTCGCGCACGGCGAAGACGATCTCGTGGTGATCGCGCGTCTCCGCGCGCTTGGACACCTGGATGTGCACGCCGCCGCGCTCGGTGAACTTGATCGCGTTGCTGACGAGGTTCGTCAGCACCTGGCGCAGGCGCACCGGATCGCCGCGCACGGCAAGGCGCACGTTCGGATCGATCGTGACGCTCAGCTTCAGGCCCTTCGCCTCGGCATTGCGTTGCATGAGCTGCGCGACCGCAGTGACCAGCTCGCGCAGGTTGAGGCCCGTGATCTCGAGCTCGAGCCGCTCGGCATCGAGCTTGGAGTAGTCGAGGATCGCATCGACGATGCGCAGCAGCTCGCGCGCCGACGCGTACGCCGTCGACAGGTAATCGCGCTGGTCGGGCGCGAGCGGCGTCGACAGCACAAGCTCGAGCAGCGGCAGCACGCCGTTGAGCGGTGTGCGGATTTCGTGGCTCATCGTCGCGAGGAACTCGCCCTTGGCCATCATCGCGGCTTCGGCGGCCTGCTTGGCGAGCAGAAGCTCGCCCTGCGTGTGGCGCAGCGTGTCGAGCTGGCGGCGCAACTCTTCGGGGGCGAGCTCGAGCGGCTTCGCCGCTGTAACCGCCAGCGTCGGCGGCGGCTCGGGATCGTCGGCGCGCCGATGCGGCCAGAGCAGGGCGGCCGCGATCAGCGCCCCGACGGCGAGCAGCGTCGCCGCGATCCACGGCGCGTAGCCCGGTTGCGCGTAGAGCGGCGCCGCCGCGCCGGCGATCGCGACCAGCAGCGCGCCGGCGAGCGCGCACCATTGCGCCGTGCCGCGGCGGCGTATCGACCAGCCTGCCCGCGGCATGTCCATCGCGCGGCTACATCACCGACGCGTGGAAGTCGAACGCAAGATCGTGACCGGCCCGCTGCACGAAATTGCCCTGGATGAAATCGACGCCGGCGCTCCAGAGCGCGGCGGCGCCGCGCGCATCCTCGACGCGCGGCGCGATGACCTGCATGCCGCGCTCGTGCGCGAGCGCGACGAGGTCGCGCAGCTCCGCGCGCACGTTCTCGTCGTCGATGCGCACGTAGCGCGGCGAGAGCTTGATGAGATCGACGGCCGCGACCTCGAGCACGCGCTCGCCGGTGACGCCGGCCTCGTAACCCGAGAGCGTCAGCGTGAGGCCGAGCGGCTTGATCGCGCGGCTGAACCCGGCAACGGCCTCGAGCTCGGACGCTGCGTTCTTGAGGCTGACCTCGAGCGACACGCTTTCGCCGCGCACGTGCTGCTGCTCGAGGATCTCGCGCATCCAGTCGATCCGGCCGGCGTCGCGCACGCTGTCGAGCGACTGGCTGAGGAACAGGCGCGGCGCGCGGCCGCTGCGCGTGCGCTCGACGATCATCGCGACGCACTGCGCGAACACCCAGCGGTCGATCTCGGCGATGAGGTTCGCGCGCTCGGCGACCGGCACGAGCTCGGCGGCGACGTACTGATGGCCGTCGTCGCCCTGCAGGCGCAAGAGCGCCTGAAACTGCTCGTGCTCCTCGCCGTGCAGCGAGACGATCGGCTGGAACAGGATCTGCAGGCCCGTGCCGTCGAGCGCGAAGCGGATCATGCGCGCGATCTCGGCTTCGTTGGTGCGCCCCGCGTCGTGCACGACGAAGACGCCGTGGCGGCCTTCCGCGCGCGCCGCCGACACCGCGGCGCGCGCCGCGTTGAGCATCTCGATCGCGTCGCCGCCGCTGCCCTTGAACGGGCACACGCCGGCGTCGAGCAGCATGCGCGCGGCGCCTTCGGCCGCGGCGAAGCTCTCGCGGCCGAGCCGGTCGCGGACGTTCGCCGCGTAGCTTTCGAGCTGCGTCGATTCGCGATCGGAATTGAGCAGGAGGAAACCCGCCGCGCCCTCGCGCGCGACGAGATCGCGCGGACCCGCGTGGCTCGCGAGGAAGCTGCCGATCTCGGCGAACAGGCGCTCGCAGCGCACTTCGCCGAGGCGCGTGCGCAGCGCGGCCGCTTCCTCGAGCTCGAACACGATGAGACCGCCGGCGCGACTGCGTGCGTCTTCCATCGCGAGGCATTCAGCGAGGCGCTGCAGCACCGCTTCGCGCGGCACCGTGCCGTCCGGCGACGGCGCGGCGGGCGCGGCGACGACCGTCTGCCGCGACGACATCTGCCGCGCACGGCGCACGCGGTTCGTCACCGCCGAAATGAGATGCTTCGGCCGGATCGGTTTCGAAAGGAAGTCGTCGCCGCCCGCGTTGAGCGCCTCGAAATGCTTGTCGGCATCGCTCTCGCCGGACAGGAACACGATCGGCGTCGAGATGAACGCCTCGCGCTCGCGGATCAGCGCCGTGAGCTCCATGCCGTCGACGTCGGGCATGTAGAGATCCATCAGGATCAGCTCGGGCCGGAAGCGATCGAGCTCATCGAGCGCCGAGAGGCCTTCGGTGATCGCCAGCGTCTCCATGCCGGCCTTGCGCAGGATCGATTCGGCGAACAGCGTCTGCGAGCGGTCGTCCTCGACGATCATGATGCGGTACGGATTCGTGCGCTCGGTCTCGATCAGCTCGCCGATGCGCGCGATGACGTCGGCGGGATTCGCCGGCAGCGCGATGAACGCATCGCAGCCCGCGCGCACGGCGCGCAGCCGTTTGGGCAATTCGCTGTCCTCGGACAGTGCGACGAGCCAGATGCGCTCGCTCACTTCGGCGCGCGCGCGCTTGACGAGCGCGCCGATCTCGTCGAGCGCGTCCTCGAACGCGGCGTCGACGACGACGAGGTGCGGCGGCAGCGCAACGAGCAGCTCCTTCAACTCGTCGACGCTGTCGAAGCTCGTGAGCTCGTAGCCTTGCGCCGCGAGATAGCGGTCGATGTCGGCCGCCGGCGATGCGCCGCGGCCGAGGTGATACGCGGTCTTGCGCAGGGTCGCCGAGACCGGCGCCGGCGCGACGCTCGGTGCAGGCGGCGCGGCGGCTTCGCGCGTCGCGGGAGGCGCTTCGGTCGTTGCGGCGGGCTTCGCTTCGGCGACGACCGGAGGAGGCTCCGGCTCCGGCGCGGGTGCGCGCAGCGTCGCGCTCGCGAAGCGCTGCCAGTATTCGGCCGGCGGCGTGACGAGCAGCGGAAAGCCCTGGTCGTGCGTCGGGCCCGGCACGACGATGCTCGCCTGCGAGGCGCTGACCTGCACCGCGGCCGGCAGCCGCTTGGCGCGGATTTCGCCGAGCAGCGCGCCGATGCGCGTGCCGAGCGCGCTGTCCGGCAGGCGCGGCGGCTCGAACAGCGGGCGCACGGTCGCGGAAAGCGCATCGAGGCTGTCGGCGAGATCGCCGGCGTCGACGTCGCGGCAGGCGCTCGCGAGCGAGGCCGCGTCGTCGGCGAGGAGATACAGCGTGTTGATGTCCCAGCCTTCGCGGTGCAGCCGCTCGCCGCGGCTCGCGAGTCGCGCCAGGCGCTGCGGTAGCTGGGCGAGGAACAAGCTTTTCAGTTCCACGCCCTGGACATGGAAATCCCGCGTGAGCATTTGGAGTCCCCTGGCCGGACTATACCAGCGTGGGGATTCGGGGCCCGGTAAGGTGTCCCGGGACCCGAATTCGTGCTCAAAACGGCTTCACGACCACGAGGATGACGATCGCGATCAGGATCAGCGCCGGCACCTCGTTGAAGATCCTGAGCCACCGGCTCGAGCGCCTGATCTCGTCGCGCGCGAACTCGCCGACGAGCCGCGCGAGGATCGCCTGATACCAGAACAGGCCGCCCACCAGCACGAGCTTGACGATCAGCCAGCCCTGGCGGAAATAGCCCTGGTTCACGTGCGCGAGCCAGATCAGCGTCGCGATGCCGAAGATGACCGTGAGCGAGCTCCCGATACGCGTCATCGCGAGGAGGCGCCGCTCCATGACCTTCAGGCGCTCGCGCACGACCGGCTCGGTCGCCTCGGCGTGATAGACGAGGAGCCGCGGCAGATAGAGGAGACCCGCGAACCAGGATACGACCGCGAAGATGTGGAACGCCTTCAGCCACAACATGTCAAAAAAGGTCCCGGGTTCGTGAAGCCGCGCATAGTATCGCTTGACGCTGTCCGCAGGCCCCGACTATAAGCCTCGGCCTCGCTCGCCTTTCCTCCCCGATGCCCCGCATTCCGCCGCCCCTGGTCGTCCGGCAGCTCGATCCCGCCCGCGAGCGGCGCGGGCAGATGCTGGCCGGCGCGATCTGGCTGGTGTCGCTGGTCGTGGTCGCCGCGGCGACGGCGGCGATCGTCTCGTACGGCTTCGAGAGCGCGAGCCGCTCGAAGAGCCTCGCGGCAGACAAGGACACCGAGGCGCTGCGCACGCGCGTCGCGACGCTGGAGCGCTCCGAGCAGGTCGCCAAGGCGGCCGTCGGCGATCTGCAGCAGACGCTGCGCGACCGCGAGGAGGAGATCGAGTCGCTGCGCTCGGACCTCGCGTTCTACGGGCGCCTGGTCGGCGGCGGCAAGCGCGAAGGGCTCGGCGTGCACGTGCTGAAGGTGAGCCGCGTCGGCAGCTCGCAGGCGTGGAATTTCGTGACGACGCTGACGCAGAACTTCAAGCGCGGCCAGGATACGAAGGGGCGCGTCACGCTGTCGGTCGAAGGCGTGCAGAATGGCAAGCTCACGACGCTGGACTGGGCAGCGTTGACGCAGGGGCAGGAAGCTTCCGGTATCGAGTACGGCTTCAAATATTTTCAGCAGGTGAACGGTACCATCATGCTCCCGGGGGGATTCCAGGCCAATCGCGTTCGTGTGCGCGCCGACGGAGACGCCGGGCATGTCGAGCAGGATTTCGCCTGGAACGACGCAATCAAGGGTGAGGAGGGCGACGATGTTCGGCAATAGCAAGCGCAACGGCAACGGCGTCGCGGTGGCGGCGATCACGACGCTGATCGCCGAGGGGACCGTGATCCGCGGCGACGTGGAGTTCACCGGGGGCCTGCATCTCGACGGCATGATCGAGGGCGCGATCAGCGCCGACGGCGCGGACGCGGTGCTGACGCTGTCGGACAAGGGGCGCGTCAACGGCGAGATCCGCGCCTCGAACGCCGTGATCAACGGCATCGTGCGCGGCGACATCGTCGTCGGCGAGCGCCTCGAGCTCGCCAGCGGCGCGCGCATCGAGGGCAACGTCTACTACAAGGTGCTGGAGATGGCCGCCGGCGCGCAGGTCAACGGCCAGATGATCTACCAGCCCGAGGCGCCGCGGCAGCTGCCGCGCCCGGAGATCCTCGCCGCCGAGGCTTGAAAGCCCCGGGAAACGGCACGATGTGCCCTGAAATGAGCGAAGCCGCGACCCCGACCTATCTCGACGCGCCCGAGGCGCCGCTCGTCTTCACCGATGCGGCCGCCGACAAGGTGCGCGAGCTCATCGCCGAGGAAGGCAACCCGGAGCTGAAGCTGCGCGTCTACATTTCCGGCGGCGGCTGCTCGGGCTTCCAGTACGGCTTCACGTTCGACGAGGCGCGCGCCGAGGACGATTTCGCGGTCGACAAGTCCGGCGTGACGCTGCTCGTCGATCCCCTGAGCCTGCAGTACCTGGCCGGCGCCGAGATCGACTACGCCGAGTCGCTGACCGGCGCGCAGTTCGTCATCCGCAATCCGAACGCGAAGACGACCTGCGGCTGCGGGTCCTCGTTCTCGATCTGAAGGCGGTCAGGGCGGCCGCTGCGCGGCCTCGTTAGGGCGCTCGCCGGTGGCTCGCTCGTTAGGGAGTTGGAACAGCAGGGCTTTTCTGACGAGTCCGCGAAGCGAACGACCTCACTCTTCACGAGGGCGCGAAGCGCCCGACCTCACCCGGCGCGTTAAAATCGCGAAATGCCTTCGTACGACATCAACGTCTTCTCGGGCCTCAGCCTCGACCGCAACGCCGAGCAGCGCGACGACGCCGACTGGATCGCGGCGCAGCTCGCCGATCCGCGCGCGCGGTTCGTGCTGCTCGGGGCCGAGGGCCATGCGCTCGCGATGCGCGACGTCGACGCGCTGCGCGTGATCGTCGCCGAGGAGCGCACGCTGCTGCTGCCGTCGGTGACGCCGAGCTATCTCGGTGCGGACGACGCGGGTCCCTTCTTCTCGCTCAGCGCCGAAAGCAGGGACGCCGCACGCATCGCGGCGGAGCTCGGCGGCGATTTCATCGACCTGCGCAGCGCGGGCACGCGCCTGCAGGCGTTCGAGGCCGGGCTCTTCGCGTACGCGCGCGCGCTTTCGCACTGGCAGTCGCGCACGCGATTCTGCTCGGTGTGCGGCGCGCCGGTCGCGATGGTGACCGCGGGACATCGCGCGCGCTGCACGAATCCCGATTGCGCGATCGAGCATTTCCCGCGCGTCGATCCCGCGATGATCGTGATCGTCTCGTACGGCGACGCGTGCCTGCTCGGCCGCCAGGCGACGTGGCCCGAGAAGCGCTTCTCGACGCTGGCAGGCTTCGTCGAGCCCGGCGAATCGCTCGAGGACACCGTGCGCCGCGAGGTGTTCGAGGAAGCCGGCGTGCGCGTCGGCGACGTTTCGTATCACTCCTCGCAGCCGTGGCCGTTCCCGGCCTCGTTGATGATCGGCTTCACGGCCGAAGCGGTCGATCCTGCGATCCGGCTCGGCGGCGAGCTCGCCGAAGCGCACTGGTTCACGGCCGACCAGATCATTCGCGGCCTGACCGAGCGCACGCTCGGCGTGTCGCCGCCGCTCTCGGTGTCGTACCGCCTGATCGAGCACTGGCTGCGCGAGCAGACCGGCGTCGAGCTCCGCACGCTGACCGAGCCCGCGCGCTAGGCGCCGGAACGGCGGTTTTTCCCGCATTTCCGCCGCGCGGCGATCCGTAAATATACGGATGCCGCCCCGGATGGGGCTGGCTAAGATCGAGCCGATTCGGGAGGTGCGTCCCATGCAAGGTTCGCAGAAAGACGCGGGCACGATCCAGGCACTGCTGCAGCGTCTCAACACGCAGCGCCTGCCGCGCGCGCTCGCGCTGCAGGACAAGGTCAACCGCGGCGAGCGGCTCGACGACGGCGACGTCGATTTCCTGAAGCGCGTGTTCGAGGACGCCGAGAGCGCCCGCGGCCTCGTCGGCCGTCATCCGGAGCTCGCCAATCTCGTGACGCGCCTCGTCAGCCTCTATTCCGACATCACGCAGAAGGCGCTCGAGAACGAGCAGAAGGCCTGAGGACACCGCGATGGCGACGAAGAAGAAGAAACCGAAGAAGGTGCCGCAGGCCGTTGCCGCCGCCAGGGAGCCGCTCAAGCGCGGCGTCTACGAAGACGAGATGAAGCGGCTGCACGAGGAGCTCGTCAAGCTGCAGCTCTGGGTCGTCGCCAAGGGGCTCAAGATCTGCGTCGTGTTCGAAGGCCGCGACGGCGCCGGCAAGGGCGGCACGATCAAGGCGATCACCGATCGCGTCAGCCCGCGCGTGTTCCGCGTCGTCGCGCTGCCCGCGCCGACCGAGCGCGAGAAGAGCCAGATGTACATGCAGCGCTACCTGCCGCATCTGCCGGCAGCGGGCGAGGTCGTGATCTTCGACCGCAGCTGGTACAACCGCGCCGGCGTCGAGCGCGTGATGGGCTTCACCGACGAGCAGCAGGCGCGCCGGTTCCTCAAGATCATCCCGGCAATGGAAAAGGCGATGATCGAGTCCGGCATCATCCTCATCAAGTACTGGCTCGAGGTGAGCCAGGACGAGCAGACGCGCCGCCTCGAGGACCGCATCGACGACGGGCGCAAGCTCTGGAAGCTGTCGCCGATGGACCTGAAATCGTACAACCGCTGGTACGACTACTCGCGCGCGCGCGACGACATGTTCGCCGCGACCGACACCGACTTCGCGCCGTGGAACGTCGCGCTCACCGACGACAAGCGGCGCGGGCGGCTCAACATCATCACGCACCTGCTCTCGCAGATTCCGTACAAGTCGCTGCCGCGCGAGAAGGTCAAACTGCCCAAGCGCCAGGAGCGCGGCGGGTACCGCGAGCCGAACCATCCGTTCAAGTACATCAAGGAAGTCTTCTGAGCGCTGCCTGGCGCCTCGCGCTGCGGTTACAATCACGGCGGACCGCGGCTGCGAACCGGAGCGATGGCGAAGACCCTGTTGGCGATAGTGCTGGTGCTCGCCGCCTCGCGCGCGCTGCCCGATCTCGCGCGGCTTCGCGATTTCACCTGGCTTCGCATCTGGTTCTCGGGCTGGCGCGGCGACGGCGCGGAGCCCGCGCGGCCGGCGCTGCTGCTGCCGGCGCTCGTGTTCGTCTTCTGCGCGCTGCTGCAAAGCGTGCTCGATCACGTGCTGTTCGGTCTCCCGCTGTTCGCGTTCGCGGTGATCGTGCTGTTCTTCTGCTGGGGCCCGCGCGAGCTCGAGTCCGACATCGACGCCGTGCTGAAGGCGCCCGATCGCGACCAGCGCCTCGCGGTCGCGCAGGCGCTGCGTCCGGATCCCGCCGACCAGCCGCTGCCGCTCGAAGCGAACGCGCTCGTCGAGGCGACGTTCGCGTCGGCGCTGTCGCGCTGGTTCGGCGTCGTGTTCTGGTTCGTCGTGCTGGGTCCCGCCGGCGCGCTCGGCTACCGCATGATCCAGCTCATCGCGCGCAATGCGGCGTTCGCCGACGGCCTCGGTGCGCGCGAGCACGATCTCCTCGAGCGCGCGGCACGCATCCTCGACTGGGCGCCCGCGCACCTGATGGCGCTGACGCTGGCGCTCGTCTCGGATTTCGACGCGGTCCTGAAAACGTGGCGCGGCTATCACGCGGCGCACGGCCAGGGCTATTTCACGCTCGACCTCGGCTTCCTCGGCGCGCTCGCGCGGGCCGGCATCGACGCCGACGTCATCGCCGGCGACGGCTACGCGACCGACGTCAACGACCCGCTCGACGAGCTCGCCGATGCACGCCGCACATTGCGCCGCATCCTGATGGCGTGGCTCGCCGTGCTCGCGCTGCTCGTGCTCGCGGGCTGGGTGAGCTAGGCGTCGAGCAGCGCCCGACGCCGCTGCAGGAAGCGACGGATTGCTTCGTCGCGCTCGAGACCGATTGCCAGCTCGTAGGCTTCGCACGCATCGGCGTGCGCCCCGGTGCGCGCGAGAAGATCGGCGCGCGCGGCCCAGTACGGTTGATAGCGGCCTAGGCGCTCGTCTTCGGATGCGTCCGGTAAGGCCGCGAGCGCCGCGTGCGCGCCCTGGACTTCCGCGATCGCGAGCGCGCGATTGATCGCGACGACCGGCGATCGCGTCAGAGCGAGCAACCCGTCGTAGAGCTCGACGACCGCGATCCAGTCCGCGCGGCCGCTGCGCCGCCGCGCGACATGCGCCGATTGCAGCGCCGCTTCGAGCTGATGGCGGCCGATGCGTCCGAACGTGCTCGCGTGTCGCAGCAGCGTCTCGGCTTCCTCGATCATCGCCGCGTCCCAGAGCTTCGGGTCCTGCGCATCGAGCGGCACGAACTCGCCCGCTGCATCGCGGCGCGCGCGGCGGCGCGACTCCGCGTAGAGCACGAGCGCGAGGAGGCCGAGCACTTCGGGCTCGGCGGGCATGAGCTCGACGGCGAGCCGCGCGAGGAACAGCGATTCCTCGGCGAGATCGCGCCGCGCGGCGTCGGTCCCGGCGGGATCGGTCCAGCCTTCGGCGAAGGCCGCGTAGATCGCATCGAGCACCGCATCGAGACGCCCGGGCAGTTCCTCGCGCTCGGGAATGCGGAACGGAATGCCGGCTTCGCGGATCTTCTGCTTCGCGCGCACGAGGCGCTTGCCCATCGCGTCGGGCGAGGTCAGGAACGCCGACGCGATCGCCTTCGCATCGAGGCCGAGCACGGTCTGCAGCATCAGCGGCGCGCGGATGGCGGCGTCGATCGCCGGATGCGCGCAGGCGAACATCAGCGCGAGGCGCTGGTCCGGAATCGCGACGTCGTCCGCCTCATCGAGGCTTTGCGCGATCAGACGCACGTCGTCCGCCGCGTCCTCGCGAACGCGAAGATGTCGCGCTCCGTCGATCATGCGTCGGCGCGCGACGGTCAGGAGCCACGCTTCGGGATTCGAAGGACACCCCTTGAGCGGCCACTCCGCGAGCGCAGCGGCGAACGCTTCGGACAACGCGTCCTCCGCCGCGGCGACATCGCGCGTGCGTGCGGCGAGATAGGCGACGAGCTTGCCGTAGCTCTGCCGCGCGACCGCATCGGCCGCGCGGCGTGCACGCTCGTCGCGCGCCGTCGTCATGCGGTCGGCGTCGGCCACACCGGACGGACTTCGACGATGCCGTGGCTCGCGCCGGGACAGCGCGCCGCCCAGGCGAGCGCCGCGTCGAGATCCGGCGCCTCGATGAGGTAGTAGCCGCCGAGCTGCTCCTTCGATTCCGCATAGGGACCGTCGAGCACCTGCGACTTGCCGTCGGCGACGCGCACGGTCGTCGCGGCCGAGACCGGTTGCAGGCGATTGGAGCCTACGAGCGCGCCTTCCTTCCTGAGCGCCTGCGTGTAGGCCATGTAGGCCGCCATGCCCTGTTCCTGCTGGGCCTTCGTCATCTGGTCCCAGCCGCCTTCGTTCGCGTAGAGCAGCAAGAGGTATTGCATGGGAATCTCCGTGAGTTTTTCGTTGGGGGTTCGCTGGGCGACTGCGCCGCCGCTACGTTGACGATCCACCGGCGCCGGTTTGGACATCAGCCTAGGCGATTTCTCAGCATCCGATGTGCCGAAATCGCGCGAAGCGGGCGCACCGCACGCGCGGCCGGACGGGCGGGCAGGGGCGCGGGAGCCCCGGACAGGACCCGCGGCGGCGCCGGCGCGACAGTGCGCGCCACGATCGGGGGTCCGGCGGGCCGACCTCCCGACCGCGGAACGGGCCTTGTCGTAATTCCGGAGCAAACAGCGTTCTTCGCTTTCTGCCGGGCAAAGCACGCAGGCACGACCGCGTGCTGCCCGGCGCAGCCAGATTGATTGTTTGATTTTTTAGGGAGATCAAGGAATCACCGCCATGCTGAAACGTGTCTCTGTGTTTGCCTACGGCGTCGTCTGCTACGCCGTGTTCTTCGCGACGTTCCTCTACGCGTTCGGGTTCGTCGGCAATCTCTTCGTGCCGGTCTCGATCGACGGGCCTTTCGACGGCGATCTCGTCGGCAGCCTCGCGACCGACGTCGTGCTGTTGCTGCTGTTCGCGCTCCAGCACAGCGTGATGGCGCGTCCTGCGTTCAAGCGCTGGTGGACGGGGATCGTGCCGGAGCCGGCCGAGCGCAGCACGTACGTGCTCGCGTCGAGCCTCGCGCTGATCGCGCTGTTTGCGTTCTGGCGGCCGCTCGGCGGCGTCGTGTGGTCGGTCGAGACGCCCGCGCTCGTGCTGACACTGCAGGCGCTCTGCGTGTTCGGCTGGCTGCTCGTGCTGGTGTCGACGTTCCTGATCAACCACTTCGATCTGTTCGGGCTGCGTCAGGTGTGGCTCTTCCTGCTCGGCAGGCCGTACAAGGCGATCGGCTTCCGCATGCCGGGTCCGTACCGCCTCGTGCGCCATCCGCTCTACGTCGGCTGGCTGTTCGCGTTCTGGGCGACGCCGACGATGACGGTCACGCATCTCCTGTTCGCGATCGCGACGACCGGCTACATCCTGGTCGCGATCCAGCTCGAGGAGCGCGATCTCGTCGCGGCGCTCGGCGAGCCGTACCGCGATTACCTCAAGCACGTCCCGATGCTGGTTCCGTTCACGCGTCGGCGCGCGGCGCGCGCGACGACGCCGGCGACCGTCGGCGTCGATCAGTAGGAACAAGCTTGCCCCGGTTGGTGCGCGCCGGGCCGTCCGCGAAGGAATGCAGACGGACCGGCGCCACTGGCTCATCGCCAATCCCGGCCACTCGCGAAGCTCTCGCCGCGGCCCGTCGCTTCCTTCCGTCGCTCGTCCGATCGCTCCCGCTGTCCGTCGCCTGGTGATTTCAGCAGAGCGCATCCCGCGGCAACACTGACCGCGCACGCCCGCCGAACGCGGGCACGGGAGGTGCGCATGTTGCCGATCCATGTCGTCGCGGGGCTCCTCGCGATCGCCGCGGGCGCGGTCGCGCTCTACGCGGTCAAGGGCTCGCGCCTGCATCGCAGGAGCGGACTCATCTTCGTCATCGCCATGCTGACGATGGCGTCGACCGGCGCGCTGATGGCGGGGCTCAAGCCCGATCGCGGCACGATGCTCGGCGGCGTGCTGACGTTCTACATGGTGTGCACGGGATTCCTGACCGTGCGCGGCTCGTTCGAGCAGAACCGGCGCCTCCTGCGCTGGCTGATGCTGATGGCGGTCGTCATCGGCGGCTTCGACTACGCGCTCGGCGTCGCGGCATCGAACAGCCCTACGCACAAGCTCGACGGCTATCCGCCGACGCTGTACTTCGTCTTCGGCAGCATCGCGTTCCTCGGCGCGTTCGGCGACGCGCGCACGCTGATCGCAGGCCGTCTCGAAGGCGCGAAGCGCATGCTGCGGCACATCGGCCGCATGGGCTTCGCGATGTGGATGGCGACGACGTCGTTCTTCCTCGGCCAGGCCAAGGTGTTCCCGGAGCCGCTGCGGCACGCGTTCGGCATCCGCGCGATTCCGGTCGTGCTCGTGATGGCGGTCGTCCTCTACTGGATCGTCCGTACGCTGATCAAGCGCGAGCGCGCGGTGCGCATGCCGCTCGGCGGACCCGAGGCGTCGCGATGAGCTGCTTCGAGCGCTCGCCGAATCTCTACGCGCGCATCGGCGGCGCGCTGTATCTCGTCATCATCGCCGCGGGACTCTTCGGCGAACTCGTCGTGCGCGGCGGCGCGATCGTGTCGGGCGACGCCGCGGCGACTGCGCACAACATCGCGGCATCGCAGTCGCTCTGGCGCATCGGCATCGCCGGCGACATCCTGATGCATGTCTGCGACGTCCCGCTGATGCTGATCTTCTACACGCTGCTGCGGCCTGTCGACCGCTTCCTCGCGCAGCTCGCGTTGCTCTTCACGCTGACGCAGAGCGCGGTGCTCGTCGCGAGCAAGCTGAGCCAGATCACGCCGCTCCTGGTCCTCGGCGGCGCGCCTTATCTCGATGCATTCGACGAGCGGCAGCTCGACGCGCTCGCGTACGTCGCGCTGCGGTCGGATGCGTACGGCTTCGGCGTCGGCCTCGTCTTCTTCGGCTTCGCATGCCTCGCGATGGGGTATCTCATCGTGCGCTCGGGGTTTCTGCCGAAGATCCTCGGCTGGCTGATGCAGCTCGCCGGCGGGTGCTATCTCGTCAACAGCTTCGCGCTGATCCTCGCGCCGCCGCTCGCGAAGGCGCTGTTCCCGGCGATCCTGGCGCCGGCGTTCGTCGGCGAGCTGTCGCTGTGCCTGTGGCTCCTCATCAAGGGTGTCGACGTGGCACGATGGCACGAGCGTGCCGTCGACTGACCGAGGGGATGACGATGACCACGAGAAACGCCGCCCGCACGATCGCCGCGCTGCTGCTGCTCCAGGCCGCCTGCGGTCCGATCGTCAACTTCGTACTGCTGAAATGGATCACCGCGTCGGCGTTTCTCGAGCAGGCGTCGGCGCATGCGACCGAGATCGGCCTCGCGGTCGTCATCGGTCTCGCGATGCACGCGTTCGCCGTCGGCATCGCGGTCGTCGCCTTGCCGGTGCTGCGCACGCGCAGCGTCGCGATGGCGAGCTGGCTGCTGGCCTTCGCAGTCGTCGGCTTCGCCGGTGCCGTCGTCGAATATTCGAATTCGCTCTCGATGCTGTCGTTCAGTCAGGCGTTCGCAAAAGCGGATGCTCCCGGCGCCGACGTGTTGCGCACGCTCGCTCCCGGCGCCGCCGCGCCGCGCATCTGGGCGCACTTCATCGGCCTCATGATTGCCGGCGGCTTCGCCTTCACGCTGTACGCGGCGTTGTTCCGTTTCGCGCTGGTGCCGCGCGTGCTCGCGGGATTCGGCGCGCTCGCGGCGTGCTCGGAAATCATCGCCGTCGCGATGCCGCTGTTCGGCCAGCCGGTCGTGTTCCCGATGATCGCGCCGCTCGGGCTCGCGCACCTCGCGCTCGTCGTGTGGCTGCTCGCGAAGGGTTTCGCGGAGCCGGCGACCGCGCGCGCGTGATCCGGCGACGTCGCGACTGGACTATTCTCCGCCCATGGCCGTCATCGCTCCCGCGAGGCCGCGCGGTCTCGCGCTGCTCCTGAACCCGCCGCGGCTCCTGGTCGCGCTCGGGATCGCGTTCGTGCTGTCGCTGCCGCTCGGGCTCGGCTGGAAGTCGGGCTATTTCTCGCTGCTGATCCGTGCGTTGACGCTCGGGTTCGTCGCGGTGCTCGCGTTCGGCCTGTTCGAGCAGTGGCCGAAGCGGCTGCCTTCGTGGCTCGCGCGCTGGGTGCTGCAGGTGCTCGCGGTCGCGCTCGTGATGCCGCTCGGCACGTTCACGATCTACGTGCTGTCGACCGCGCACGGCGCGCCGCCGTTCTGGGAAGTCAAGGATCGGCTCGAAGGATTTTCCGCGCTCACCGCGCTCGGCATCTTCATCGCGCCGTGGGTCGCGCTCACCGCGCTGGTGCGACAGAAGGACGCGCTCGCGCGCCATCAGGCGCTCGCGTTCGAGCTCGAGCGCAGCGAATTCGAGCGGCAGGCGCTCGACGCGCGCATGCATCTCCTGCAGGCGCAGGTCGCGCCGCATTTCCTCTTCAACACGCTGGCGAACGTGCAGGCGCTCGTCGACGCGGGATCGCCGCAGGCGTCGGCGGTGCTGCGCAGCCTGATCGCGTATCTTCGCGCGGCAGTGCCGCGGCTCCACGAGCCGGTCAGCACGTTCGGCCAGGAGCTTTCGCTCGTCAGGGCGTATCTCGAGCTCATGCACATGCGCATGCCCGACCGGCTCCAGTTCGCGCTGCACGCCGACGACGCGGCGCTCATGCTGCGCTGTCCACCGCTGACGCTCTTGACGCTCGTCGAAAACGCGGTGCGCCACGGCATCGATCCGAGCGAGGAGGGCGGCCGCATCGACATCCACGTCGAGCGGCGCGGCGATCGTTGCGTCGTGCGCGTCGTCGACACCGGCGTCGGGCTTCGCGGGTCGGGCGGCGGGCTCGGTACGGGGCTCTCGACGCTGCGCGAGCGCCTCGAGCTGATCTTCGGCGGCGACGCGAAGCTCAGCGTCGCGGCACGCGAGCCGCGCGGCGTCGTCGCGGAGCTCGATCTGCCGGCCCGCGGGGGCATCGTCTGATGCGCGCACGGCCGACTGCGCTGATCGCCGACGACGAGCCGCTGCTGCGCGATGCGCTCGCGCGCCAGCTCGTGACGGTCTGGCCCGAGCTCGAGATCGTCGCCGAGGCGCGCAACGGGCGCGAAGCGATCAGGCAGTTCGAGGCGCGCGGCCCGGACGTCTGCTTCCTCGACGTGCACATGCCCGGCGTTTCGGGCGTCGAGGCCGCGCACCACATCGGACGCCGTGCGCATCTCGTGTTCGTCACCGCGTACGACCAGTACGCCGTGCAGGCGTTTGCCGAGGGCGTGCTCGACTATCTCGTCAAGCCGGTCGAGGAAGCGCGCCTCGCCGACACCGTGGCGCGTCTCAAGGAGCGGCTCAACGCCGCGCAGCCTGCGCTCAACACCGAAGCGCTCATCCAGCAGCTCGCTGCGCAATTGCAGCACGGCGCGGGCTCGGCGCCGCTGCGCTGGATCCGCGCGCAGGTCGGGCAGACGTTGCGCCTGATTCCGGTCGACGAGATCGATTACCTCCGTTCCGACGCGAAGTACACGCTGATAGCGTGGCGCGGCGACGCGGGCCAGCCGGGCGAGGCGCTGATCGGGACGCCGCTCAAGGAGCTCGTCGCGCAGCTCGATCCCGCGCAGTTCGCGCAGGTGCACCGGTCGGTCGTCGTGAACCTCCATGCGATCAGCCACGTGACGCGCGGCGACAACGAGACCGCGGGGATTCACCTCAAGGGCCGCAAGGAAGTGCTGCCGGTCAGCCGGAGCTACCTGCACCTCTTCCGCCAGATGTAGCGGCGGCTACGCGAACAGGCGCTCGAGGTTTCTCGGCAACGTCGCGCCGGGCAGCTGCCGCGCTTCCTTGGCGATGTTGACGGTCATGTTCGCCTTCGCGATCTCGAGCAGCACGGCGTCGACCGCACGGCCCTGTCGTTCCTTGAGCCATGTGAGTACGGTCGCGAGATGCCAGAGCGCCGGCTTCCCTTCGTGCAGCGCGGCCGGAAACGTCGCGCCGTTGCCGAGCATCAGCTTGCGCATGTTCTGGCGCGTGAAGCCGGCGATCTCGGCGACGTCGGTGAGGCCGACGAAATCGGGCGACGCTTCGACGAGCACCGCGTCGGGGATCGCCTTGCGCACGTGGCGCAGCGCCGACGAGACTGCCTCGAACGCCGACTTCGCGCGCCGCGTGAACGCGAGCGCGATGCGGCCCGCCTGACCGATGCCGACGAGCGCGTCGGTGCAGCCTGCTTCGGCGAGCGCTTCGACGTGATCGTCCGGATTTGCACCGGCGTCCGGGAGGCTGAACTTCAGGGTGAACTCGTAATCGGTCATGGCTCGGTGCTCGTGTGCTTGCGATGGGTCGTGCAGTGGTCGACGACGCGCCGCAGATGCCGCGCGTGATTGCCGGCATTTTTCGGCGTGCTCCAGATGCAGGCGATGCAGAACTCGCCGCAGCGGCATTCGTCGTCGTTGTAGGGGCAGTACATCTTTCCCCAAGCGTGGGAGCCACCGGGCTCGATGCGCCAGCCTTCGAATTCGGCGTAGCGCAGCGCGGCTTCCACGTCGGGCTTCGGGTGCGGCCTCCTGGCCATGGGTTTCGTCCTTGGGCGTGAATCTAGACCTTGCGAAGGTAGTTGTCAAGTGACAACCACGGTGAAATCACCACGATCCCAGCCTAGCCACCGTCCGTGTCGGCGTCAGCCGCAAAACGCCGCGTTGCCCGTCGGAAGAATCCGACGAACGGCGTCTGCGCACGCCTTGCGCTGCCGTGCGACGGCACCATAGTGCGCGATCGGCACGAGAACTTCGGAGGAGATCCGCATGCAGATGTCAGGCATCCCGTTCGGCACGACCGACTGGTCGACGATCGAGCCGACGCGCCATCCAGGCGATCAAGGCTTCGCGCTATGGCGCACGCAGACCTTCGGCGGCATCCGCGTGCGCCTGGTCGAATACTCGCCGGGTTACGTCGCGAATCACTGGTGCGTGAAAGGGCACATCCTGCTGTGCCTCGAAGGCGAGCTGGAGACCGAGCTTGCCGACGGCCGGCGGTTCACCCTGATGCAAGGCGTGAGCTACCAGGTCGCCGACGATGCAGAGCCGCACCGCTCGCAGACGCGCACCGGCGCGAAGCTGTTCATCGTCGACTAGCAATGCGAAAAAGTGGACGCCGTCGGCTCCCCGGCGCGTCCCGCTTCTTGTAGAGTGCGGGAAACCGCACGCAGTCGCGCCGCGGATCCAACCGGAGGGATTCGCCATGCCGTGGGATCATCTGCGCCTGACGCCGCTGGCGTTGTGTCTCGGCATCGTGCTCGCGCTCCCGCGCGAAACGGAAGCGAAGAGCGCCGTCGTGCGCGGCGCGCCGCCGGTGACGAACTGCGCGGACTCGGGCGCGGGCAGCCTTCGCGACGCGGTCGCCGCGGCGGTGAGCGGCGACACGATCGACATGACGAGCCTCGGCTGCAGCGAAATCACGCTGACGACGGGCGCGATCCAGACGAACCTTGCCGCGCTGACGCTGCGCGGACCGCCGAGCCCGGCAACGCGCCTCAACATCCGGCAATCGCCGTCGGCGACGAACCCCGTGCTGATGCAGAACACAGCCGGCGGCACGTTCAACCTTTACGACCTCGAGCTCAGCGACGGCAACAACGTCGGCATCGCGGCCGGCGGCGGCTGCCTCTATTCGGCGGGCTCGATCTATCTCAAGAACGTCCTGATCGACAACTGCCGCGTCATGCGCGACGGCGGCGGCGTCTGGGCCGGCGGCACGCTCGAAATGCAATCGAGCGACGTCGTCAACAACACGATGGCGCTCGGCGTGCCGATCGGGCGCGGCGGCGGCGTGTATGCGCGCGGCGGCCTCATCATGGGTTACAGCACGGTCAGCTACAACGCAGCCGAAGCGCTCGCGACCGGTTCGGTCGCCTATGGCGGCGGCGCGTTCACGCAAGGCAGCGCCGACATCTCGCACAGCACGATCAGCGGCAACGTCGCCGGCGGACGCGACGGTCCGCTGCCGGGCAGCGTCGGCGGACTCTCGATCGCCGGCTATGCGGCCTACGCGCACATCGTCGACAGCACGATCTCGGGCAACCACGCCGACTCTCTGGTCGGCGGCGTCTACACGAACACGCCGCTCACGCTGTCGAACAGCACGATCGCGTTCAACACGGCGACGAATTCGTCGTATTCCAGCCGCTACGCGGCCGGCGGCGTGCACGTCTACCAGACGAGCGCGGTGCTCGAGAGCACGATCCTCGCGCACAACACCGCCGCAGGAACCGAGCGCGACCTCGAAGGCTATTTCGCCGACGTCACGGGCGCCGCGAATCTCATCATGAGCTCCACGCTGTCGCCGCCCGGCACGCTCAGCGCCGATCCGATGCTGCTGCCGATCGCGGCGAACGGCGGCCGCACGCCGACGCACGCGCTCGCCGCCGGCAGCCCCGCGATCGATCAGGGCAACAATCTCATGACGCTCGCCAGCGACCAGCGCGGGCCGCCGTTCGTGCGCGAGTTCGGCTCGGCGCCGGACATCGGCGCCTTCGAGGTGCAGGAACAGCAGGACGAGATCTTCGCGAACGGCTTCGATCCTTGAGTTCGCGGGCTTTCGGCCTGACGTTGCGTCTATCCTGCCGGCGCCTGAACGGCGCCGTCGCCGCGCAAGCCATCGCGGCGATCGCCGGTCCTTCTGACCGAGACGCCACGTTCTTTCCGGAGCCCCCTCATGAAGAATCGCTCATCCGACGACTTCGACGCGGGTCGCCGCAAGCTGCTCGCCGGTGCCGTCGCCCTCGCGGTGGCCGGCGTCGGCGCCTTCCTGTTCCGTCGCACCGGCGTCGCGCCCGTCGTGGCCGCGACGCCTGCGGGACCGTTCGAAGTCACGCACACCGACGCCGAGTGGCGCGCGCTGCTGACGGCCGACCAGTACGCCGTGCTGCGCCAGCAGGGCACCGAGCGGCCGTTCTCGAGCCCGCTCGATCATGAAAAACGCAGCGGCACGTTCTCCTGCGCCGGCTGCGCGAATCCGCTGTTCTCGTCGACGACCAAGTTCGACAGCGGCACCGGCTGGCCGAGCTTCTACAAGCCGCTCGCGAAAGCCGTGAACGAAGCGAACGACACCTCGCTCGGCATGCTGCGCACCGAAGTGAGCTGCCGGCGCTGCGGCGGCCATCTCGGTCACGTCTTCGACGACGGCCCGCTGCCGACCGGGCTTCGCTACTGCATGAACGGTGTCGCGCTCACGTTCAAGGCCGACGCGTGACGCTGCTCGTCCTCGCCTGGCTCGGGGGCGTCCTCACGATCCTGAGCCCGTGCATCCTGCCGGTGCTGCCTTTCGTCTTCGCGCGCGCGGGGCAGTCGTTCTGGCGGAGCGGTCTCCCGATGCTCGCCGGCATGGCGATCACGTTCGCGCTCGTGGCGACGCTCGCCGCGGTCGGCGGTGCCTGGGCCGTGCACGCGAATCAGTACGGACGCTACGTCGCGCTGCTGATCCTTGCCGTGTTCGGCCTCACCCTGCTGATGCCGCGCTTCGCCGATCGGCTGATGCAGCCGCTGGTCGCGGCCGGCGCACGCCTTTCGACGCGCGCGGAGCAAAACGATGAAACGCCTTCCGCGTTCTCGTCGGTGCTGCTCGGCATCGGCACGGGCCTGCTATGGGCGCCCTGCGCGGGACCGATTCTCGGCCTCGTGCTGACCGGCGCCGCTTTGCACGGTGCCAACGTCGGCACGTTCGGATTGCTGCTCGCGTACGCGCTCGGTGCGGCGACGTCGCTCGCGCTCGCGCTGCTGATCGGCGGTCGCGTGTTCGCGGCGCTGAAGAGATCGCTCGGCGCAGGCGAATGGGTGCGGCGCGGGCTTGGTGTCGCGGTGCTCGCCGCCGTCGTCGCGATCGCGCTCGGGCTCGACACGGGATGGCTCGCGCGCCTCTCGACGGCGAGCACGAACCGCATCGAGCAGTCGCTGCTCTCGAAGATCGAGCCCGCGAAAGACGAGTCGTCGATTGCGTCCGTCATCGCGCCGCCCGAACCCGGCGGCTCGATGATGATGGCCGCGAAGCCGTCGATGATGTCGAAGAAGACGCTCGACGCGCCGGTCGAAGGCATCATGCCGCCGCTCGACGGTGCCGTCGCGTGGCTCAACTCGCCGCCGCTCGACGCCGCGGCGCTGCGCGGCAAGGTCGTCGTCATCGATTTCTGGACCTACTCGTGCGTCAACTGCCTGCGCACGCTGCCGTACGTCCGCGCCTGGTACGACAAGTACAAGGACCAGGGGCTCGTCGTGATCGGCGTGCACGCGCCCGAATTCGCGTTCGAAAAGGACATCGACAACGTGCGCCGCGCGGTCAAGGATCTCGGCGTCGACTATCCGGTCGCGATCGACAACGACTACGCGATCTGGCGCGCGTTCGACAACCGCTACTGGCCCGCGCACTACTTCATCGACGCGCAGGGCCGCATCCGCCATCACCACTTCGGCGAAGGCGAGTACGCCGAATCCGAAGAGGTCATCAAGGCACTGCTCGCCGAAGCCGGCGCGACGATGGTCGCGAGCGGCGTCGTGAATCCCGACACGAGCGGCGCCGCGCTCGCTCCGAGCGTTGCGGCCACGTCGCCCGAAACGTATGTCGGCTACGACCGCGCCGAGAGCTTCGCATCGCCGGGCGGCGCCACGCACGACCGCGATCACGACTACTCGATCCCGCCGACGCTCTCGACGAATCAGTGGGCGCTCGCCGGCCGCTGGACGATCGTCGACGAGAAGGCGCGCCTCGCGAGCGCGGGCGGACGCATCGCGTTCCGCTTCCACGCGCGCGACGTCAACCTCGTGCTCGGCCCCGGCGGCGACGGCAAGCCGATCCGCTACAAGGTGACGATCGACGGCAAGCCGGCCGGCGACGATCGCGGCATGGACGTCGGCGTCGACGGTACCGGCGCAGTGACGTCGCAGCGTCTCTACCAACTCGTGCGCCTCAGGGGCGACGTCGGCGATCGCACGTTCGAGATCGAGTTCCTCGATCCGGGTGTCGAGGCGTTCGCATTCACGTTCGGTTAGAGGCGAGCACGATGGCGCCTCGCCATGCGTGCAGCGCTCTCGGCGAAACGCGCGCGAAGTTCCCGTGGTCCGCTGATCACGACTTCGTCGCCAAGTCGCATCAGTTCGCGAATTCCATACTCGATCGATTCGAGCGGTAGTCGGCAGCGAACCCAGCCTCTCCGGTCGGGCGCGCTGGCCGTCTCGGCAGCGGCGCGCACGACGTAGGGTCCCAGCATGTCCAGCATGTAGACACCCTTCGGCGACAATCGCACGTCGGCGTGCTCGTGATACACGCCGCCTTCGTATTCCTGCACGGCCTTTTCCCAATGCCCGGCAAGATCGAAGCGCTTCGACCGCTCGAACGGCTCGTCGGTGACTTCGGCATCGTGGATGTTGCGCGCGCGGTACGTGCGCACCGTGCTGCCGCTCTGCGCGACGAGATACCAGACGCCGGCCTTCAGCACGAGACCTAGCGGGCCGAGCTTGCGCGGATGCGCCTCGGTCTCGCCGGCGCGGCGATAGCGAAGCTTCAGCATGCGCGCATTCCATACGGCGCGCGCGATGACCGGCAGCGAGGGAATCGGATCGGCGTGCGAGAACCAGACGCCGGTGTCGAGATGAAAGCGCTCCGCGATGCGCTCGGCGCCGGGCTGCAGGTTCGGCGGCAGTGCGGCGAGCAATTTCAGCCGCGCATTCGCGAGCGCGTCGGCGAGACCGAGCTGCGCGGCCGGGCCGGGCAGGCCCGCGAGGAACAGCGTCTCCGCTTCGGACGGATTGAGGCCGGTCAGCTTCGTGCGATAACCGTCCTGCAGACGGAAGCCGCCGCCCCGGCCGCGCTCGGCGTAAACGGGAATGCCGGCGGCGCTCAGCTGGTCGACGTCGCGGTGGATCGTGCGCACGGCGACTTCGAACTCGTCCGCGAGCTCCTTCGCGCTGACGCGGCCGCGCGCCTGCAGCAGCATCAGGATCGAAAGGAGGCGCCCCGCGAGCATGTCGCGATGCTAGCAGAATACATGACATGCGATGGCATATTTAGCGCGCATGATGGCCGCGCCACCCAAGGAGGCCATCCCATGACACCGTTCCGCTCTTTGCTCGTCACCTGCATCGCCGCCGCCA
The DNA here is from genome assembly GCA_035263065.1 of Rhodanobacteraceae bacterium. Lineage (GTDB taxonomy): Bacteria > Pseudomonadota > Gammaproteobacteria > Xanthomonadales > Rhodanobacteraceae > Dokdonella_A. The sequence continues at coordinate 29,754 of DATFRS010000349.1, forward strand.
CGATCGCCGCCGCCCCCGCATCCGCCACGCAGGATCCGCCGGAAAAAGGCGGCGCAACCAATCTTTCCGGCGTGCACGATTTCGATTTCCTGCAAGGCAGCTGGCGCGTGCATCACAAGCGCCTCAAGGAACGCCTCGCGAACAGTCACGAATGGATCGAGTTCGAAGGCACCTGCACCATGCGTCCGCTGATGGACGGCTACGGCAACGTCGACGACAACGTGCTGAACATGCCCGAGGGCACGTACAAGGGCGTCGGGCTGCGCGCGTACGATCCGAAGACCGGTCTCTGGGCGATCTGGTGGGTCGACAGCCGCATGCCGCACAACCCGCTCGATCCGCCGGTCAAGGGCTCGTTCGTCAACGGCGTCGGCAACTTCTACTCGGACGATACGCTGCGCGGCAAGACGATCCGCGTGCGCTACACGTGGTCGAACATCACGAAGGACTCGGCGCACTGGGAGCAGGCCTACTCGCCGGACGGAGGCAAGACCTGGGAGGTCAACTGGCGCATGGAATTCGTGCGCGCCTGACGCGCTGTCTTCGCGCTGTAACGTTCGCAAAAGCCATCGCAAATGCACAACCGGGCAGCGTAAGCTTCCCCCGCGCGGCGCCGATCCCGGTGCCGCGCAGGTCGAGGGGGTTGCCATGCTCATGCGCGCTTTGATCGGCGCCGCCGTAGCGCTGTTCGCCTGCGGCGGCTGCATCGCCGCGCCGGCCGGCACCGGCACGGTGCTGTACGTCACGATGGAAGTCATCGGGCCGGGCGGCCACGGCGACGACTGCGGCGCGCTCGACGATTCGAGCATCACGGCCAACGTCGGCGACCACGTGCACATCTGCTACATCGGCCAGAACAACACGGCGCAGACGCTCAACGTTCATTCGATCAGCAACAGTGTCGACGGCGATCTCTTCACCGACTTCAATCTCGAGATCCAGCCCGGCGGGCAGCAGGTGCTCGCGGACTTCCGCGTCACCGTCAAGGCATCGCTCGACGTCGCGCATACGTGGATCGCGCGGGAGAGCGCCGGCAGCAGCCCGTTCACCGCGACGGCGATGACGCACATCGAGGCGCTGGCGCCGACGCTCGCGCTCGATGCGCCATCGATCGACGCGAGCGGCAACGCGGGCAGCATCGCACGCAGCGCGCTGACGATCACGAATGCCGGCAACGGCGACCTCGCCTGGCATTTCGGCGAAGCGGCGGCGCCGGGGCAGACGCGCGCGCCGCTCGCACCGGAAGGCGCGTCGACCGTCCCGGCTTATGCCGTGCGACTCGACGCCGCGGGCAACCGGCTCGTCTCGCTCGACATGGCGGCGCCCGGAAGTCCGCTGCTCCTGCCCGGTACGCTGCCCGGCGCCGTCAGCGGCGGTGCATTCATCGACGACGACTTCAGCCGCGAATTCCTGCTGAGCGACACTGATGGCCTCGTCACGATCGACACGACGACCGGCGCGGTCCAGACCGTCAACGCAGCGACCACGCCCGATCCCGGCGATAGCGGCTGGCTCGGCTTCGCCTGGAACCCGGCGGACCGTACGCTCTATGCCCTCTCGACGAACGGCACGCTGCCTTCGCTGTACACGATCGATCCCGTCACCGGCACGACCTTGCGCATCGGCGAGATCAACGACCGCACGCTGACGATCAACGGCATCTACACGGCGCTCGCCGCCGACTCCGACGGCCGCCTCTTCGCGATCGACGCTACCAACGATCTGCTCGTCGCGATCGCGCGCGACGAGTATTCGCTGCCGGGCCGCGTCAGCGGCTACACGGTCGGGCCGCTCGGCGTCGATGACGATTCGATATCCGCGCTCGCCGTCGACGCCGCCACGAACACGCTCTACCTTTCGACGTTGCCGACCGGCGGCGTCAGCACGATGTACACCGTCGAGACGGTGACCGGCGCAGCGAGCGCAGTCGGGCCGATCGACGACGGCGCCCACGCGTACGTCGCCCTGGCGGCCGTCACCTCGGCGCGCCCGTGCGGCAGCGCCGGCGACGTTGCCTGGCTTTCGCTCGACACATATATCGATCCGCCGCTCGGCGCAGGCGCCAGCGAATCGGTCGGCGTGATTCTCGACGCGACCGACCTCGATCCCGGCAGCTACGACGCCTACCTCTGTCTGCACACGAACGACGCGACGCGACGCCAGGTGCCGATACCGGTGCACTTCACGGTCGGCGCCGCGGGCAGCGACGTGATCTTCGGTACGAGCTTCGACGGAGGTGGCCCGTGAACGCCGCCTTCCTCGCACGGCGCGGCCTCGCGCCCAAACCGCTCGCCATGGGTCTCGCCGCCGTGCTTGCGACCGCGGCCGCCGCGCGGATCGACGCCGTGCCCGCGCCGCGCGCACACGGCGCCGACTTCGCATTCCACGATCGCGTGCCGTCGCAGCCGCCCGCTCATCGGCATCGCATCGCGCAGATCCTGCCGGTCACGAGCTGCGCCGATGACGGCAGCGCCGGCACGCTGCGCGTCGTGCTCGCGGGCGCGGGCGACGGCGACACGGTCGATCTCGGCGCGCTGACCTGCGGCACGATCACGCTGACGCAGGGCGCGGTGACGACGGCCGTCGACAACGTCGAGATCCACGGCCCCGGCCGCGATCTCCTGACGATCGACGGCGCGCACGCCGACCGCGTCGTCGTCCTCTCGGGCGCGGGCACGCTCGGTATCGCCGACGTCACGATCGTCGACGGCTATCTCGCCGGCGACTACAACGGCGGCTGCGTGCGCTCGTACGGCAATCTCGCGCTGACCCGCACGACCATTTCAGGCTGCGCGATCGCCGCG
>DATFRS010000350.1:0-5169 GCA_035263065.1 Rhodanobacteraceae bacterium
CGCACGCGCTTCCACGCCATGTCGGTGATGTGCAGGAGGCCGTCGATGCCGCCGAGGTCGACGAACGCACCGTAATCGGTGAGGTTCTTGACGACGCCCTTGACGACCGCGCCTTCCTGCAGGCGCTCGAGCAGCTTCTCGCGTTCCTCGGAGAATTCGCTCTCGACGACCGCACGGCGCGAAACGACGACGTTGTTGCGCTTGCGGTCGAGCTTGATGATCTTGAACTCGAGTTCCTTGCCTTCGAGGTAGGACGGATCGCGCACGGGGCGCACGTCGACGAGGGAGCCCGGCAGGAACGCGCGGACGTCCTTGATGTCGACGGTGAAGCCGCCCTTGACCTTGCCGGAAATGCGGCCGGTCACTGCGGCGTTGGCGGTCTGCGCTTCCTCGAGCTCGTCCCAGACCAGCGAACGCTTGGCCTTCTCGCGCGAGAGCATCGTCTCGCCGAAGCCATTCTCGATGGCATCGAGCGCGACCTTGACCTCGTCGCCGACGTGGATCTCGAGCTCGCCCTTCTCGTTCTTGAACTGCTCGATCGGGATGATGCCTTCGGACTTGAGGCCGGCGTTGACGACGACGACGTCCGGGCGGATGTCGACGACGATGCCGGAGACGATGGCACCCGAGCGCAGCTTGGCGAGCGATTGGCTCTGTTCGAACAGTTCAGCAAAACTTTCAGTCATTGTTGGATTCCAGTTGATAGAACAGGCCGGCGCTCGTCGCGAGTCGCCAACCCACCTTCCGGTGATGCGGGACATCCGCATCGGTTCAAGTTCCGGCACAAGGCCGGGCCGTGCTTCTTGCGAAGCGATTCCTTTCGAATCAATCGTGAGGCCCGCCGCCGGCAGGCCGTTGCGGGCCTTTCCGGATCAGCCGGCCTTGCGGACGACCGCGAGCACCTTCGCAACCACGTCCGCGACGGGCATTCCGGTGGTATCGACGATCAGCGCCCCCAACGCCGGCTTCAGCGGTGCGACCTTGCGGTTCGCATCGCGCTCGTCGCGCGCCTCGATCTCGCGCAAAAGGGATGAAAGCGTAACATTCAAACCCTTTTCTTTCAACTGCTTATACCGCCTTCGCGCCCTTTCGTCGGCGCTGGCGGTCAGGAACACCTTGTACGGGGCGTCGGCGAAAACGACCGTGCCCATGTCCCGGCCGTCCGCCACGAGGCCCGGCGAGCGGCGGAACGACCGCTGCTTGTCGAAGAGGGCCGCGCGGACGCTCGGGATCGCCGCTATCGCGGATGCCGCGGCCCCGCAGGTCTCGGTGCGGAGCTCGTCGGTCGCGTCGTGGCCGTTCACGATCACCCGGGTCTCGCCGCCGTCCTTGGGGTCGCGGAAGGCGATCTTCGTCGTCTCGGCACACCGCGTGACCGCCTCGGCGTCCGAAAGATCGATGCCTTCCATGCCCGCCGCGTAGCCCACCGCCCGGTAGAGGGCGCCCGAATCGAGCAGGTGCCAGCCGAGCGCTTCGGCGACGGCCCGACTGATCGTGCCCTTGCCGGACCCGGAGGGCCCGTCGATGGTCAGCACGGGGACGACTTTCTCGGCTCGCGCGGTCATGGGTTCGAAGCTCGGACGGCGCGCGATTCTAGCCGACCGCTTCCGACGGCGGTCGGCATGCCGGTTTCAACCCATCGAATGGCGGTAGCTGAAGCGGATCAGCGAGTCCTGCGTGATCAACGGGGATTTCGTCATCGCCGCGTGCGCCACGATGAGCCGATCGAACGGGTCGCGCGTGAAGCCGAGCGAGAGCGCCTCGACGGCGACGTCGGCGAAGCGGTCCTGGGCGACGCGGATCGAGAGACCGTCGGCGAGCGCATCGGCGATGGCCTTCGCGCCGACACGAATACGGCGGATCTCGTGCAGGAGCTCGATCTCGAGCAGCACCGCCGGCGAGATCGTGACGACGTCGCGATCGATCGCGCGCCTTGCCGGGAGGCCGAGGCCGCCCGTGCGGCCCTCGTACAGCGCGACCGCGACGTGCGTGTCGAGCATGATCACTTGCGCGGGCTCCGCGGGCGCTTCTTGCGGGCGCCGTAAGGCACGAACGGCTCCGCGACCTTGCCGACGCCGCCCGACCATTCGGCCGGTGATTCGTGCGGATCGAGCGGAGGGCCTATCACGATGTCGCGCTTGACGAGTCGCGACAGACGGCCGGTCGCTTCAGGCGGCGCATCCTCGCGCACGAGTCGCAGCCTCACTCCATTGCGCACGATCACGAGCGGCTCTCCGCTTTCGACGACCCGGTCGGCAAGCTGGAATAGGCGCTGCCGAAGCTCCGTCAGCGTGACGGTCGTTTCCATGACTGCCATCCCTGAGATGTACGTACGTACAGTATCAGCTCGTGATCCCGATGGCAAAGCCGACCGATTTCGCGGAGGCGAGGAATTCCGGAAACGAAGTCGCGACGTTCGCGCAATCGGCAATCCCGACGACATCGCGCGCGACGAGCCCGGCGACCGCGAAACTCATCGCGACCCGGTGGTCGCCGGCGCTGTCGACGCGGCCGCCGCGAAACGCGCCACCTTGGATGACGGCGCCGTCGTCCGTTTCGCGCACGGCGATGCCGAGCGCGGCGAGACCCGCGGCCATCGTCGCGATGCGGTCCGATTCCTTGACGCGCAGCTCCGCCGCGCCGCGGATTGTCGTGATGCCCCGCGCAGCCGCTGCGGCCACGAACAGGATCGGAAACTCGTCGATCATGTCGGGCACGTGCTCCAGCGGAACCTCGACGCCGCGCAGCGGCGCGTGGCGGACGACGAGATCGCCGACGATCTCGCCGCCCTGCTCGCGGCGATCCTGCTCGGCGATGTCGGCTCCCATCGCACGCAGCACGGCGAGGAGACCGGTGCGGCGCGGATTGAGGCCGACGCCGCGAATGACGAGCTCGGATCCCGGCACGAGCGTCGCAGCGACGACGAAGAACGCGGCCGACGAGAAATCCGCCGGCACGCCGATGTCCGTCGCGCGCAGGCGATGTCCGCCGCCGAGTCGCGCTAGGCCCGGCGAGAATGCGATCGGCCAGCCGAAGGCGGCGAGCATGCGCTCGGTGTAGTCGCGCGTCGGGTGGACTTCGCGGACTTCGGTTTCGCCCTCCGCGTAGAGTCCCGCGAGCAGCACCGCCGACTTGATCTGCGCGCTCGCGACGGGCGGCGCATAGCGGATGCCGTGCAATGAACGATTTCCGTGCACGCGAAGCGGCGGAAGGCCGGACTCCGCGTCGATCGCGGCGCCCATCGACGTCAGCGGCTCGATGACGCGCCGCATCGGCCGGCGCGACAGCGACGCGTCGCCGATCAATGTCGAATCGAAATGCTGTCCGGCGAGCAGTCCCGTGAGCAGGCGCATGCCCGTGCCGGAGTTTCCGCAATCGAGCGCATGCTTGCCGGGCTCGAGGCCGTGCAGCCCGACGCCGTGCACGACGCGCTGCGACGGCGCCGGCGCGTCGATCGCGACGCCCATGGCACGGAAAGCTGCGGCGGTCGCCCGCGTGTCTTCGCCTTCGAGGAACCCGCTGATGCGCGACGTGCCTTCGGCGATCGCCGCGAGCATGATCGCGCGATGCGAGATCGATTTGTCGCCGGGAACGGTCAGCGTGCCGCGGATCGGGCCGGAGGGTCGGCTCGTCCAGTCGACGCGCTCGCTCAAGGCAGCGCGTCCAGCAGCCGCTGGTTTTCCGCGCGCGAGCCGATGCTGATGCGCACCGTATCGGCGAGCCCGTAGCCGCCCATCGGGCGCACGATGACGCCGCGTTCGAAGAGGTGCTTCTCGAAATCACCCGCCGGGCGCCCGAGGTCGACCATAAGGAAATTCGTCTGCGACGGCAGCACGCGATAACCGCGCTGCGTCAGCGCACCGGCGAGCCACTCGCGTTCCGCACGATTGAACGCGATCGCCTTCGCGAGATGCGCCGCGTCGCCGAGCGACGCTTCGGCCGCGGCGAGCGCGACGTTGTTGACGTTGAACGACTCGCGCAGGCGCTCGATCACCGCGACGACGCCCGGATGCGCGATCAGGTAGCCGACGCGAAGCCCGGCGAGGCCATACGCTTTCGAGAACGTCCGCGTGACGATCAGGTTCGGATGGCGATCCGCGAGACGCAGCGCGCTCGAAAGGCCCGGCGCGTCGACGTATTCGGCATAGGCCTCGTCGACGACGACGAGCACGTCGCGCGGAATGCGCGCGACGAAGCGATCCAACGCGGCATCGTCGAACCAGCTGCCCGTCGGGTTGTTCGGATTCGCGACATAGAGCAGTCGCGTGTCGGCGCGCACGGCTGCCGCCATCGCGTCGAGATCGTGCCCGAACGGTGCCGTCGCGTGCGTGCGCGCAAGCGCGGGCACGCGGAGCGCGATGGCTCCTGCCGCCGCCGTCGCGATCGGGAATACCGCGAAGCCGAATTCGGAGAACACGACCGACCGTGTCGCGTCGACGAAGCACTGCGCGATCTGGATCAGGAGCTCGTGCGATCCGTTGCCGAGAGCGATGCGATCGACGCCGACGCCGAGCTTCGCGCCGAGCGCGTTCTTCAGCGCGAGCCCGCGCGGATCGGGATAGCGGAACGTCTCGCCGAGCGCGTTCCGCATCGCCTCGATGGCGAGCGGGCTCGGTCCGAGCGGATTCTCATTCGAGCCGAGCTCCGCGATGTCCGCGCCGAACCGCTTTCGCAACGAAGGCAGATCGTGCCCCGGATCGTAAGCGCGCAACGCCGACGTCGCCCGATTCGCGAGCACGCTTGCATCGAACACGTCGTCGACGACGCGATCCGTGGCGCTCTTCGTCACGGCACGGCGACCGGATACGAGCCCAGCACCTTGATCTGCGCGGCATGCGAGGCGAGCTCGGCGAGCGCCTTCTTCATCGGCTCGTCCTCGACGTGCCCGGCGAGATCGATGAAGAACCCGTACTCCCACTTCGCCTGGTGCGACGGCCGCGACTCGATGCGGTTCATGCTGATGCCGTGCTTCGCGAACGGGCTCAGCACGTTGAACAGCGCACCCGGCTGATCCTTGATGAAGACGAGCACCGACGTGCGGTCGTGTCCCGACGGCGGAAAGATCGAGCGGCCGATGACGAGGAATCGCGTCGTGTTGTCGGCGTGATCCTCGATCGAGCCCATGATGACCTTCTTGAGGCCGTAGATCAGGCCCGCGCTCTCGCCGGC
>DATFRS010000351.1:0-3656 GCA_035263065.1 Rhodanobacteraceae bacterium
CGCTGCTCTGGGCCGATCTTTCGAACCGCTACGTCTGGCTCGTGCTGCTGACGACGCTCGCGTTCGGCGCGGTCGGCTTCTACGACGACTACAAGAAGCTGATCCTGAAGGACAGCCGCGGTCTCGCCGCGCGCTGGAAATATTTCTGGCAGTCGGTGTTCGGGCTCGGCGTCGCCTGCTTCCTCTATTTCACGGCCGACACGCCGGCCGCGACGACGCTGTACCTGCCGCTGATCAAGCAGGCGCAGTTCCCGCTGACGCCGCCGGCCGAGTGGGGCACGTTCGCGATCTGGTTCGGCGGCATCGTCTTCGTCGCGGTCGCGTACTTCATCGTGGTCGGCTTCTCGAACGCGGTGAACCTGACCGACGGCCTCGACGGGCTCGCGATCATGCCGAGCGTGCTCGTCGCGACGGCGCTCGGCGTGTTCGCCTATCTCGCCGGCAACAAGGTCTTCTCGGAATACCTCGGCATTCCGGCGATTCCGGGCGCGGGCGAGCTCGCGATCTTCTGCTCGGCGCTCGCCGGCGCGGGGCTCGGCTTCCTCTGGTTCAACACGTACCCCGCGCAGGTGTTCATGGGCGACATCGGCGCGCTCGCGATCGGCGCCGCGCTCGGCTGCATCGCGGTGATCGTGCGGCAGGAGATCGTGCTGCTGATCATGGGCGGCGTGTTCGTGATGGAGACGGCGTCGGTAATGCTGCAGGTGGCGAGCTTCAAGCTCACCGGCCGGCGCATCTTCCGCATGGCGCCGATCCACCATCACTTCGAGCTCAAGGGCTGGCCCGAGCCGCGCGTGATCGTGCGCTTCTGGATCATCAGCGTCGTGCTGGTGCTTATTGGTCTTGCGACGTTGAAGGTACGTTGATGCTTCTCTTCCACCTCAACGACGACGAATCGCAAGCCACGCGCCGCGGCGAGCCGAAAGGCCGTTACGACCTCAGCCTGATCCTTGCCGCCGCCGCGCTCGCGAGCGTCGGCATCGTCATGGTCGCGTCGAGCTCGATCGCGGTCGCCGACGGGCAGAACGTCGGGCCGTTCTACTACCTCGCGCGCCACGTCGTGTTCCTCGCGCTCGGGCTCACGGCGGCGCTCGTGATCGCGCGCATCGAGCTCGCGTGGATCGAGCGCAACGCGGTGCCGCTGCTGCTCGTCGGCTTCGTGCTGCTGCTGCTGGTGTTCGTGCCGGGCGTCGGCTTCCGCGTCAACGGCGCGCGGCGCTGGATCCATCTCGGCATCTCGGGCTTCCAGTCGGTCGAGGCGGTGAAGCTGATCCTCATCGTCTATCTCGCGAGCTATCTCGTGCGCCATCGCGAGAAGGTGCAGGGGAGCTTCTTCGGCGTGATCAAGCCGCTCGGCCTCTCGCTGCTGCTCGCGGCGATGCTGCTCGCGCAGCCCGACTTCGGCTCCGCGGCGCTCCTGATGGCCGTGACGCTCGGCATGGTCTGGCTCGGCGGCGCGCGCTTCTCGAACCTCGCGGCGCTCGGCGCGCTCGCGGTGCCGGCGCTCGCGTGGGCCGCGTTCTCGCAGGACTATCGCGTCAAGCGCCTCACGTCGTTCCTCGATCCGTGGGCCGATCCGTTCAAGGACGGCTTCCAGCTGACGCAGGCGCTGATCGCGATCGGCCGCGGCGAATGGCTCGGCGTCGGGCTCGGCAGCTCGGTGCAGAAGCTCTTCTATCTCCCTGAAGCGCACACCGACTTCATTCTCGCGGTGATCGCCGAGGAGCTCGGCTTCGCCGGCATCGTGCTGGTGCTCGCGCTGTTCGGCTGGCTGATCGGGCGCGGTTTCTCGATCGGCCTTCGCGCGGTCGAGCGCGGCCAGCGCTTCGCCGGGTACTGCGCGTTCGGCGTGTCGCTGACGATCGCGCTGCAGGCGCTGGTCTCGATCGGCGTCAACCTCGGCGTGCTGCCGACGAAAGGCCTCACGTTGCCGCTGATCAGCTCGGGCGGATCGAGCGTGATGATGACCTGCGCCGCGATCGGTCTCCTGATCCGCGTCAGTTACGAAGTCGCGCGCGCCGAGAACGCAGCGCAGCAGGCGGTGCCGGAGCGCGTGCTCGCCGAGGTGCGCCGATGAGCGACGCCGCCGTGAAGCCCGTGCTGATCATGGCCGGCGGCACCGGCGGCCACATCTTCCCGGGTCTCGCCGTCGCCGACGAATTGAAGAGCCGCAGGACGCCGGTGATCTGGGTCGGCGGCATCGGCGGGCTCGAGCAGAAGCTCGTGCCGCAGCACGGCTGGCGTCTCGAAACGCTGCCGATCGCGGGTGTGCGCGGCAAGGGCTTCTTCGCGAAGCTCTTCGCGCCGCTGCGTCTCGCGCATGCAACCGCTTCGGCGTGGAGTCTTCTGAAGCGCCACGCACCGCGCAGCGTGCTGTCGATGGGCGGTTACGCCGCGGCGCCGGGCGGCATCGCGGCGCGGCTCGCGCGCATTCCGCTGGTCGTGCACGAGCAGAACCGCATTCCCGGCGTGACGAACCGCATGCTCGCGAAATACGCGACGCGCGTGCTGACCGGTTTCGCCGACGTGTTCCCGCAGGGCGAATGGGTCGGCAATCCGGTGCGCGCGACGATCGCCGCCGTGCCGCCGCCGGCGCAGCGTTACGACGGTCGCGAAGGTCCGATCCGGCTGCTCGTGCTCGGCGGCAGCCAGGGCGCGCAGAGCCTCAACACCGCGCTGCCCGAAGTGCTGCGCCGCCGCGGCGCACGGCTTCCGGTCGCGGTGCGCCATCAGTGCGGCGCGAAGCATTTCGATCAGGCGCGCGCCGCGTACATGCGCGCGAACATCGAAGCCGACGTCGTGCCGTTCGAGGACGACATGGCCGCCGCCTACGCGTGGGCCGATCTCGTGATCTGCCGTTCCGGCGCGCTGACGCTCGCCGAGCTCGCCGCGGCCGGCGTGCCGGCGATCCTCGTGCCGTATCCGCACGCGGTCGACGATCATCAGACGAAGAACGCCGAGGCGATGGTCGCGGCCGGCGGCGCGCGGCTCGTCGGCGAAGGCGAGGACTTCGTCAAGCGCCTCGGCGCCGCGTTCGAGGAGATCGGCGACCGCGCGAAGCTGGTGAAGATGGCCGAAGCGGCGCGCTCGCTCGCGAAACCCGACGCCGGCAAGCGCATCGCCGACGCGTGCCTGGAGGTGACCGCATGACGCCGGTCAGCCTGAAGCAGCACGGCGACATCATGCAGGACTTCCGTCGCGTGCATTTCGTCGGCATCGGCGGCGTCGGCATGAGCGGGATCGCCGAGGTGCTGTGCAATCTCGGCTATTCGGTCTCGGGTTCGGACAAGGCCGAGAACGCGACGACGCGCCGGCTCGCGGGTCTCGGCGCGCGCATCGAGCGCGGCCACGACGCGAAGAACGTCGACGACATCGACGTGCTGGTCGTGTCGAGCGCGATCAAGGCCGACAATCCCGAAGTCGTCGCCGCGCGCGCGCGCCGCATCCCGGTCGTGCCGCGCGCCGAGATGCTCGGCGAGCTGATGCGCTTCCGCCGCGGCATCGCGGTCGCCGGTACGCACGGCAAGACCACGACGACGAGCCTCACCGCGAGCGTGCTCGCCGAAGCCGGCCTCGATCCGACGTTCGTGATCGGCGGCCAGCTCATCGCTGCCGGCGCGCACGCGCGCCTCGGCACCGGCGAATACCTCGTCGCC
>DATFRS010000352.1:0-17018 GCA_035263065.1 Rhodanobacteraceae bacterium
CCGCCGACCATCATGTGGTTCGCGGGCAGCTGCGCGCGCTCGATGCGCAGCGCCGTCTCGTAGTTCTCGAGCGATTCGTCGAACTTCCGCTGCGAACGCAGGACGTCGCCGATGCGCGAGCGGAGCGTCACCGTGCGCACGTGCTCGCCGCCGTCGATGCGCGTGACGATCGCGAGCGCTTCGCCGAACGTCGCGAGCGCCTCGGGCAGGTGACCGGTTTCCTGCTGGATGTTGCCCAGCGCGCTCAGGAGCGGCGCGACTTCCGGCGCGTCGGCGCCGTACGTCCCGCGGTACACGGCGATGGCGTGGCGCGCGAGCTTCTCGGCCTCGTCGTAGCGCGCGAGGATCAGCTCGATGATCGCGAGGCGCGATTCGGCGCGCGCCGTCTTGGCGTCCTCCGCGCCGCGCGTCCTGCGCAAGCGCTCGACCGCCTCGCGCATGAGCGTCGCCGCCTGCTGCATGTCGCCGTTTCCGTAGACGGCGTCGGCGTGCCACGCCATCGCGTCGGCCGTCTCGGGACTGTCTTCGCCGGCGAGCGAGACATAGAGATCGAGCGCGCGCTTCAGCGTCGCCTCGCCACCCTTCTTGTCGTCGAGGTTGAGCTGGATCTCGCCGAGATCGCGCAGGAGCGCGGCCTGGAGCTCGGGCTCGCCCGCGAGCGTCGTGTCGACTTCGGCGACGCCGTCGCGGATCAGGTCGATCGGCGAGCGCGCCCGCGCCTTCGCGCGGGCGACCGGATCCTGCTCGCGGAACAGCGCGAGGATGAACTCCTTGACGCGCTCGCTCCGCGCGAGCTCGCGCTCGGCGTGCGCGCGCTCCTTGTCGGCGCGCTCGGCCTGGCGCTCGGCGACGTGCGCCTGCCAGAGCGCAAGCCCGAGCCCAGCCGCGAGCGACAGCACGACCAGCGCCGCCGCGGCGACGCCGACGCGATGCCGCCGCACGAACGTGCGCAGGCGGTACGCGCGCGAATCGCCGCGCGCCATGATCGGCCGGCGCTCGAGCCAGCGCCGCAGATCGTCGGCGAACGCGGCCGCGGTCGCGTAGCGGCGCGACGGCTCGCGGCGCAGCGCGGTCGCGATGACGAGATCGAGGTCGCCAGTGAACGTTCGCGCGAGCGTCGCCGGCGTCTGCTCGGCACCATAGAGCTCCGCCGCACGCGCGGGCGGCAGCTGGGATGCGAGCGTGCTCACGCGTTCGGCGGTCTCGTAGACGACTTCCTGCGCGAGCTGCTGCGGACTCGTGCCGCGCCGCCGGCGCGGGAGCTGGCCGACGAGCAATTCGCACAGCATCAGGCCGAGCGCATACACGTCGGTCGCCGTGCCGACGGGCTCGCCGAGCACCTGCTCCGGCGCAGCGTAGGCCGGCGACAGCACGCGCATGCCGGTCGACGTCAGCGCCGCGTCGCCGCTTTCCTCGAGGAGCTTGGCGATGCCGAAGTCGAGCACGTGCGGCTGGTGTTCCGCGTCGACGAGCACGTTCGACGGCTTGAGGTCGCGATGCACGACGAGCTGCGCATGCGCGTAGGCGACCGCGTCGGCGACCTTCGCGACGAGCGCGACGCGCTCGCGCACGCCGAGCTTCGCCGCCGCGGCGTGCCCGGTGATCGTGCGACCGTCGACGTATTCCATCACGTAGTACGGCCGCGCGTCGGCGCTGAGCCCGCCGTCGAGCAGGCGCACGATGTTCGGGTGCGCGAGGCGCGCGAGGATGCGCCGCTCGCGCAGGAACCGCCGCACGATCGCGACCGAGTCCATGCCGCGCTTGATCAGCTTCACGGCGACCTTCGCGTCGTAGGCGCCGTCGCTGCGCTCGGCGAGGAACACGGTGCCCATGCCGCCTTCGCCGATCGCCTTCAGCAAGCGGTACGGTCCGGCGCGGCCGTCGGCCGGCGCGGCGCCGTCGTCGATGACCAGCGTCGGGATCGCGCTCGCGGCGTCGCCTTCGAGCAGGCCTTCCTCGCGCGCGTCGGCTTCGAGCAGCGAGGCGACTTCGGCGGCGGCGGTCGGATCGTCCTTCGCGATCGCTTCGAGGCGCAGGGTGCGCTCCGACGCCGCAAGCTCGACGAGCTCGTCGAACCACGCCGCGATGCGTTGCCAGCGGTCAGTCGCCTGCGTCATCGCCGGTGCCTGCGAGCTCGCGATAGAGGAAGGCGCGTGCGCGGCGCCAGTCGCGCTTCAGCGAGCGCTCCGAGCGCTCGCGCAGCGCGGCGATCTCGGCGAGCTCGAGCCCCCCGTAGAAACGGAGCTCGACGATCTGGGCGAGCGCGGCGTCGGTCTCGGCGAGTCGGCCGAGCGCGTCGTCGAGCGCGAGCACGTCCTCGTCGCGGCCGTGCGCGGCGACTTCGAGCGCGGTCGTCTCGATCGGCGCGACGATGTCGCCGCCGCCGCGCCGCTGCGCGCCGCGCGAGCGCACGTGGTCGATGACGATCTGGCGCATCGCGCGCGCGGCGATGGCGAAGAAATGCTCGCGGTCGGCGACTTCGAGCGCGCCGTGCTGGACGAACTTCTCGTAGGCCTCGTGCACGAGCGAGGTCGCATGCTCGCGGCCTTCGCCGCGCAGCTGGCCCGCGGCGAGGCGGCGCAGCTCGCCGTACAGCGACGCGAACAGCGCGTCCGTCGCCGCACGGTCCCCGCTGCGTGCCTTCCCCAGCATGGCGGTGATGTCGGTCACGTTCTCCCCGGAGCTACGGTGCCATGCAGCGGGGCGTGCGGCAAGCCGCCGTCGCGAAACCTTCCGGTCATGCAAACGTCCCGCGCCGGCGCGGGACCCGATGCTATAGTCGTGGCCGCTCGCCCGCATCGCCCGCACATGTCCACGATCGACGAACTCAAGAAGGCCGCGCTCGAGTACCACCGCAAGGCGCCGGCCGGAAAGATCAAGGTCACGCCGACCAAGCCCGTGGTCACGCAGCGCGAGCTGTCGCTCGCGTATTCGCCCGGCGTCGCCGCGGCCTGCGAGGAGATCGTGCGCGATCCGCACGAAGTCGCGACGCTGACGACGCGCGGCAACCTCGTCGCGGTCATCACCAACGGCACCGCGGTGCTCGGCCTCGGCAACATCGGCCCGCTAGCGGCCAAGCCCGTGATGGAAGGCAAGGGCATGCTGTTCCAGAAGTTCGCCGGCATCGACGTCTTCGACATCGAGATCGCCGAGCGCGACCCGGACAAGCTGGTCGACATCATCGCGAGCCTCGAGCCGACCTTCGGCGGCATCAATCTCGAGGACATCAAGGCGCCGGAGTGCTTCGAGGTCGAGAAGAAGCTGCGCCAGCGCATGAAGATCCCGGTGTTCCACGACGACCAGCACGGCACGGCGATCATCGTCGGCGCGGCCGTGCTGAATGCGCTGCGCGTCGCGAACAAGGACATCGGCAAGGTCAAGCTCGTCTCGACCGGCGCCGGCGCGGCCGGCATCGCGTGCCTCGACATGCTGGTCAGCCTCGGCGTCAAGCCCGAGAACATCTGGGTCGCGGACCGGCTCGGCGTCGTCTTCAAGGGCCGCGCCGAGGACATGGACGAGAACAAGGCGCGCTATGCGCGCGACACCAAGGCGCGCACGCTCGGCGAAATCATCGACGGCGCCGACGTGTTCCTAGGTCTTTCGGCGGCCGGCGTGCTCAAACCCGAGATGGTCGCGCGCATGGGCGAGCGGCCGATCATCCTCGCGCTCGCGAATCCGACGCCGGAAATCCTGCCCGAAGAGGCGAAAGCCGTGCGGCCCGACTGCATCATCGCGACGGGCCGCTCTGACTATCCGAACCAGGTCAACAATGCGTTGTGCTTTCCGTACATCTTCCGCGGTGCGCTCGACGTCGGCGCGACGACAATCAACGAGCCGATGAAGATCGCCTGCGTGCACGCGATCGCCGAGCTCGCGCGGCGCGAGGCGAGCGACGTCGCCGCGCGCGCCTACGGCGGGCAGATGACGAGCTTCGGGCCCGATTTCCTGATTCCGCAGCCGTTCGATCCGCGCCTGCTCGTGCAGCTCGCGCCGGCGGTCGCGAAGGCGGCGATGGAATCCGGCGTCGCGACGCGGCCGATGGAGGACCTGCGAGCGTATTACGAGCGGCTCAATGCGTTCGTGTTCCGCACGACGCTCCTGATGAAGCCGATCTTCGCGCGCGCGAAGGCCGATCCGAAGCGCGTCGTCTACGCCGAAGGCGAAGAGGAGACGGTGCTCCGCGCCGTGCAGAACGTCGTCGACGAAGGCATCGCGAAGCCGATCCTGATCGGCCGGCCGGCGGTGATCGAGCAGCGCATCCAGCGCCTGAGCCTGCGCCTCAAGGCCGGCACCGATTTCGAGCTCTGCAACATCGAGAGCGATCCGCGCTTCAAGGACTACTGGACGCTCTACCACGACCTCATGCAGCGCCGCGGCGTCACGCCCGACAGCGCGAAGGCGATCATGCGCTCGCGCTCGACGGTGATCGCCGCGATCATGGTGCGCCGGGGCGAGGCCGACGCGCTGATCACCGGCCTCGTCGGCCGCTACCAGAAGAAGCTCGGCTATCTCAACGGCATCCTGCCGATGGACGAGGGCGTGCGTCATTTCTCGGCGATGACGGCCGTGTTCAACGACAAGGGCGTCTGGTTCTTCGTCGACACGCACGTCGCGGTCGATCCCGATGCCGAGCGCATCGCCGAGGCGGCGCAGCAGGCGATCATCCGCCTGAAGCTGTTCGGCATCGTGCCGAAGGTCGCGATCCTGTCGCACTCGAACTTCGGCAGCCACGACAATCCGAGCGCGGCCAAGATGCGCCACGTCGTCGAGATCCTGCGCGAGCGCATGCCGAAGGTCGAGATCGAAGGCGAGATGCACGCCGACGCGGCGCTCAACGAGGACGTGCGCACGCGGCTCTTCCCGCATTCGCGCCTCAAGGGCAGCGCGAACGTGTTCGTCTGCCCGAACATGGACGCGGCGAACATCGCGTTCAACATCACGCGCGTCATGACCGACGGCGTCGTGCTGGGGCCGATCCTGATGGGCTCGTCGAAGCCCGCGCACGTGCTGACGCCGGCGGCGACGGTGCGGCGCGTGTTCAACATGACGGCGCTGGCGACGGTCGAGGCGCAGATCCGCGAGCAGGCGTCGCTGCTGCCGCGGGAGTAGCTTGCGCTTTCCCCTCTCCCGCTCGCGGGAGAGGGCAGGGTGAGGGCCTACGGAGTGAAGCGTTTCGCCAGCTTGCCCTCACCCTGACCCTCTCCCGCAAGCGGGAGAGGGGATACGGCGCGCAAGCGTGAGAGAATCGCGCTTCGTCGTACCTCAGAATCCCGCATGAGCTCCCAATCCCTCGTCTCCATCCTGGTCCGCAGCATGGACCGCCCGTCGCTGCAGCGCGCGCTCGATTCCGTCGCGGCGCAGGACTATCCGAACGTCGAAGTCGTCGTCGTCTCCGCGAGCACCGCGCATCGCGAGCTGCCGGACCGCTGCGGCGCGTTCCCGCTGCGCTTCGTCAAGACGGCGCGGCCGCTGAAGCGCGCCGAGGCCGCGAACGTCGCGCTCGAAGCCGCGCGCGGCGACTGGTTCAACTTCCTCGACGACGACGACGAGCTCCTGCCGACGCACGTCTCGCGCCTGCGCGCCGCGCTCGATGCGGGCCGGGGCGCGCGGCTCGCGCATGCGCTCAGCATGGACGTCGAGATGAACGGCACGCCGATCGGCCACCACGGCTCGCGCTTCAAGCCGTGGCGCCAGCTCGACACCGGCTACTTCCGGCCGCACGCGGCGATGTTCGCGAGCTCGCTGCTCGACGACGGCGCGTATTTCGACGCGCGCTTCGAGATCCTCGAGGACATGGACTTCTTCATCCAGTGCGCGCAGCGCACGCCGTTCCTGTTCGTGCCGGAGGCGACCGTGCGCTCGTACATGGACGCCGGCGATTCCGGCGCCGGTCGCGGCGTCAATCGCGACGACGCGCGTCTCGAAGGCGCGATCACGCAGCTGCGCGAGAAATGGTCCGATCTCGAGAAGAGGCTGCACGCGTCGCCGGAGTTTCGCGCCGACCATGCGCTCTGGCTGATCGAGAACGGCGGGTTCGAGGAAGCCGTGCCGATCGTCGTGCAGCTCCTCAAGGAGGATCCGGAATCGCCGGACGGCCTGGCGCTGCGCGTGCTGCAGCTGATCGCGCGCGGCGACGTCGAGCGCGGACGCACCGTGCTCGACCGGATCGGCGAGCGCGTGCCGAAGGTCGACGGCCTGGCGCTCAAGATGGAGCAGGTGCGCTCCCGCATGGCGACGCTGCACTAGCGAAAGGCCCCGGCCGGCGCGGCCGCACGGCTCTGCAGCATGCGCCGGACACGCAAGACGACTAAACTTGTCAGTCCCCGCGGCCGCCGCCATCTTGACGTGCCGCAGCCAGCGTCCGGGATCGTCTGGGACGCCAAAGAGACCCGCATGAACCAGCTCACCGACATCCTCGACCAGGACCTCGATCCCGCCGAAACGCAGGAATGGACCGACGCGCTGAAAGGCGTCATCAACGCCGACGGCACCGATCGCGCGCATTTCCTGCTCGAGCGCATGGTCGACGAGACGCGCCGCGCCGGCGGGTACCTGCCGTTCGAGCCGACCACCGAATACGTCAACACGATCCCGCCGCATCTCGAAGCGCGCACGCCGGGCGATCCGAGCATGGAATGGCGCATCCGCTCGCTGATCCGCTGGAACGCGATGGCGATGGTCGTCCGCGCGAACCGCCGGCCGGGCGACCTCGGCGGGCACATCGCGAGCTTCGCCTCGTCGGCGACGCTGTACGACGTCGGCTTCAACCATTTCTGGCGCGCGCCGAGCGCGAACCATCCGGGCGACCTCGTGTTCCATCAGGGCCATTCGAGCCCGGGCGTCTATGCGCGCTCGTATCTCGAAGGTCGCATCGACGAGCAGCAGCTCGATTTCTTCCGCATGGAAGTCGCCGGCAAGGGCCGCGGGCTGTCGTCGTACCCGCATCCGTGGCTGATGCCGGACTACTGGCAGGTGCCGACGGTCTCGATGGGCCTCGGCCCGCTGCAGGCGATCTACCAGGCGCACTTCTGGAAATATCTCGAGAACCGCGGCCTGATCGCGCCGAGCGACCGCAAGGTCTGGTGTTTCATCGGCGACGGCGAATCCGACGAGCCCGAGACGCTCGGCGCGATCTCGCTCGCCGGCCGCGAAGGCCTCGACAATCTCATTTTCGTCGTCAACTGCAACCTGCAGCGCCTCGACGGCCCGGTGCGCGGCAACGGCAAGATCATCCAGGAGCTCGAAGGCGTGTTCCGCGGCGCCGGCTGGAACGTCCTCAAAGTGATCTGGGGCAGCTACTGGGATCCGCTGCTCGCGCGCGACACCAAGGGCATCCTGCGCAAGCTGATGATGGAAACCGTCGACGGCGAATACCAGAACTGCAAGGCGTTCGGCGGCGCGTACACGCGCGAGCATTTCTTCGGCAAGTATCCCGAGACGCGCGAGATGGTCGTGAATCTTTCCGACGACGACATCTGGCGCCTCAATCGCGGCGGCCACGATCCGCACAAGGTCTACGCGGCGTATCACGCGGCGGTCAACACGAAGGGCATGCCGACCGTGATCCTCGCCAAGACCGTGAAGGGCTATGGCATGGGCGCGGCCGGCGAGTCGCAGAACCCGACGCACCAGCAGAAGAAGCTCGACAACGAAGCCGTGCGCGCGTTCCGCGACCGCTTCAACATTCCGGTCGCCGACGACAAGGTCGACGACGTGCCGTACTACCACCCCGGCAAGGATTCGCCGGAAGTGCAGTACATGCAGGAGCGCCGCAAGGCGCTCGGCGGCTTCCTGCCGCAGCGGCGCGCGAAGAGCGCGTCGATCGCGGTGCCGGATCTCTCGGCGTTCGAGCAGATCATCAAGAGCTCGGGCGATCGCGAGATCTCGACGACGATGGCGTTCGTGCGCGGCATGAACCTCCTGCTGCGCGACAAGCAGGTCGCGCCGCGCCTCGTGCCGATCGTCGCCGACGAGGCGCGCACGTTCGGCATGGAAGGCATGTTCCGCCAGATCGGCATCTACGCGCCGTTCGGCCAGAAGTACAAGCCGGTCGATGCCGACCAGCTCATGTACTACCGCGAGGACCAGAAGGGCCAGGTGCTGCAGGAAGGCATCACCGAGCCCGGCGCGATGTCGGCATGGATGGCGGCGGCGACGAGCTACTCGATCAGCGACGTGCCGATGCTGCCGTTCTACATCTACTACTCGATGTTCGGCTTCCAGCGCGTCGGCGATCTCGCCTGGGCCGCGGGCGACATGCGCGCGCGCGGCTTCCTCGTCGGCGGCACCGCCGGGCGCACGACGCTGAACGGCGAAGGCCTGCAGCACGAGGACGGCCACTCGCACCTGATGGCCGGCGCGATCCCGAACTGCGTCGCCTACGATCCGACGTTCTCGTACGAGATCGCGGTGATCCTGCAGGACGGCGTGCGCCGCATGCTGAAGGAGCAGGAGGACGTCTACTACTACATCACCGTGATGAACGAGAATTACGCGCACCCGGACATGCCCAAAGGCGCCGAGGCCGACATCATCAAGGGCATGTATCTGTTCCGCGACGGCAGCAGCGAGAAGAACGGCAACGGCAAGGGCAAGGGCTCGAAGAGCATCCCGTACGTGCAGCTCCTCGGGTCGGGCACGATCCTGCGCGAGGTCATTGCGGCGGCGGAGCTGCTCGACAAGGAATTCGGCGTCGTCTCCGACATCTGGTCCTGCCCGAGCTTCTCGGAGCTGCGCCGCGACGGCTTCGACGTCGAGCGCTGGAACCGCCTGCATCCGATGGACAAGTCGCCGCGCAAGGCGCACGTCACGCAGTGCCTGGAAAACCGCCCGGGCCCGGCGATCGTCGCCACCGACTACGTGCGCGAGTACGCCGACCAGATCCGCGCGTTCATGCCGGACGGCAAGCGCTACGTCGTGCTCGGCACCGACGGCTTCGGTCGCAGCGACACGCGCGCGAACCTGCGCGCGTTCTTCGAGGTCGATCGCTACTGGATTGCGCACGCGGCCATCGCCGCGCTCGCTGCCGAAGGCAAGATGAATCCCGAAGACGTGGCACGTGCGATCAAGCAGTGGAAGCTCGATCCGGACAAGCCCAATCCGCTGACCGTGTAGCGGCGCGGCGATTCGGAGGAAAGGTTTCCGCAAGCTCGGCGTGCTATTAGCCAACGGCTCACAGGGCCGGAGGCGGCATGCTCAAGCAGATCGTCAGGAGGGCGCTCGGCCTCGCCGGTCTCGGCATCGTCAGATTGCGCGATCCGTACGTCGAGATCGCGCGCCTCCTCGACGCGAAAACCGTGCGCACGATCGTCGACGGCGGCGCGTTCCACGGCATGACGGTCCGTCACTCGCACGCGATCTTTCCGGACGCGGTCATCCACGCCTTCGAGCCGCAGCGCGAATCGTTCGAGGCGCTGACCCGCAACGCCGGCACGCTCGACCGTGTGCGCCTCCACGCTGCCGCGCTCTCCGACTTCGACGGCGAGCAGACGTTCTTCGTCGATACCCTGCCGTACATGTCTTCGCTGCTCGCGGGCCATTCCGCGGCGCTGCATCAGGTCGAGCAGCGCAAGGTCGCGGTGCGCACGATCGACGCGGCGATGGCCGAGGAGCACGCCGCGCCCGTCGACGTGATGAAGCTCGACCTGCAGGGCCACGAGCTCGCTGCGCTGCACGGCGCCGAGCGCGCGCTCGCGACGTGCCGCGCGGTGCTCGTCGAGGTCAATTTCCGCCGCCGCTACGAAGGCGCGTGCAGCTTCGAGGAGCTGACCGCCTTCCTCGGCGCGCGCGACTTCGGGCTCTATCGTCTCTACGACATCAATCACGCCGCCGACACCGGATGGGCGCACGCGGATGCGCTGTTCGTGCGTCCGCCGCTGCCGGCGTGACGCGGCTCGAAGTTGCCGTCGCGATGGTCGATGCCTCACCATGAGGCATCGCTCGCATCACGGGGAATGGCGATGTTCGAACGTCACGGCTCGCGGCATCGCTCGCAGCGCGGCGGTTGGCTGCGCGCCGCGGTGCTCGGCGCGAACGACGGCATCCTGTCGACGGCGAGCCTGATCGTCGGCGTCGCGTCCGCGAATGCGGATCACGCGGCGATCGTGACGGCCGGCGTCGCGGGTCTCGTCGCCGGCGCACTGTCGATGGCGGCCGGCGAATACGTGTCGGTGAGCTCGCAGCGCGACGCCGAGAACGCCGATCTCAGGATCGAGCGCATGGAGCTCGCGAACGACCCGACCGGCGAGCGCGCGGAGCTCGCGGCGATCTATCGCCATCGCGGACTCGACGCGGAGCTCGCGCTGAAAGTCGCCGATCAGCTCACGGCGAAGGACGCGCTCGAGGCGCATGCGCGCGACGAGCTCGGCATTTCCGCGCTCAACACCGCGCGGCCCGTGCAGGCGGCGCTCGCCTCGGCGGCGAGCTTCGCGGCCGGCGCGGCGCTGCCGCTCGTCGTCGCGGTGGCGGTGCCGCATCCGATGATCAATCGGGCCGTGACCTCGTCGTCGCTGGCGTTCCTCGCGCTGCTCGGCGCGGTCGCGGCGCGCACCGGCGGCGCGCCGCTCGGGAAGGGTGCGCTGCGCATCGCGTTCTGGGGCGCGTTCGCGATGGGGTTGACCGCGGCGGTCGGCAAGCTGTTCGGGACCGCCCTCTGAGCGCGTTCCCGGGCGCCGCATGAAGCCCCGCGGAATCACGGACCCACGATCGATTGACGCGGCGCCGAACCGCTTCGATCATGCGGCGATGCTTCGCCTGCGCATCGTCCTCTTCGCTTTCCTGGCGCTGGTTGCGCTGCGCGGCTTCGCGCAGGACGTCGACGGCTCGAAATTCGACGCGGCGCGCGAGCAGATCGCCGACATCCGCAAGCACCTCGCGGCCGGCGATACCGACGAGGCGACCCTCAACGATTTCCGCGACAAGGCGATCGCCATCGGCACGCTCGCCGACGCGTTCGCGGCCGATCGCGCGCCCAGGCTCGATGCGCTCGACGCGCGCATCGCCGAGCTCGGGCCCGCGCCGGCGAAGGGCGCGCCGCCCGAAGCCGCGGACATCGCCGCACAGCGCGCGAGCCTCGACAAGGACCGCACCGCGCTGGACGCCGAGATCAAGCGCGCCAAGCTCCTCTCGGTCGACTCCAAGCAGCTGATCGACGACATCGCCGAGGCGCGCCGCTCGAATTTCCAGACGCGCCTCTCGCAGCACACGGCCTCGCCGCTGACCCCGGCGTTCTGGCGCAACGTCGCCGGCAATCTCGTCGAGGACGGCGCGCGGCTCGCGGCGCTCGGCAGCGGCATCGCGTTCGCGCTGCGCGATGCGTTCGCGCCCGACAACCGCCTGTACGCGTTCGGCGGCATCGTCATCGGCCTCCTGCTCATCGCGCTCGGACGCTGGTGGGCCGAGCATCTGCTGATGAAGCTCACGGCCGATCGCGTGCCGCACGGACGGCTGCGGCGCTCGGCGCTGGCGCTCGCCGTGGTCGTCGTGTCGACGCTGTTCATCGGCGTCGGCACCGAATCGATCGTGCTCGGGCTCGACTGGCACGACTCGCTGACCGACGCCGAAAAGCTGCTGGCCCGCGCGCTCGTGAGCGCGGCGTTCTTCGGCGGCTTCGTCGCGGGCCTGGGACGCGGCCTCCTTTCGGCGGCGCGGCCGTCGTGGCGCCTGCCGCACGTCGCCGACGAGGTCGCGCAGGCGCTTCGCTTATATCCGTGGCTGCTCGGCGCGGCGGTCGCGCTCAGCATCGTCGTGCGCCGCGTCAACAGCATCGTCGGCGCGAGCCTGTCCGCGACGATCGCGGCGCTCTTGCTCACCGCGGTGCTCTACAGCGGCATCCTGATGCTCGCGCTCGCGCGCATCGCGCAGGTGCGCCGGCGCCTGCAAGCGAGGCCGGCGGAAGGCACGAAGCCCGCGGAAGCCGTAAAGCCCGCGACGGAGCGGCCGATGTGGGCGGCGCTCGTGATCGGCGCGCTCTGGCTTGGCACGCTGATGAGCCTCGTCGCGGCCGCGCTCGGCTTCGTCGCGTTCGCGCAGTTCGTCGCGACGCAGATGATCTGGACGCTGATCGTCGGCTGCTCGTTCTACCTGCTCGTGCACCTGATCGAGGACGTCTTCGCGACGCTGTTCGGCACGCGCACGCAGTGGATGCACGACACGCTCGGGGTGCGCACGCGCACGGTCGAGCAGATCACCGTCGTGTTGTCCGGAGCGTTCCGCCTCGTCGCGTTCCTGTTCGCGCTCTCGCTCGTGCTGACGCGCTTCGGCAACGGGCCCGGCGAGCTCCTCGCGCGGACGACGCAGATCGGCTTCGGCGCGTTCAACATCGGCCAGATCCAGATCACGCCGGGCGCGGTGTTCGGCGCGGTCGTGGTGTGCCTCCTCGGCTACGTCGTGATCCGCGGGCTCAAGCGCTGGCTGCACGATCGCTACCTGCCGACGACGTCGCTCGATCCCGCGATGCGCAGCTCGATCACGACGATGCTCGGCTACGCCGGCGGCGTCGTCGTGTTCGCGTTCGCGCTGTCCGAGCTCGGCTTCTCGGTCGAGCGCATCGCCTGGGTCGCGAGCGCGCTCTCGGTCGGCATCGGCTTCGGCCTGCAGGCGGTCGTGCAGAACTTCGTGTCGGGCCTGATCCTGCTCGTCGAGCGGCCGGTCAAGGCCGGCGACTGGGTCGCGCTCGGCGACATCGAGGGCGACATCCGCCGCATCAACGTGCGCGCGACCGAGATCCAGATGGGCGACCGCTCGACGGTGATCGTGCCGAATTCCGAGCTGATCACGAAGACCGTGCGCAACGTGACGCTCGCGAACGCCGAAGGGCGCGTGCGGATCCGCCTGCCGATGCCGCTCGACGTCGACGCGGCCGGCGTGATCAAGGCGATCAGGGCCGCGTTCGCCGCGCATCCCGGCCTCCTCGCCGATCCCGCGCCGTCGGTGCTCGCCGACGGGATCGAGAACGGTGCCCTGATCTTCATCGGCGTCGGCTTCATCGACAACCCGCGCCAGACGGGCAGCATCCGCAGTGACATCCTGCTCGACGTGCTGGCGCGCCTGCGCGATGCGAAGATCCCGATGGTCGCGCCGCACGAGATCAGCGTGCAGCAGGCGTCGGACGGCACGCGCACGCTGCTGCGTGCGGCGCCCGAATCGCGTTCTAGCGATCCGTCACCGCGGCCGTGACGACCAGCTCGATCGCGGCACCGTGCGGCAGCGACGACGGCGCGAACGCCGCGCGCGCGTGCGCGCCCTTGTCGCCGAGCGCCTCGCTGAAGAGATCCGACGCGCCGTCGAGCACGCGCGGCTGATAGATATAGCCCGGCGCGCTGCTGATGTGACCTTCGACGCGCAGCAGCGTCACGAGGCGATCGAATCCGCCGAGCGCCGCATCGATCTGCGCGAGCGCGTTGAGCGCGGCGAGCTGCGCGGCGGCGCGGCCATCGTCCTCGGAAAGCTCCGCGCCGACACGGCCGGTGTACTTGAGCTTGCCGTTCTCGATCGGAAGCTGGCCCGAGATGAAGAGAAGGCCGCCGGCGACGACGGCAGGCCTATACCGGCCTGCCGCGCCGGGCGGCGGGGGCAGCTTGAGGCCGAGTTTCGCGAGGCGCTCGTGGACGTTCACGTGCGTCGCGACGTCACGAAGCCGCCGTCGACGTTCATCACGTGGCCGGTGATGAAGCCCGACTCGGCGAGAAAGCGCACGGCCGACGCGATTTCGTCCGCCTCGCCGACGCGCTGCATCGTCGACACCTTGGCGAGGTTGTCGATGTTCGGTCCGTCGATCAGCGGCGTCAGCACGAAGCCCGGTGCGACCGCGTTGACGCGGATGTCGTGCGGCGCCAGCTCGCTGGCGAGGAGGACAGTCAGCGTGCGGATCGCGCCCTTCGTCACCAGCGGCGCGCTGGCGTTGACCCAGCTGATCGAGTGATCGGTCAGCACGGTCGTGATGTTGACGATGCTGCCGCCGCGGCCCTGGTCGATCATCGCGCGCACGGCGGCCTGCGTCGTGAAGTACGTGCCCTTGAGGTTGACGTCGACGTAGTGATCGAGCTCCTTCCCGTCGACGTCCAGAAAGGGCTTGCCGACGAATTCGCCGGCGTTGTTGACGAGCACGTCGACGCTGCCGAAGCGCTCGCGCGCGACGCGCACCATCGACGCGCCGGTCGCGGCGTCCGCGGTCGTGCCGCCGACCGTTGCCAGGCGCGCGGCGGCGTCGAGCTTCTGTGCGGCCTTGCGCAGGCGCTCTTCGTTGCGCCCGTTCAGCACGACGTTCCAGCCCTGGGACAGAAAGTCACGCGCGACGGCGTAGCCGATTCCGCTGGAGGAACCGGTGACGAGCGCGGTCCTGCCGATCGAGTTCATCTGATGCGATCCATGTGCGCCTTGTGGCGGGGGATCGCAAACATAGGATCGCGGATCGGCGCTGGCCAATCGTGTTTTTTCTGCTGCGTTATCGACGCCGTCGATATCAGCGCCGCGCGCGCGGCTTGCGTGCGACAGGCTCGCGGCGCAGTTCATCGGCGGTCGTCGCGAGGAGCTCGCGCAGCCAGCGATGCGCCGGATCCTGATGCTGGCGCTCGTGCCAGAGCATCACGACGTCGAAGCCCGGCACGTCGACCGGCGCCGCGAACGTACGCAGGCCGTCCATCCGTCCGCGCAGCACGCGCTCGGGCACGACCGCGATGAGATCGTCGGTCTTCAGGATCTCGGGCAGCGTCAGGAAGCCCGGCGCCGACAGCACGACGCGCCGCCGGCGGCCGACGTCGGCGAGCGCGCGATCGACCGGCCCGACGAAGCAGCCTTCGGTCGGCGACACCATCGCGTGCGGATAGCGGCAGAACTGATCGAGCGTCGGCGCCGCCCGGGCGCGCAGCGGATGGCCGCTGCGCACGACGCAGACGTAGCGCTCCGAGTAGAGCCGGCGCGAGCGAAGATCGGTGTCGGGGATTTCCGGCGTCGTCGTGATGCAGAGGTCGAGCCCGGCGTCGGCCAGCACGGCGGCCACGTCGCCCGGTTGCGGCGCACGCACGCCGAGCCGCGCATTCGGCGCCTCGCGACGCAGCCGCTGCATGAACGGCACGAGCAGCGCGGACTGGATGTAGTCGTTCGCGGAAACCGACGCCGTGAGCTCGGCGGTCGCGGGATCGAATTCCGTCTCGACGACGAGCGCGCGCGCCTCGGCGAGCCACTGCTTCAGCTTCGGCGCCAGCGCCGCCGCGCGCGGCGTCGGCAGGATGCCTCGCGGCGTGCGCACGAACAGCGGATCGCCGAACAGCTTGCGCAGGCGCGCCAGCATCGCGCTCACCGTCGGCTGCGTCAGCGCGAGGCGGTCGGCCGCGCGCGTGACGCTTTCTTCCTCGAGCAGCGCTTCAAGCGCGACGAGGAGATTGAGGTCGATGCGTCGGATGTCGCGCATGTGACAGCGGAGTCTAGCGCGACGCCGATGACGCAGCGCGGCAATGTGGTTTGCGTCACCGAATCACCGAACGGAAATTGCGCGATGACGCGGCGTTGATGTTTTGCCGCCGTCATCGGCGCATGATCGGCGACGGCCGCTGGGACTCCGTCGCTGCAGAGACCGGTCGCGACGCCCGCGGACTCCCCTTCATGCACCGCAGAGGGTTCCCCTGATGAACAAGCGTTGCCTCTCGTTCGTGTTCGGAATAAGTGGAATCGCGCTGGCCTCGGCGGCCGGCGCGGCGGATTTCGGCTCGCTGTCGCCGCGCGAGGCGATCGCCCGCGGCGACCTGCGAAGCGATCCCGCAGGCCATCACGCACGCAAGCCGGGTTCGGCCGTTTTCGGCGCCCACGGCACCGCGGGTGCCGGCACCGGCGACTGGAGCCTGCTCGGTCCGCCGGGCGGCGACGTCACCGATGTCGCCGCATCGCCGACCGCCGCGGGTGTCGTGCTCGCCGGCGTCGCGCCGGGCGGCAGCTGGGGCGGCACGATGTATCGCTCGATCGACGACGGCGCGTCGTGGCTGCCGGTGTCCGATCTCGCCAACCTCAGCGTGCACGACATCGAGTTCGCGACCGACGGCACCGTGTGGGCCGCGACGCAGGACGCGGTATGGAGCAGCGACGACGACGGCGCGACGTGGACGCACCACACGCTGACCGGCGTCGATCCCAACAACGACGAGACGTTCGACATCGCGCTCGATCCGTCCGACGCGCAGACGATCTGGGTCGGCGTCACCGACGCGGGCGGCGCGCAGGCCGTCAATCTCATGCGCTCGACCGACGGCGGCGCGACCTGGGACGACATGACGCCGCCGCACGGCGCGCCGATGGTCGGCGCCGGCATCGCGGTCGATCCGAACGATTCGAACACCGTCATCGCCGTGTTCCACGGCGCCTTCGGCGGCGGCGAGGTCTGGGTCACGACGAACGGCGGCACCACCTGGGACGATCGCAGCGACGGCCTCAACGGCGAGCCGATCAACGCGGTCGTCTACGACGGTACGCGGCTCCTCGTCGGCGGCGGGCAGCTCTTCGGCTCGCAGTTCCTCGGCCTCTACACGTCGCCCGATCTCGGCGTGACGTGGACGCCGCTCGACGACGGCACCTGGCCGCTGCTCGTCGTCACCGACATCGCGGTCGATCCGAACGATGCGCAGACGATCTTCGTCTCGACCGACGGCGCCGGCATCAACCGGACCACCGACGGCGGCACCAGCTGGGACACCGGCATCGGCGGCACCGACGCGCTCGCGACCCAGTCGATCCGCTTCGCGCCGGGGAGCTCGACGACGCTCTACACCGGCACGACGTCGCTCGCGGTGTTCAAGTCGAACGACGGCGGCGACACGTTCGCCGCGTCGTCGAACGGCATCTCGGAACTGCCCCTGTTCTCGATCGCGTCCAATCCGCTCAATCCGATGCAGATGGCCGTCGCCTACCAGGGCAACAACTCGGGCGGCGTGTTCCGCTCGACCGACGGCGGCGTGACCTGGGGCATCGAGAACGTGCCGCCGACGCGCTACAGCAAGGTCGGCTTCGCGTTCGACGGGACGCTGTATGCG